>NZ_CANMPJ010000002.1:634519-951779 GCF_947499705.1 uncultured Erythrobacter sp. | reverse complement strand
ATATCGAGCGCCGTCACCACTCCGGTCGTATCGATGTCGATCGCATCTGCACTGACATTGCCAGTGAAGGTTACCGCGCCTGGATCGGTCGTCCCGCCAATGGTCAGGTCACCCAGCGAGTTAATCGTGCTGGTCGTAACCAGACCGCTCGTGTCCAGATCGATATTGCCGTCGCTCGACAGCGCACCAAGATCAAGCGTCCCGCCGCCCGTGCTCTCAACATCGATAAACCCGTTCACCACACCAGGCTCGTTCGATGTGATCGACGTCGTCGTGATATTGCCGGTCGCGGTCAGGATCACTCCGCCGCCATTGTCCGCTTCCAGATTACCCGTCGTGATCGAGGCTGCATCGATGTTCAGATCACCATCGGTCGTGGTGATGTCCTGCGACACGAACGGGTTGGCCGAAGTAAACGTGAAGCTGCCAGCGGTGATGTCGTCATTGAGGTTCAGCGTGGTCGGCTGATTGGCCGCACCGATCACCAGCGCACCGCCGATATTGACCAGACCCAGCGTCAGCGTCCCGGTCGTATCAAGGTTGGCAGCGCCGTCGCCGGACACCGCGCCCAGATCAAGCGTGCCCCCGCCGGTGCTGTCCACATCGATCGCGCCGCCGGTTCCGAGGTTCTCGTTCGAGCTGATCGAAGTGGTCGTGATGTTGTTCGTCGCCGACAGGATCACATCGCCTTCGGTCGCAGTCACACCGCCTGCGCTGATCGAGTCCCCCGCCAGAATGTTGAGATCGCCATCGGTCGACTCGATATCGAGCGCCGTCACCACTCCGGTCGTATCGATGTCGATCGCATCTGCACTGACATTGCCAGTGAAGGTTACCGCGCCTGGATCGGTCGTCCCGCCAATGGTCAGGTCACCCAGCGAGTTAATCGTGCTGGTCGTAACCAGACCGCTCGTGTCCAGATCGATATTGCCGTCGCTCGACAGCGCACCAAGATCAAGCGTCCCGCCGCCCGTGCTCTCAGCATCGATAAACCCATTGACCAGGCCAGGCTCGTTCGATGTGATCGACGTCGTCGTGATGTTGCCAGCGGCTGTGAGTGTAGCTCCACCAGCACCGCTGGTCTCAAGAACGCCCGCCATTATGGTCGTCCCGGCATTGAGGTTCAGATCGCCGTCAGACGAAGTCAGATCGACGGAGCTGATTGCGCCGGTAGCGTCAATATCGAGGTCGCTGCCGGAGATGTTGGCAGTTGCAGTCAGATCTCCGTTGGAATTGAGAACGACTTCCCCAGTGCTCGAAAACTCTCCGCCAATCTCCACAGTCACAGACGAAGGTCCGGAAGCGAGCAAGGCGATCCCGGTATCGGTCGCCAGCGCCGTTGTGGCCGTTACGGTCGCGTCGATGTCGAGCAAGGCTCCGACCACACCGGCCGCCGTAAACATGGCGAATTCCGCTGAGGCGCCCTGGATCGATCCGTCGATGTTCTGGGCGGCTATCGTGGTGCCTGCATTGACGGTGTAGGTCAGCGGGCTTCCTGCCGTGAAGCTGACATCTACATCGCTTGCGGTGACGAAAATCGCACGGCCTGTGCCAGCATCGAAAGAACCCGTCAGGTCGAGCTGTTGACCAACGAACGCCAGCGAGCCATCGGTCACGAAGCTGGCATTGCCGAGAGCCTGAACCGCTGCGGTAGAAACGCCCGCAAAGTTCAGCGTGTCGGTGCCGTTCCCGAACAAGTCGGTGCCTTCGTAGAAATCGAAGACATCTTGGTTCGCGACGTCGACGGTTGACGCAAAGAACGACTGGGCGTTTATCGCGGTATCGTTGCCGAACAGAATGCCGTTCTGGTTTACGAGCCAGAAATTGATGCCAGCCGCATTCAGCGTGCCATCAATGTTGGATGGATTCGCGCCGATCACGCGGTTGAACAAGGTCGCTTCGGCAATCCCCAAGCCGCCGTCTATCGTGACGTTGACGGTATCGCCGGTGCCGATGTTGAAATCGGTCCATTCGGCGACGACGACGGCAGCTTCAATTTCGATATCGGTTTGGGTCGCGCTGGTATCGGTGACCGTAAGCTGGCCGGGATTGCCTGCGCTGTCGACTGCGGAGCTCAGATCACCGCTGGTGACCAACTGCGCATGCGCCACCCCGGGCATCGCAGCGACTGCCACCAGAGCGGTGGTCATCAGCATCCGGCTGCGAATTTTCCTGCTTGCGACTGCCATCTCGAAATCTCCTGCCGCGGGCCGGCTCAACGGAACAATGCTGGGAATTTGGTGGTAAGAGAGAACAGCACCCGGTCAGGTGGCCTCTCCGTGTCGGAGAACAACGCCCGATCGAGCGGCGATGCATATGTCACCTCGACGTTGATGCCGGACCCGAACGAATACCGCAGGCCAGCACCTGCGGACTTGAGCGTGCGCTTCGGATCGGGCGTACCGCGATCGAGGTTCTCAACCTGAACTATGTCGAAAAAGCCGAACAATTGCAGACGGTGGCGAGCCTGATCGAGTACCGTGGCACCGACCTCTGCCGATCCGCCCAATGCACGGTCGCCGCTGTTTGCACCGGGATCGTAGCCGCGACCAATACTGAGGTTACCGATCGCGTATTCATCAAAGTTGAGCAGCGGCTCATCAGTCCATTGCGCTTCGAAACGGCCGCGCAGATCGAAAATCGAACCTGGGAACCAGGTCGCGTCCACACCGCCGCGCAGCACAAACGCATCGGCATTGCCAAAGGGCCGAGAAGCCGTAATGCCGTCCGTCACAGCGGCGCCGAAACCATTCAGTGACGTCGCGCTGAATACATCGAGGCCCTGCCGCGCCTCGGCAAATGCACTGTAAAGAAATGACGTCGACCGATCGAGCCTGCGCTTCTGTCCGTCCACCTGCGCACGCAGAAATACTGTGCGGATCGAATCCTTGCTGAGCGTGACCGGAGTAACCTTGGTCTCTTGCTCGATATAGTCGAAGCCGAGCGTGATATCCGCTGCGGTCGAAGGCGTCCGGAGCAGTGGATAGGCGACTGAAAGGTTCGCCACCAAAGTATCGGTTTCAAGGTCAAGATTCTGAATCGTCGGGCGCGCGGATGCGAACACAACATCGACACCGACGCGGATATTGTCTGGCCCGATGCCGAATTCGTGGCCGCCTTGAACAATCCATTGTTCATCGAAGTCGGCGGTTGTCTGGCCAGCGACATAGGTGATGTCGGACAGGCCTGTAAGGCCATATGCCTCAAACCGGGCGAACCCTGTCTCGCGCCCAATGCTTTGAGCGTTGTAGTTGCGGACGTTAAAGAACGCGGCGTAACGCTCAAAATCGACCGAGAGATTGCCGATAACCTCGCCCGGTGCTTCGCCCGATGGCGCGAGCGCCAGCCTGACTTCAAGGCCGGGAATATCGTTGGCGTTGAGCAGAATTCGTTCGGCTTCGCGCTCGTTCAGCGGGTCAAGCTCACGCAGGGGCTCAATCGCTCTAGTCAGTGCATCGCGATAGGGACCAGGGTCACCTGAAATCCGAATTTCCGAAATATTGGCCGAAACCACGTCGAGGCGCAGAGCACCTGCCAGCTCTTGTTGGGGCACCTGAACCGTGGCGATCCAGCCATCCTGTCGCAGCGCCGTATTTGCCGCATCGCGAATGTCACAGATTACGGAAAGCGGGCGTTCGCCTGCCGGTGTTTCAACTCGTGCCAGCGATTGCGCGAGCTCAGGAGCGAGCACCCCGCCGCCAACATCCACAAACTCAACCGCGTTGAGCGTTGTGGTCAGATCGCTCTCATCGAATGGGCAATTGGCCCGCAGTCCAGCATCACGCTCAATCCGGACATTCGCCCGATCACTCGGGCGCTCCTCGGTATCGGGCAGCTCCAGCTCCTGACTGGTTTGGCCAGTCGATTGTGCAGCGGCTTGCGTACCACCTGCCAAAGCCATGGCTACCGCCAGGCTTGAAGCGCATACAGAAATATAGACACGCGGATTGGTCGCGACAGACGTCATCCAGCTCCCCCCGGAAACCTGTTGAACCTGCGGACTTGCTTAGCGACCTTGTCTCTTCAGGCAGGCGAAAGGGTTATGGAGGACCCCGGATAGAGTCAACCAAACATTAATCCTTGGAGCAAAAGGGCTTTTGTAGGTTTTCGACACTCCGCGAAGCAGGTGTCAGATAAGCCTAGGAATTGGCTAAGGAGCCTTTTCGTGCTCTTCGCGCGCAATTTCGTGCAGCCAATCGGCATGACGAGGTGCTTTCTTGGTCTGAGACCACTCCTCAAGCATCAAGGGCGCGACTCGGGCCAGTTCGGCATATTGTTCGTCAGTGCCGATGTCCGCCGCCAGCTCAACCCGGTGGCCGTTCGGATCGAAAAAGTAGATCGATTTGAATATGCCGTGATGTGTCGGTCCGAGCACGTCGATGCCCTGCGCCTCGACATGCGCCTTGGCCGCAAGCAGTGCTGCTTCGTTCGGCACGCGGAACGCGAGGTGCTGCACCCAAGCTGGTGTGTTCTCATCACGGCCCATATCAGGCTGATTGGGCAGCTCGAAAAATGCCAGAATGTTGCCGTTACCCGCATCCAGAAAGATGTGCATGTACGGGTCGTATTCGCCGGTTGATGGAACGTGATCCTCGGCAAAGGCGGTGGTGTAATCCATGCCCATCACGCGGCCATACCATTCGACCGTCTCTTTGGCGTCGCGGCAGCGATAGGCGACGTGATGGACGCCGCCCAATTTGACGGGATGCGCGCTCATTCGGCGGGCTCTTCGGCGACGTTCAGCACACCGCGCGCGACCTGATCGCGCTCGATGCTTTCGAACAGCGCCTTGAAGTTGCCTTCACCAAAGCCATCGTCGCCTTTGCGCTGAATGAATTCGAAGAACACCGGGCCGACCTGCGCTTCTGCGAAGATCTGCAACAGCAGGCGCGGTTCGCCGCCCTCGGTCGTGCCATCGAGCAGGATGCCACGCGTCTGGAGCGCGTTTGCATCTTCGCCGTGCTCCGGCAGGCGCTCGTCGAGCATCGAATAGTAGGTTTCAGGCGGTGCAGTCATAAACGGCACGCCGAATTCTTTCAGGCGATCCCAGCACGCAACCAGATCTTCGCAGATTAACGCGATGTGCTGAATGCCTTCACCGTTGAATTCGCGCAGGAACTCTTCGATCTGGCCTTTCCCGCCTTCGCCTTCTTCGTTGAGCGGTATGCGGATCTTTCCATCGGGCGCGGTCAGCGCTTTCGAGGTAAGGCCAGTATACTCGCCCTTGATGTCGAAGAACCGGATTTCCTGAAAGTTGAACAGGCTCTCATAATAGTCCGCCCAATACTTCATCCGCCCGGTATAGACGTTGTGCGTCAGGTGATCGATCGTGTGGAAGCCTGCGCCTTCGGGATAGGGATCAACGCCCGGCAGGTAGTCGAAATCGATGTCGTAGATGGTGAGGCTCTTATCCTCGGCCCCAGCATAGCGATCGACCAGATACAGGATTGCCCCGCCGATCCCGCGGATCGCGGGGATGCGCAGTTCCATCGGGCCAGGCTCATTGGCGACCGGCTCCGCGCCCTGCGCCATCAGATGATCATACGCCTTGGCTGCATCGCGGACGCGGAAAGCCATGCCGCATGCGCTCGGTCCGTGCTCGCGCGCAAAATACCAGGCCGCGCTGCGTGGTTCGTAATTGGCGATCAGGTTGATGCCGCCTTGCCGCCAAAGATGAACATCCTTGCTGCGATGTTTGGCGACGCGGGTGAAGCCCATCGCTTCGAACACGGGTTCGAGAATGCCCTTTTCCGGTGAGCAGAACTCGACAAATTCAAAGCCGTCCAGGCCTGCTGGATTTTCGAACAGATCGCCGGGATGCATCGTCATGGGATGGGGTCTCGCAGTGTTTCAATTTAGTTACGTTTGAAACTAAATACGCTTCTCATGCCGATTTGTCAAAGCTCGTTAGCGAGGGGCGGCAAAGTTGACACAATTGACACCGTGTCAGGCAGCGCTTCACCTCCTAAATGTCTGGTTCTTGGTAAAAAGCACACGCCACACCGAAGTTGACACTTGTCCAACATTACCCGCCCATACCGCGAAATATCAGCTCCGCTATGACACCGCCGGCGCCCTGTAGGAAAGCGCTCCGCAAGCTCAGCTTAGACGTCCAATGTTTCGACCGTTCTCGTCCTGGGTGATATTGAGCTGCACGCCGAAGGGGTCTCCGTTCTCGAATGCCCTCCGCGTAGCTTCGTGCGTAAGGTCGGCATTGCCGCACACCCGCTCACCGGCATCATTGCGCCCGAGGAACACCGCGACACTGCCTGTCTTGGCATTGTTGATCGTGTAGGTTTCGACCTTGGCGTGATCGAACGGGCCAATGGCTGCGGGCACGGCGTCGGTTGCATCCGGCAGCTTTTCGAACCGGTCATTCGCGGACCAATCCGCTGGCTCGGTCGAATAGATGCCGGTGGCGTATTTGCTCATCCAGCCGCCATTCGCGCCGACCAAGGCAAAGGCCCCGCGATCACCGCGAGCGCGCTGCACCGCTTCGCAGATTGCATGCGCCGAATAGTTGTTTCCCGCGCCACCAAAAAACGGCAGCCCGCCAGTCAATGTCAGTCCACGCGGGTCGTCGGCGGTTAGACCGAAATGGTCGATCTGGTTGAAAACGGGGACCGCAAAGCACGAATAGAAATCGATGTAGCGCATGTCTGCCATCGACTTGCCAGAACGCTCCAGCGCAGCCTCGACGCTGGCGATGGACGCGGGGTTCGCCGAGAGGTCGGGGCGCTGTGATAGCATCAGTTCTGTCGCGGCGGAGACAGCGTGGATATGCACCCACTTGTCCTCCGACACACCCAGATCGCGAGCCAAGCCAGCGCTGGCGACAATGATCGCGGCGGCCTGGTTCACCTGATCTCGCGCCACGGTCATGCGCGGATAGGGTTCGGCGACGATCCGATTGCGCTCAGTGACAGTGGCCAGTTGCTCCGCGCTGCGTTCGACTGGCGCGGCGGCATGCGGGTTGGCGGCAGCGACTTTGGTGAACGGTGCGAATAGCTCGCCGATGTAGCGGCGATATTCGTCCAGACCCTTGCCCAGCTTTGCTCGCCGCGCGTTTTCGGCCAGCGCATAGAGCGGGATCGCGCCGGTCGCGCCGTGGGCAAACAGAGCAGGCTCCATGAGTCCTTCGACCCCAAAGCCCTGATCTTCGAAGTCACCTTCGACCTCTTCCGACCAATCCGGTTTCTCGCCCTTGGCCGACAATGCCAGCACGGTCGAGATCGCCTCCGACCCGACAATCACCGCGCATTGGCTCTCACCCGCAGCGATGTTGCTGGCGAACTCGCCGACGAGTTGCTGGTTGGTCTGCCCACCTGTCGTCGTGAGGATCGCGCGCTCGGGGTTCGCTGCAACCCGCTTGGCAATCGCACGCGGGACATTGTTCGCTGCTCCGAAGGGCGGCTTGCGATCCGGACGCGACATTTCGAACGCGCGGATCGCTGCGAGCGTGTCTATCGCATCGGCGACATTCCCTTCGGCGGCGCTATCGGCGATGGCCTCTGACAACGCCCGGCCCGCGAGGTCCATATAGGACAACGCTTCATAGCCCGTCTGCCCGACCTTTTCCGAATACTGTCCTACGCCAATTATGACTGGCGTGTTGTCGGCTATCTCAGTCAACGAAACCGTCCACGCGCTCAACGATGATCGCCGGAGCCATGCCGCCCGCTGCGCACATCGTCACAAGCCCGGTTTTGAGGTCGCGGCGTTCAAGCTCATCTATGATCGTGCCGATCAGAATCGAGCCGGTCGCACCAATCGGGTGGCCAAGCGCGATCGAGCCGCCATTCACATTGACCTTGTCCCAATCAAGCTCGAGGTCGCGAACGAACTTGGCGGCGACCACGGCGAAGGCTTCGTTGATTTCGAACAGGTCGATATCGTCGAGGCTCATGTCGGCCTTTTCGAGCACCTTCTTCGCTGCCGGAACCGGCGCGTTGAGCATCAGCGTGGGATCATCGCCCATATTCGCTGTCGCGACGATCCGCGCGCGCGGCTTAAGGCCGTGCTTCTCTGCGTACGCCTTGCTGGTGACGAGCACCGCCGCCGCACCATCGACTACGCCGGAGCTGTTGCCCGCGTGGTGGAAGTGCTGAATATCGACATCAGGATATTTCTGATTGATCAAGCCGCGAAACGTCGTGCCATTCGCATCGAGCGGAACATCGGCGATCTTGGTGAAGGCAGGCTCCAGCTGAGCCAGACCTTCCAGCGTGGTTTGCGGACGCGGATATTCATCCTTGTCGAGGATCACATTGCCTTCGTCATCGACCACCGGGACAACCGACTTGTCAAAGCGCCCCTCGCCAATCGCCTCGGCAGCGCGCTGCTGCGAGCGATAGCCGACCTCGTCCAGCTCTTCCCGAGTGAACCCTTCGATGGTCGCAATCGCATCGCCGCAAATGCCCTGGTGCGATTGCGGGTGCACCTTTTGCAAGCGCTCATTGTAGCTGCCCATCATGGGCGGCTTGAGGCCTGCCTGCATCTTCTCTTTCGACATCGCGGCTGTCAGGCTCATCATCTCGGTTCCGCCCGCGACGATGCAGTCTTCCATGCCGCTCATCACCTGTGCCGCTGCGAGGTTCACCGAAGTGATTCCGCCGCCGCAGAATCGGTCGAGCGTCGTGCCGGATGAAGTAGTGTCATAGCCCGCGTCCAGAGCCGCCATCCGGCCAAGATCGCCCGCCTGCATTCCATCCTGAGTCGATACCGACCAGATCACATCGTCGACGGTTGCTGTGTCGATCCCGTTGCGCTCGGCAATGGTGCGGAGCACGGTCGCGGCCAGATGCTGCGGATGTTCGGCAGCCAGCGCGCCCTTGCCCTGCTTGCCAATGCCGCGCGGGGTGCGGACTGCGTCGATGATGTAGGCTTCGCCCATGGTGTTCTCTCCGGGTTGTTATCGCTCACTGGCGAAATTGCGGTTGACGTGTCCGTAAGCCGCCTTCACCACTCGCACAAGATTCAGTTGCTATTGAAAATGGGAGTGAGAGCCTGTGAGTGAAGAAGTCCAGACCCCTGAAGTCTTGACGAGTGTCGAGGACGGCGTGTTGATTGTGACCATCAACCGTCCCGAAGCCAAGAACGCCATGACGAAGGCAGCGTCCGAAGCCATCGCCGCCGCGATGGACCGCTTGGACGCGGAAGATGACCTGCGCGTTGGCATCCTTACCGGGGCAGGCGGGACGTTTTGCTCGGGCATGGACCTTAAAGGTTTCCTCCGCGGCGAAAGCCCCAGCGTCCCCGGACGCGGTTTTGGCGGCGTCGTACAGGCTCCTCCAGCCAAGCCGTTAATTGCGGCGGTTGAAGGCTACGCCCTCGCGGGCGGGCTTGAACTGATGATTGCCTGTGACCTGGTGGTCGCCAATGCCGGCTCGAAGTTCGGCATCCCGGAAGCGAAGCGCGGCCTTGTCGCCGCAGCCGGTGGCGTGATGATGCTGCCTGATCAGATCCCAGAGCGGATCGCGATGGAGCTGGCATTGACCGGTGAGTTCATTGGCGCAGAGCGTGCCTATGAGCTTGGAATGATCAATCAGGTGGTCGAAGGGCCCGCACTCGAAGGGGCTATGGCGCTTGCAGCCAAGATTGCTGCCAATGGCCCGCTCGCGGTCAAGGTTTCGAAGCAAGTGATGAAGGAATCCCGCGGCTGGGCGATGGAAGATCGCTACGACAACCAAGCCAAGCTGATCGCGCCGGTCTTCGTTTCCGAAGATGCCCGCGAAGGCGCTGCCGCTTTCGCAGAGAAGCGCGCACCCAATTGGAAGGGGAAGTAAGATGCCCGCCATCGACGTCCCGCAGCCCGAATTCATGGACGACGAGGAAATCTCGATCTTCGCGGATGCCGTGGGCAAGTTCTATCAGCAGCAGGCCCCCGAAAAGCGCGTCCAGAAATGGCGCGACGAGGGCCAGGTTGAGCGCGAGTTCTGGAACGAGGCGGGAGCAGCCGGTCTGCTCGGCGTATCCGTGCCAGAAGAATATGGCGGGCATGGCGGCGATTTCCGCCATGACATCGTGGTGATCGACCAACAGGCCAAGCATAATGTCGATGGCTTCGCCGCGAGCCTGCACAATACGATCATCCTGCCCTACCTCGTGCGTCACGGCACAGAAGAGCAAAAGAAGAAGTATCTGCCCAAGCTCGTCACCGGCGAGTTGGTCAGCGCGATTGCGATGACCGAGCCGGGTGTCGGCAGCGACCTCCAGTCGATCACCACGACGGCGCTCAAGGACGGCAACGGCTACCGCATCAACGGGGCGAAGACCTATATCTCCAACGGGCAGACCGCCGACTTCATCGTGGTGGTCGCCAAGACCGACCCGAATGAGCGCGCCAAAGGCATCTCGCTGATGCTGCTCGAAACCGAAGGCGCCGAAGGTTTTGAGCGCGGCAAGAAGCTCGACAAGATCGGACTAGATGCTGCCGACACCTCGGAGCTGTTCTTCGACAACGTGTTTGTGCCTGCAGAAAACGTACTCGGCGGTGTCGAGGGCAAAGGTTTCTACCAGCTGATGGGAGAGTTGGCACAGGAACGGCTCGTCATCGCCATGGGCGCAGCGACAGGCATCGAAAAGGCGCTGGAGACCACGATCGAATATGTGAAGAGCCGTAAGGCCTTCGGCCAGACGATCTGGGACTTCCAGAACACGCAGTTTGTGCTGGCCGACCTGAAAGCGCGCGGCACTGCAGCGCGTGTCTTCGTGAACGACTGCATCGGCAAGCTGCTCAAAGGCGAGCTCGATGTCGCTACAGCCGCGATGGCGAAATACTGGGTCACGGAGCTGCAAGGCGAAGTTGTCGACAAGTGCCTGCAGCTGCATGGCGGCGCAGGCTACATCAACGAATACCCGATCGCGAAAATGTACCGCGACAGCCGCATCACTCGAATATTCGGCGGCTCGAACGAAGTCATGAAGATGCTGATCGCGCGCTCGATGTAAAACATCGAGCGCTTCTCTTGCTTTGCGCAGCCCCATCCGGGGCTGCGTCCTCGGTGCTGTTGTTCGCTTCGCTCACGCACCTGCGGGCGCGAGGTCACGCTTGCGACCTTGGGGCCGTGCTGCCGCGATAAGTGAGCCAGCTAGCGCTGGATCGACGCCGCAAGCGTCGCAAGGCCACGCGGCCGCCCCGCAGCGGACGCAGCTCTGCTGCGTTTCTAGCGAGGACGCGCCCGCGGATGCGGGGGCGAAAAGCAGAAATGCGCAAACAAAAAGGCGGCCCTGTTTCCCGAGCCGCCCTTTTTTGTGTCTGAACTCTTCTGATCAGAACTTCGTACGAAGCGTTACACCATAGGTCGCTGGCTCCTGCGGGAAGGCTGAGCGAGACGAACCACGCAGCACGGTGTTGAATGTCACACCGCGGGTTACCTGGTCGGTGACATTCACGCCCCAGACTTCCAGCGTCCAGCTTTCGTCCTGAGCGCCGACACCGAAGCGCAGATTTACCTTGGTGTTGCTGTCCTGCACATCGAACGGCACCAGCGGCGCTGCATCGACGGCTGCCTGAATGCTGCCAGCGGCAGCAATCTGTGCCGCGCTCGGCACGGTCGTGGCCTGTGTCGAAGTACGACGATCGCTTTCGGCTCGAACCTGTCCCGAGAAGAACGCGCGGAGATAGTTTCCGAAGTCCTTGTCGTAGTTCACTCCGGCAATGGCCACAACGTCGGGCGCATTGGTCAGCGTGTTCCCGCAAAGCGATGTTACGTTCGCGTTGGCTATGCCTCCATCACAATCCTCTGGATAGCGAGCATCGGTGTAGGTCAGGCCCAGGTTAAAGGTCCAATCTGGCGAAGGCCGGATGACCGACTCAATCTCGACACCGGATGAAATCGCCTTGTTCACGTTAAACGTCGTGAACTGAGCGCCGGTAAATTCGAGCACCTGGAAGTTGCTGAATTCTTCAACGAAGCCAGCAACGTTTAGCGTCACTGCATCATCAAGGAATTGCGCTTTCACACCAACTTCGTACGCGTCCACTTCTTCCGACAGGAAGGTTGGATCAGCACCACCAGCATTCGCAGTAATGTCGAGGTTGATGCCGCCCGACTTATAGCCATGCGTAAAGCTGGCATAGGCGGTAACCGGTGCATTGAACTCATATGCGATCTTACCAGTGTAGATCAGTTCGCTATCGCTGAACGGCACGTTGAATTCACGTGGAAGCGGGAATGCGATCGCATCCGATCCGATTGCCGGTGCGGTGAATGCAAAGCACCCGGTTCCAAGCACGTTCCCAACGAGACCCGCGCCGACCGTGCCGGCAATCGTAGCCGTGTCGGACAGCAAAGTCAGGCATGTCGGATTGTTGCTGGCAAGCTGTTCAAACCCACCGGTTTTGCTCTCATCCGAATAGCGCAGCCCCAATGTGACACTAAGGCTGTCGGTAATGTCGAGCGTGTTGTGGGTGAAGATCGACCAGCTTTCGCTGCTTTGCGCATAACGATTGGTCGATGTCGTACCGTTCGGGCTGACACCGTTTCCGGGTGTGAGCGGATCATTGATCAGATCTGTGAGCAAAGTGAGCGGCGCTGGCCCAAGCAGTCCGCCGAAAAGCCCGCCAATCTGCAGATCATAATCTGCACCAAGCGAGAAATCTTGCTCTGAAGTGATCGATTCATCGGAATAGTAACCGCCGATGAGCCAGCTCAATGCGCCATCAAAGGCATCGCCCTGCAAGCGCAATTCGGCAGTGAATGTCTCGATATCCGTATCGAGCCGATCAACATCGAACACATCCAGGCCAGAGAAGCTGGAATCGTAATTCTCACTCGAGGAGAAGTCACGATAGGAACCGATGAAAATCAGATCGGCGTTATCGCTGATCGGAAATTCAAATTCACCGGTAACGCCCCATTGTTCTGCTTCCGCAAGCGGCAAGCGGCTCGCGGTTGCGACGCGGTTGTCAATTGCCCGCTGAGCAGACGTCACATCGAAAGGTGTGGTTGCGGGCAGCGGTGTTGCCATCCCAGCTCGAGCACCGCCACCCAAGGCAGCGACTGTACCTTCAAACCCTGTGTTGGCCAGAACTTCAATTGCGGCGCAGCACTGGTTTTCACTTTCAGAATAATCAAAGATCAAACGAGCCCGGACGCCGCCTTCGCTTTCATAGCCAAGCTGACCGCGAACAAGGAACTGATCGGTCGTGTTCGATTCGCCGATTAGAGTTCCGGTTCCATCAATCACGTCGACGGTGCCGTCGCGCTGACGATAGGCACCGGTGAGGCGCACAGCGAGCGTGTCTTCGACCAGCGGAGCGTTGATCGCACCCTGGACGTTGAACAGGTCAAAATTGCCGTATGTCGCGTTGGCGAAGCCGCCGAACTCGTTGAGGTCAGGGCGATTGGTGGTGATGTTCAGCGCACCAGCCGAGGTGTTGCGGCCAAACAGCGTCCCTTGTGGACCGCGCAGAACTTCAACCCGCTCAATATCGACGAACTCGCTCAGCGCGACGCCCGGACGTGATTGATAGGCCCCGTCAACAAAGATGCCGACCGCGCTTTCAAAGCCGATATTGTTCGATGTCGTACCGACACCACGGATCCGCAACACAACCGAGCCAGACGCGATCTGCGCGTTCGATGTCGAGAAGCTGGGAGACACTTGCGTAATATTCTGAACGTTGACCACGCCCTGCTTATCAAGCTGTTCTGGCGTCACAGCGGTAACTGCGATTGGAATGTCTTGGATGTTCTCCGCCCGGCGGGTTGCGGTAACAATAATCGTATTGTCATTGGCCTCAGGAGCTGCGCCCTCTTCGGTGTCCTGTGCCAATACCGGTGCCGTGAAAGAACTGCAGGCCATTAGGCCAGCAGCGTAAGCTGCAAGCTTGCGTGTCATAGATTTCCTCTCCACATGGTCGCCTGACCGTTTTCGGCCTTTTCAGCGACGATTGACCAAACCTATCAGGGCGCTCTGCCCTAACAAGAGTCACAGGCGGGTTCTTCCCGGAGAGTAGCAAAAATGCAACATGTTGTTGCATTGGGTAGTTTCAGTACGCGCAGGCTGGCTCCGCTCTAATTTTATTGCAGAATTCAGTATCCAAACCGCAGACCAACCCACACCGTTCGCGGAACACCGAGATCGGTTGCACCGCCCGAGTTGCGCGTCACAATGGCCTCGTCCAGCAGGTTTTCGCCGCGTACAATAAGCGACAGATCCTTTAGCAATGGCGCCTGCGCAAACAGATCGAGTGTTGTCGCAGCAGCAAGTCGGTCGGTTTCCTGATCGTCTTCGAACTGACCACCAACATGCCGAAGCGTCCCTGCCAGCCGCCAACCATCGGACGGCTGCCATGCCAGTGTCGCGGAGGCGGCAAATTCGGGCGTTTGCGGTGGACGGTTGCCATCAAGAGCGATTGAGGCACTCTCTCCCGCAATTGTCGCATCGGTATATGCCAGTGACGCATCCAGGCTGACTTTGCCGAACACCGCCGCGAGCGTGGCCTCGATCCCCTTGGCGTCTATCGCAGGCAGGTTCTGACGTTGGCGCAAGTTCGGTTGAAGCGTCACGTTGGCGATAGCGCTTTCGACCTCATTGTCGAAGGCTGTGACTGATAGCACGATCTCATTGATCGGCTGCCAATCAAGGCCGACTTCGAACCCCTTTAGCCGCTCATTCTCAAGCGCAGCATTGGCCTGCGTCACCACCGGGAACACCACGAACGGACGGTAGAGTTCATTCAGCGTCGGCAGCCGCAGTCCGGTGTAGGCCGATGCGCGCAGCTCCAGCCGCCGGGTCGCATAGAACAGCGCGCCCGCCCGCCAGCTTAGCGCCCAATCTGAGCGGTCGGGTGCGATTGTCTCGCTCACCAACAGTCCGTTTGCATCGACCGCGCGGAAGAAACCGTCTTCGATGCTTGTGTAGTCCGCGCGCAGACCTCCAGTCAGGAGGAGCGGACCGATTTGCCAATCATCTTCGATAAAGAGACCGAGATTGCTGTTGGTCCCGCCGGCTCGGCGACGCTCGCGCAGATTGCCAGTGAACGCGCTGAACGCTTCTTCCTGCAATTCGCCATCGGCCCGGCGATAATCGACGCCGATCCGCACTTCATGTGCTTCGGACAAGGGCGGACGGATCTCGATCTTGCCGCCGAGCCCGGTCGATGGCGTATTCCGCTGATCGAGGACCTGCACGAAGCGGGTCGAGCTGATCACGATGTTCGAGAAATTACGCGCCTGAACATAAGCGAGCGCTTCGAACTGCCAATCGCCGCGCCCGACGATCCGCAAGCTCGCATCCTGCCCTTCGCTGGTCGAATCCGCGCCATCGAAACGCAACGTGCGTGCATCTTCGAATACCTGCCCGCGCGCTTGCAGCTCGACCGTCTCGGTCAGGGGCGCAACCGCACGCAGGCCAACGGACCAGCTGTCGAATGCCGCGCGAGCGGTAGCAGGAACGCGCTGATCATCGGGCGTGGTGAAGAAGCCCTGCCCCCGGTCCCAGCGACCATTGACCACGGCAAATCCCGCTCCAAGACTGGTGGCGAGGCTGGCGCTGGCTTCGGTTTCTTCGCGATCATTGACCAGCAGGCTGGCCGATACCGGGCCAAGCGTGCGCGCGTCGGCGCTTTCCAGTTCGATAGTACCAGCCAGTGCACCTGACCCGAACGGTCCGGAGCCACCGCCGCGTGTTACGCGGATGTTTGAAAGTGTTTCAGGCGCGATCGATGAAAGCGGGATGTACCCAAAGAACGGATCACTGATTGGAACCCCATCCAGCAACACCAGCGCGCGGCTCGTTGCGTTGCCGCCCAGCGCGCGAAGCGTCACACCTTGTGCGCTAGGGTTCGAAGAACGACTGTCCGAGCGGCGAAATTGCTGAAAGCCAGCGACGTTTTCCAGAACGTCTTCGATCCTGCCGGACCCACTCGAGACAATCTGCTCGCGGTCAATCTCTGTAACCGCGTAAGCTCCGATCGAAAGCGCCTGCTCCAGACCTTCGCCTGTGACGACGATCTCGTCTTCTAGATCCTCCTCATTCTCATCCTGAGCGAGAAGCGGAAGCGGGGCAGTCAGAGCAAGGACGGAGCACGCGAAGCGGAGGCAAACTTTCATGGCCGCGCGCCTAACCGTTTCCACGCCAGAAGTCAGTTGCAAATTGCCATCAAGACTCGCTTTTGCGGCGCGCGTGTGTTTACATTGATGTCAACACGGGAAGAGAGAGACCCTGATGCTAGCGACCCCACCTGATTTTGACGTGCTGATAGTAGGCGCCGGTATCTCTGGCATCGGCATGGCCGCGCACATGGAAATGAAAGCGCCGCATCACTCCTACACCATCGTCGAGCGGCGCGAGAATATCGGCGGCACATGGGACCTGTTCCGCTATCCCGGCATCCGATCCGACAGCGACATGCACACGCTGGGCTTCGATTTCGAGCCGTGGAAGCATGAGAAGTCGATCGCCGATGGCCCCTCAATCCTCGAATATCTCGACCGCATCGCCGATGAGCGCGGCATTCGCGAACACATCCGGTTCGGCCAAAAGGTTCTGTCCGCTGACTTTCGCGAGGACGAAGCGCGCTGGCATGTCGAAATGGAGAGCGAAGATGGTTCACGCACGCGGTTGACTGCAAACTTCGTCTATCTCGGCTCAGGCTACTACGATTACGACGATCCCTACGATGCCGGGTTCGATTTTTCGGAGTTTGAAGGTCAGGTGGTGCACCCGCAATTCTGGCCCGAGGACATGGACTATACCGGCAAGAAGGTCGTGGTCATCGGATCAGGCGCGACAGCTGTAACGATCGTTCCGGCGATGTCGGAAAAGGTCGCGAAGATCACGATGCTCCAGCGCACGCCGACCTGGATGATCTCGCGCCCGGCGAAAGACAGGTTAGCCAATTTCCTGCGCAAGATCATGCCTGAAACGTGGGCTTATGCGATCACCCGGTTCAAAAATATCCGGATGCAGGACTTCACCTTCAAGGTGGCACGCGAGAAGCCGGAGAAGGCGAAAGAAAGCCTCTACAAGGGGCTCGAAAAAGCCCTTGGCCCTGACTTCGACAAGGCCGATTTCACGCCGCCCTACAATCCGTGGGAACAGCGGTTGTGCCTCGTCCCGGATTCGGATTTCTTCGAAGCCTTGAATGCAGGAAAAGCCGACGTTGTGACCGGCAATATCGATCGTTTTGAAGCTGGAGGAGTGCGTCTCAAATCGGGCGAGTTGCTCGAAGCCGACATCATCGTCACTGCCACCGGCCTGAAAATGTGCGTCGCCGGCAAGATTGCCGTCAGCATTGGCGGCGAACCGGTCGATTTCAGCCAGCGCTTCTATTACAAAGGCTGCATGTTCTCGAACCTGCCGAATTTTGCGGTGGTGTTTGGATATCTCAACGCCAGCTGGACGCTGCGCGCGGATATCAATTCGGACTATGTCTGCCGTGTACTCAACCATATGCGCGCGACCGGCACCGAGATTGCAACACCGGTGCTGACTGCTGACGCCGAAGCGGCGATCGAAGAGGATGATATCTACGATTTCTCGTCGGGCTATATCGAGCGGGCCAAAGCGATTCAGCCGAAGAATGCAGCTCAATTCCCGTGGCGGCTCAATCAGGAATACGTGGTCGATCGCAAGCAGATGAAGGCCGACCCGGTCAACGATGGCCTGCTGACCTTTACCCGCGCAGGAGCCAATGCCACACAAAGTGAGGAACAGCTCGAAGCGGCTGAGTAAATCGGCGCGGTTCGTTATGGTGTTCGCGGCGGGCTTGTTTTAAACCGCTCGCCATGACTTCTTCCGACAAAATCTGGACCGCAGGGCTCGTCATTATCGGCGATGAAATCCTGTCTGGCCGCACTCACGACAAGAACATCGCGCAAGTCGCGAGTTGGCTTCAGGTGCAGGGCATTCGCCTTGCCGAAGTGCGCGTGGTGCCTGACGTCGAGGAACGTATCGTCGAAGCGGTCAACGCTCTGCGCGCAGCGAATGACTACCTGTTCACCACAGGCGGGATTGGCCCAACGCATGACGACATCACTGTCGACGCGGTAGCTGCGGCGCTCGGTGTGCCGGTCATCATCCATCCCGAAGCGCGCGCGCTGCTTGAACGCTATTACGCCGACAAAGGCGGTCTGAACGAAGGCCGACTGCGGATGGCCCGCGTGCCTGAAGGCTCCGAATTGATCCCCAATCGTATGTCCGGCGCACCAGGCATTCGGCGCGGCAATGTGATCCTGATGGCGGGCGTCCCGCACATCACTGCTGGGATGCTGGATGCACTAACCGGCGAACTCGAAGGCGGCGTTCCGCTGCTGTCGGAAACCGTTGGCAGTTGGGTGCCGGAAAGCGAAGTGGCGAGCCTCCTGCGCGAAGTCGAAGAAGCCCATGACGATTGCCAGATAGGGTCGTATCCGTTCTTCCGCGAAGGGAAAGTTGGCGCCAACTTTGTAATCAGGTCAACCAAACAGGAAATCATCCAAAGCGCGGTCGACTCCCTGACCGATGGATTGGCCACCAGCGGCTATGATTTCACCCCTGGAGGCATCTGATTTCCGGGAGTTAACGCAACTAAACTGAAGATTGTCGTATCCTTACAAGATCAGGCACTAGTTTTCGTTTGCGAATATTTCAAACTGCGGCATCCTCTCCTGAATTGACTGGGGGAGTTGAGCTATGCCGACCACATCGTCTTCCACGCTCGCCGCACTTGCGCCGAGCAGCGTGCGCGCTCTGGGCGTCACAGCCGATGGCAACCCTGTAGTCCGAACAGAATTCGGCACTGACGGCGACCGAGCTGACTACATCATCACCGGCAGCGGAGCCGTCGCGCTCGAAGGCGAAGGTGTTGACCGCAGCCGCGCCAGCACTGTCACCGTCGATGAAGCCATGATCACCGTGATCGCCCAGCGCCGCGTCTCTTTCGAGCATGCCTATATCGAGGCTCTGTTCGGCGGTGCTCCTCCGGAAGGCACCGTTCAAGATGTCCTCGAACGCGCGATGCACTGGATATCGATCCTGCCGGATATCGCGCGGCGCGATGTGAAAACGGGATTGTTCTTCCTCGAGATATGGCTCGGCCGGAGCTTTTCAGAGCTTTCGATACCAGAGCGGCAGGCGCGCCTTACCGCGCGGATTGCGGAGGCTGACTTTGGCATCATTCGCGCCCTCAGTCGCCTGCGCACGATCTTCTACTCCGCCTATTACCAAGCCCCCACCAGCTGGAATAGCATCGGTTTCGTCCCGCCAGAATCGCGTGCCGGTAGCCCCACTCCTGTCGATGACGACGTGCTGAGGCCAGTCATCCTGAATGAAAACGAAGAGTGCGACTGGCTGGTGATCGGGTCGGGCGCTGGCGGGGCGGCTGCCGCCGCTGCCTTGGCGGCAAAGGGCGATGACGTCATCATTATCGAAAAGGGCGATTATTGGTCCACCGGTGAGATCCGTCACCGCGATGCAGAACAATATGCCGGAATGTATGTCGGCGGCGGGCTGATGACATCCAGCAACCGCGAAATCGCAATCCTTCAGGCAGAATGCGTCGGCGGATCGTCGTTGGTCAATAACGGCATCTGCTTCCGCCCCGATGGCGCGAACATCCATCCCGATGCCGAGGACGTGATCGAGCATTGGCGTGACAAATTCGGCGTGCAGATCGACCGGGCGAAACTTTCCGCCGCTTTCGACTTCCTTTGGGACAAGCTGGAAATCGCGGAGATTACCGAAGAGCAGGCTGGCCCCAACGCTGCGCATCTCGAAACAGCATGGAACGCTTTTCGCGCTGCCGGTCATGGGAAGGCTGGAGACGAACATGCGGTTTATCGGCGGTTCGAGAAGAACTATGGCACTGGGACACGGAAATGCTGGGGCTGCGGCTATTGCAATTCCGGCTGTCCGTACGGTCGCAAGAACACGGTTGTCGAAACCCTCCTAAAGCAGGCGCAGGAGGATGGCGCCCGGATCGCCGAGAACACCGCCGCGCGGCGGATCAATATCGGCGTCCATTTGCGGACAAAGCCGGTCAAATCGGTTCAGGCTCGCCAGAACGGCAACCCCATTCGCATTCGGCCGAAAAAGGGTGCGATCGTCGCCGCTGGAACAGGGGCTTCGTCGGCACTGCTCGAACGGCTCAACTTCGCGCATATCGGCGAACAGATTGCCTGCAATCTCGCTTGTCCGGTGATCGCCAAAATGCCGCACAAGGTCGACAGCTGGAATGCGGTGCAAATGGGTGCGTATGTCGATCGCGGCGATCACCTGATTGAAACATGGTTCCATCCACCATCCAGCTTTTCGGCATCGGTCGGGGGCTGGTTCGATGAATATGTCCGGCGGATGCAGTCCTATTCGAACCTCGTCTGCCTGGGCATCCTTTTGCCCGTCAGCGATATCGGCGAAGTGAAGCGCGGCGCGTTCAAGGTCGGGCTGAAGAACAAGCACTGCGAGCAATTGCGCCGCCATGTGGTCGATGTGGTGCGGATGCATTTCGCGGGCGGAGCGGAAGAGGTTTATTTGCCCACCTCGGACAACGTCACGGTCCGCCCCGGCGACGACATCGAAGCGTTGGTGGAGGAGCACTTAGACAAACCAAGCGATTTCATCGTCAGCACGTCGCACCCGCAGGGCGGCAATGTGATGGGCTCCCGGGTCGACCGCTCGGTCGTCGGCAGTGATTTGAAAGTGCACGGGACAGGCAATCTCTACGTCGCCGATGCCAGCATTTTCCCCTCGTCGATCCGCATCAACGCGCAGATGTTCACCATGGCAATGGCGCACGCGCGCTTCGCATAGACGTCCCAACCCGGCCTTAACCCTTCGCTGCTAACCATGCGGGCGCAATGACACGCGTCTACATCACCATCGACACCGAGTATTCTTCGGGTTTGGTTACCGGCCTCGGACCAGCGGACCGGGCGGAGAACTACGCCCGCTCGATCGCATGCCTGACACCCGATGGGCCGGCAGGCATCACGCACAAGTTGAACATGCTGAATGAGAGCGGCCAGAAGGCGGTGTTTTTCGTCGATCCGATGCCCGCGCTTGTATGGGGAGTGGCAGCGATCGAAGACGTGGTCGCACCCATTCTCGACGCCGGGCAGGATGTGCAACTGCACTGCCACACCGAATGGCTCGAAATCGCTGGGCGCGCCAACCCGTTGGAATCAGGCCGGACCGGGCGAAACATCGCCGATTTCCCGTTCGAAGAGCAATGCGAGCTGCTTGCGCTCGCCCGAAACTTCCTTGTCGCTGCCGGTGCGCCTCCTCCGGTTGCATTCCGGGCGGGTAACTATGGTGCCAATGACGATACTTTGCAGGCACTCGCGGCAATCGGGCTGCGCTACGACACCAGCCATTGCCCGGCAGTGCCCGAAGGCGCGAGCCAGATCAGCCTCGGTCCGGATGATCGCGATCCGATGCTGTATCAGGGCATGATCGAAGTTCCGGTCGGCACTATCGGCACGCTTGGCGGCGGCCAGCGCCACGCGCAAATCACTGCGCTCACACTCGCAGAAATGCAGGCTGCAATCCGCCATGCCCGTGACAATGATCGCCTGGCTTTCACGCTGGTCAGCCACTCTTTCGAGCTGATCAACCGGCGTAAGCTGGCGGTGAACAAGATTGTCCGCAGCCGCTTCGATGGTCTGTGCAAGAGCCTGCGTGACATGCCGGGCGTTGAGACGGCCAATTATCGCGACAACCCTCCACTGTTCGGTGGAACGCCCGGGCCGGGGACCAGCGAGCCGCTGCCCGCCTCCGCGTTCCGCACCGGAATGCGATATGCCGAACAGTTCGTGTCCAACACCCTTTACGGCGCGCTGTAGGATCGCTGGCGTGACCACCGCATCCTCCATCCCGATCGATTTCACGATCGGATCGCGCCGGTTGTTTTCCGTCCAGCGGCTGCTGAGTTCCTGGGCGTTCTCGCTCGAAGATGTGCTCGCGGATGAAGCGCGGCTCGCACCGCCAGAGCCAGGATCCGATGGCCTCCGCATTCTGTCGGCACCGAACCATGCCATCGCTGCAATCGCGTCCAAATTCCCCGACCATCTCATCGGGGGACGACAGGACTATCGCCGACACTATATCGATATGGCGGGAAGCTACGATGATTACCTCACGCAGTTCTCAGGCAAGACCCGTTCAACCCTGCGGCGCAAAGCCCGCAAACTCGCCAAGGAAGTGGGCGATGCATACCGTCTGACCGAGCACCGCACGCCTGCCGAGGTTGAAA
Source organism: uncultured Erythrobacter sp. (assembly GCF_947499705.1). Lineage (NCBI taxonomy): Bacteria > Pseudomonadati > Pseudomonadota > Alphaproteobacteria > Sphingomonadales > Erythrobacteraceae > Erythrobacter > uncultured Erythrobacter sp. The sequence goes on along the minus strand of NZ_CANMPJ010000002.1, from coordinate 929,599 downwards.
GTTTCCTCGACGCCGCAATCCCACTGTCAGAGAAGACCTATCAGGCGCGCCTACTGGACGCTGGCCTGCCAGACACTCCTAAGGCTCGCACGGCAATGCTCGAAGCGGCTGAGGACGACCGGATGCGCGGATTTCTGTTGCACGCCTCCGATGGCCCGATCGCTTACTTGTCGCTGCCAATATCGGGCAACACACTGATCTATGCCCATCTCGGCTACGATCCCGCATGGTCACGGCTTTCGCCAGGCACCGTGCTGCAGATGGAAGCGCTCGAGCGGCTGTTTGCTGAGCAACGCTATCGCTATTTCGACTTCACCGAAGGCGAGGGAGCGCACAAGACCATGTTCGGCACCGATAGCGTCCTGTGCTCCAGCTTCGTCCTGCTCGAGCCAACCCTGGCCAATCGCGCATTGCTTGGAGCGCGTGCGGGTTTTGATACCATCGTCGGTCAGGCCAAAAACCTAGCCGAACGCTCAGGCGCACTAGCCCGCGTTCGGTCCGCCTTGCGCGCTTAGTTCCTTCACCCGCGCCTTGCGCCGATTGCGCGCCAGCCGTCCTAACCGATTGAACATGGCATCACGCTCGGATCGGGGAGCATCCGTATCCGACGCCAGCCACATACTGATCCAGAGATAGATCCCACCTGCCGCGAGCACTAACACGCTGGCAGCCAGGCCGAAACGCAGGTCATAATTGGCAATGAGAGCGACAACGCTGAGCGCAAAACCGATCACGAACCACTTGGGGTCGAACATGTGTTCTCCATCTGGATTTATCACGTGGGACAAGGGGTTATCCCGAAGGGGTGATAGGGCAAACATGAGAACTCCCGGCTGGATGACAAGGTTCCGAACAATCATGTGTCCGGCCACGTCATCTGTTCGTCGAGAGCAATGCGAAGGTTACCGCGGCGCGCTTTCACCTGCGCGGAAAACGGCAATTCTCACCCGCAACGGCGATAATCTTCGACCTTGCCGGAGCTTTGCTGAAGGCTCATCCGGTCTGAACTCAGACTCTTCACGGTGAGCACGACCGGTTGCGGATCGCGGACCTGCCGGGTGCTGCCTGCATCGCCCAGGACATAGGTCTCGCGCACCATGATTGCGATCCGATTTCCCAGCAGCCGCCAATCGCCATTCTGTTCGTATCCGGCGTAGCTGCCATCGGCGCCCAGCATCAGGACGGCATCCGTCGCGCAGCCATCCGCCGCTCCGACCCAGTTGCCCGCCACATTGGCTTTCGTCACTTCCAGTGTAACGATGATCGGTGGCGGGCCAGTTTCATCACCGGCACCAAGATCGCGGCTGACAAATTTCGACCCGTCCCAGCGCCATTCGCGCCGACACACTTTCGCAAATTCACAGCTGCCGCCTTGATAGGATATGCGGACAAGGGCGCGAGGCTGTACCGAGAGGATCTGCAGGGAGGCCTCGCGGTGGTTGAGGATCGGTTTGGGCCAATCGCCCGGATTGTATTGCGACGAGAGATAAATATCGACGCTGCAATTATGCATCCCGCAAAAGCCAGCACCGCCCGCGGCACCGACAGGTTTGGCGCAAGTCACTCTGGCCCAGTTGAACAGGACATCGGCCTGCCCATCGCCATCAAGATCGGCGACCCTTATCGCACCGGACGCCAGCGTCGCCTTGCTGCGACATGCCTCGTCCGCCTTGGTCTGAAGCGCCGCATCGCTGATCGGTCTGGGCTGCACCGATTGAGCAGAAGCGTGAGCGGAGATCATGACCGCGAATGAAGCGACTAGAGCTGTGATTGTGCGCACGGACTTCACCCCACATACTGACCGTTCGATGCCGCCAATCTAACAGCCCAGAATTGCAGCGTGCTGAACCGGCCTGAATCGCAAGAAGTAGACGCTGTACAAACAAAAGGGCCGGACGATTGCTCGTCCAGCCCCTCTTATGTGTTGTAGCTTGAAGTAGGAAAACGCTATTTCGGCCCGCAGGGCCGCAAGCCCGACTGGGAGTCCGCAGCGACGCGACCTTTAGGTCGTATGAGCGAGGAAGCGAGCACGCGGATGCGTGCTCGCCCCAAACAAATTACGCGCCTTCAACCTCTGCAGTGTCGATCTTCAGGCCTGGGCCCATGGTCGACGTGAGCGAGATCTTCTTCACATACTTGCCCTTGGCACCCGAAGGCTTGGCCTTCACGATCGCCTGGGTCAGCGCTTCAAAGTTCGCTTTGATGTCCTCGTCCTTGAACGACATCTTGCCGATACCGGTGTGGATGATGCCCATCTTCTCGACGCGGAATTCGACCTGGCCGCCTTTGGCGTCCTTTACGGCCTGCTCCACGTTCGGGGTGACGGTGCCCAGCTTCGGGTTCGGCATCAGGCCCTTCGGACCAAGCACTTTACCGAGACGGCCGACAACACCCATCATGTCCGGCGTGGCAATCACGCGGTCATAATCGAGGTTGCCTGCCTGCATGTCTTCCATCAGGTCTTCAGCGCCAACCTTGTCGGCTCCGGCTGCGGTCGCCTTCTCTGCATTGTCGCCCTTGGCGAACACAGCGACCTTCACGTTCTTGCCGGTGCCCGAAGGCAGCGAGACCATGCCGCGAACCATCTGGTCGGCGTGGCGCGGATCGACACCCAGGTTGATCGCAATTTCGACAGTCTCGTCGAACTTGCTCTTGTGCTCGCGCAGGGTCGCGATTGCTTCGTCCACGGAGTAGAACTTTTCGCGGTCGAGTTCAGCGACGGCTTTTTGCTTTTTCGTCAATTTTGCCATGGGTTCAGCCCTCCACCACTTCGAGGCCCATCGAACGGCAAGAGCCTTCGATGATTTTCATGGCCTGATCGATATCGTTCGCGTTGAGATCAGCCATCTTGGCTTCCGCGATTTCCTTCACCTGACTCTTCTTGATCGAGCCAGCGACAACCTTGCCCGGCTCTTTCGAACCCGACTTCAGCTTGGCAGCCTTCTTGATCATGTAAGAGGCCGGCGGGCTCTTGTAGGTGAAGGTGAACGACCGGTCGGCATAGACGGTGATCGTGGTTGGGATCGGGGCGTTCTTTTCAAGGTCCTGCGTCGCGGCGTTGAACGCCTTGCAGAATTCCATGATGTTGACGCCGCGCTGACCCAGCGCCGGGCCGATTGGCGGCGACGGGTTTGCAGTGCCCGCAGGCACCTGCAATTTGATATAGCCTTCGATTTTCTTGGCCATGTGGCCTTTCCTTTCGCACTGTCTCCTTCGCCTGCTCATCCACGAGTTGGTCGAAGGATCATGTTAAGCGGTCGAGCAGCTCGATTTCTCGCGCCTCCCGCATGGATTTCCCGTCGATGTGAAGGGAGCGGCGCAAATAGTCGCAAGTGAAACGAAGATCAACAGAAAGGTGTGACTACAGCGAAGTTGACACACCTGACACGGTGTCAGGCAGCGAATGGGGCCTGACACCCGCAGAAACAGGTCGATTTTCGCCGAAAAGGCGAAGTTGACACTTCTCCAACCCGAAACGCTCTTCAAACAGGGTGTGCAAGTCGCCATCGGGCCGCACTGGCAGATGATGGCCGAGTAGGAAAACCGTCTCCTCCCAGCAGGTGTGTTAGCTGCACTAGACACCCCCAGACGAGAGCCCTAAACCCTTGCAAGAGCTATCGAAGGGGCGAGAATGCCAACACCCGAGCAATATTTCGGCTGGGCAGGCCAGGCAGCGATGCTGGGCTGGCTGATCCTGATCTTTCTGCCCCGGCGCTGGCCGCTGCTGGTCGCGGTGCCGCGCTATGTCATCCCGTTCGGGCTCTCGTTGCTCTATTCGGGCCTCGCGATGTCGCACATACTGACAGTTGAAGGTGGCGGCTTCGGATCGTTTGCGGAGGTCAAGACGCTGCTGTCGAACGACTGGGCGCTGCTGGCCGGATGGATCCACTACCTCGCCTTCGACCTGTTCATCGGCGGCTGGATCGCGGTCCAGGCCGACAAGGTCGGCATCTCGCGTCTGGTGCAGGCCCCGATTCTGCTCGCGACTTTCATGGCCGGACCGCTTGGCCTCGCGCTGTTTCTGGCGATGCGGGTAGGCTACATCCGGATTGCCGCCAGCGCCGACGATCTACCAAGAATGGGAGCACCGGCATGAGCGTGTCTACCCAGCCGCAAAGGGTCTGGATGCCGTTCGCGGCGCAACTCGACAATGACCGCCTGACGCGCCTGTTGCTGACCTATGCGCTGTTCATGGGGGCGGCCTTCATTGTCTTCATTCCGGCATGGGTCATGGACACGCGGCTGCTCGACAGCGCCGCAATCTGGACCAAGCCGCAAAAGTTCAATCTGTCCTTTGTGGTACACTTCATCACGCTCGCGATCCTCGCTCAGCAAATCCCGCGCGAATCCCGCCGTGGTCCGGGTCTGATGACCTTCGCCTATCTCGCCGGGGTCGGGCTGGTGTTCGAGTTTGTCTATCTCAACACTCAGGCAGCGCGCGGCGTACGCTCGCATTTCAACAATGATGGCGTGTTCGAACAGGTCATGTATGCGCTCATGGGCCTCGGCGCGGTGCTGCTGATGACGATCGCGGTCGCGATTGCGGTGCAGGTATGGCGCAAGGCAGACCGGTCGCAGCGCGGATTGTGGCTGGGCACCATCGTCGGCTGCATCGGGGCCTTCATCACCACCGTCGTCTTCGGCTTCTACATGTCGGGCGAAGGACGCTATGTCGGCGCGCCGCTGACCGGTGGCGGCGAGGTCATCCCGTTCTTCGGCTGGAGCCGAGAATATGGCGACCTGCGCCCCGCCCACTTCGTCAGCATGCATATGTTGCAGACCATTCCGTTTGCGGGATGGATAGCCGACCGACTGCGCTGGAACGGGACAATTTTGGTAATTGTCACGGCACTCGCGCAGATCGCTCTGGCGACGCTCCTATTCATGCAGGCGAATGCCGGGCAGCCAATGTGGCCAGCCTAAGGGCGAAACCGATGCCTCGTTGTCTCCGTGCAGAGTCTTTTATTGTTAAGCAAATCAGCCTAATGGACATCAAAACGCCATCAGGGGGCAATCCATGATCCATATCGCCGTCCGCGTCCGCGAACTGGTTTCCAGCAATGTCGATACTCTGGTCAACAAGGCCGGAGAGCAGCACAAGATGCTGCGCCTGTTGCAAACGGAAATCGAAGAAGCGCTGATCGGCCTGCATGGGGATGTCGCAAAGAGCCGTCGCGAGCACGACCGCCAATCGCATGCCGAGCAACAGCTTTCAGTGACTGCGGAAGAGTGGACCGCCAAGGCCAAGATCGCCGTCGACCATGGCCGCGAAGACCTGGCCCGTGCAGCACTGCTGGCCCGCGAAAGCGAGCGCAAAAAGGTCTCTGCAATGCAAGGCCAGATCGGCGAGCTCGCCGATCAGATCGCAGAAATGGAATCGGCCATTGCCGAACTTGAGGAAAAGCGCACGCATGTCGGCGCGCGGATAGCGGACTTGCCGAAGCCGGAGGAGAAGTCCGGCAAAGCGGGCGATAGCCGCACGGCTCGCAAGATGGACCGCATCGATGCGCTTGATCGCCGCGCCGGTTTTGCAGGCACCGACACAGAAGACCTCGCCCCGGAAAGCATCGAAGCGGAAATCGCAGCGCTGCAACAAGGCAGCGCGATCGATGCAGAACTGGAAGCGATGAAAGCGCCTGCTCCAGCGCCCGCCAAACGGACGCGCAAGAAAGCGAAGTGAGGCTAGCCCAAGCGGCGACCCATCATTCGGAGTCGCTTTGGGTGAGCTCGTGGCGCGGGGTTTTCATCCCCTTGGTTCGGCTCGTCAGGTGGAACTGCCTGCACAACTCGCAGCGATAAGCGCGCAATTTGAACGGTGCCGCTTGAGCGGAAAGCTCCGCATCTTCACGGGTCGCAAAACGCTTCTTTTTTCGGCAAGTTCCGAGGCGTGTCTTCATTGACGCGCCGCCAGCCCGGCAGGCTTACTTGACCAGCTCGACCTGTTCGAATTCGAGCTCGACCGGTGTTGCGCGGCCAAAGATCGAAACGCTGACCTTGACCTTTGCCTTGTCGAAATCGAGTTCCTCGACCACGCCGTTGAAGCTTGCGAATGGACCGTCGAGCACTTTGACCTGATCGCCGATTTCGTAATCGACGCTGACCTGCTGCTTCGGTGCTGCCTTGGCTTCTTCGACTCCGCCGAAATAGCGCGCCGCTTCTTTTTCGCTGATCGGCTGCGGCTTGTTGCCTGAGCCGAGAAAGCCGGTGACCTTCGGGGTGTTCTTCACAAGGTGATACACGTCGTCGGTCATGTTGAGCTTGGCGAGAACATAGCCGGGCATGAACTTACGTTCGACCTGAACCTTTTTGCCGCGTTTGACCTCGGTCACGGTCTCGGTCGGAACTTCGACTTCTTCGACGCCTTCGGACAGGCCCAGACGCTCAGCCTCTGAGAGGATGGCTTCCTTGACCTTGTTTTCGAAGCCCGAATAGGCGTGGATGATGTACCAGCGAGCCATGGATTATCCCTGAAGAATCAATTGGGTGAAATGCTGCGGATCAGATCAGCGACAGCAGGAAATTGACGATCGCATTGAATGCGCTGTCGATCCCGAGAAAGAACAGCGACATCACAACCATCATGATGAAAACGAAAATCGCGGTGCGGATCGTCTCTTCACGTGTGGGCCAAACGACCTTGCTGGTCTCCGCGCGAACCTGGTTCACGAACTCGGGCAAAGATGTCTTGCGCTTCTTTTCTTCGGCCATGAGAGCAGCCATTTCCTTCAATGCGTAATTGCCTTCGCTTTCAGGTAGGGCTCTGCGCCGCCCCGGACAAGGTCCGGGAGGGGCTAAGATTGCTACCGATGTCGGAAGACGCGTGTGCCAATACGCTCGGTCCCGCGCGAATGCAAGCGTGGTTGGCGGTGTTTCTTGGCCGCTTGGGTTGCCGGGATGCATCACATGCGAGGCGCTTTCCCCAAAGGGGCTAGCCTTTGCAACGCTGCGCCATTAGCGTGCAGCCCTTGATTTGAGCCTAGACGGTAACAGGCAGCATTCAGGGGATTTCTCACACATGGCAGCCAATGAAGCGGGCGCGGTCAGCCTGATCGATCGCGTAACCAACATCTCGGATTTCATCTGGGGCGGAACCTGGAACGGCGAATTGGTGTCGTGGCTCTCGGTCGGCGGACAGCCGATTCCCCCGATGGTCATCATCCTGCTAGGCGCTGGCCTGTACATCATGTTCGGGCTGAAATTTTACCCGATCCGTCAGCTTGGCAGCGCTTTCAAAGGCCTGTTCGCCGGCCGCAAGGGCGAAGGCGACGGCGAGATTTCACCCTTTGCAGCGCTCTCAACCGCGCTTTCCGGTCAAGTCGGCACGGGTAATCTGGCCGGTGTCGCAACAGCGATCGCGCTGGGCGGACCGGGCGCGATTTTCTGGATGTGGATCACCGCCTTGATCGGCATGGCATTGGCCTTTGCCGAGGGTTCGCTGGCTATCCGATACCGCGAAAAGACTTCCGACGGCGTCTATCGTGGCGGTCCGATGAGCTACATCATGATGGGTCTTGGCCCGAAATGGACGTGGCTCGCGATCCTGTTCTGCATCGGCACCTTGTTCTCAGCGATGGTCACGGGCAATTCGATCCAGGCCAACGCGGTGGCGGACGGGCTCAACGAACTGTTCGGTATCGAGGAATGGCTCGGCGGGGCAATCGTAGCGGTTGCGGTGTTCGTAGTGATCATCGGCGGGATCAAGTCGATCGGTAGCGTGGCCGAGAAAGTCATTCCGTTCATGGCCGCCGCGTACATCGTCATGGCGGTCATCGCGCTGGCGCTGAACATTCAGGATATTCCGGCCACATTCGGCCTGATTTTCCATGGCGCGTTCAACCCGCAAGCAGCAACCGGTGGATTTGTCGGCGCAGCGATTGCCCTTGCAATCCGTGCCGGTGTGGCGCGCGGTCTGTTCTCCAACGAGAGCGGTCAGGGTTCGACACCGATCGCTCACGCGGTCGCGCAGACCAACGATCCGCAGCAGCAGGGCCGCATGGCGATGCTCGGCTGTTTCATCGACACGATCATTATCTGCACCATGACGGCGCTGGTGATCCTGACCGTACAAGGCGATTTCACCGGCAATGGTGAAGCGGTCGCCCATGCGTGGAATTCTGATCTTCAAGGGTTCGCGATGACCAGCGGCGCCTTTGCTGCAGCCTTCCCGTTCGAGATCGCTTCGATCCCGCTCGGTACGCTGATCGCCTCGACTGCGCTGATCCTGTTCGTGTTCACCACATTGCTGACATGGAGCTATTACGGCGAACGTGCGATCACCTTCATCTACGACCGCATCCCGGGTTCGACCCGCGGTGGTGAGAAGATCCTGCACTTCATCTGGCGCGTCCTATGGTGCGTGGTGATCTATGTCGGGTCGACGCAGGACCTGACACTGGTTTGGCGTCTAGGCGACATCTCCAACGCGGCGATGGCGCTGCCCAACCTTATCGCGTTGCTGCTGCTGTCGGGAGTGGTGTTCAAGCTGGCCCAGGGCGACAAGACCGCTGGCAAGACCTACGGCGCGGAAACGCCTGAAGAGCCGGTCGAATATTGATGGGAATGGGGCGCTCAAAAGACCAATAAAGAGCGCCCCTGCCCCCAAGAACTCAGAACCGCCCGAGAAGTTTCTCAAGCCAACTCGGCTCGTTCATCGAACGCACCGGGCCATAGGCAATCGCACGCAGATAGGGATCGCGAAACGGGCGTGGGCTGCTCCAGGCATCGGGTCCCGAAGTGCGGAAACTGTACTGGGTCATGATCATCCTCCTGCTTTGCGTCGATTGCTCGACTGAACGATGATGTGACACGGTCGGTCTGGCGCAAAGCTGACCGCAATCGTTAGGCTGCGTTCAGTTAAGGAGCTCGCAACCTGAACAATACCCTTTGCTATGTACGCCGGAACAGTCGTTGCATCAGGCTCGGCTCCTCCATCGGGCGGATCGGGCCATGCTTGTGCCGCCGCAAAATACCATCCTTGTAAGGCGTCTGGGATACGCCGATAATTTCGGCATTGGATCGACGAAACTGTCCGCTCATTCTTGGGATCTCCGGCAATACGCCGCGCGATTGGCGCTACGCTTCAGGCCTTGCGCTGATGCACCTGAGTTAATCGAGAATGTGCGACCCAGCGATTAGGTTTTTGTGCGGATGGACAATCCGATCACAAGGGAATTTGCCACATCCACCCGTGATCCGCGCTATCGCCAAGCCTTATTCGGTGACACAATCGAACTCGGCAGAAAGCTTAACGCCGACCAACCTGAACATTCAGTTTGGATGCGCATTTCCTGAACTACCCAGGAGAGCAAGGTCGCGCTGGTTGAAGCACTAAAGGGGGAATGGAACCATGCGAATTCCAATGATCAGATTTGCGGCAATTGCGTCCGCGTCACTCGCACTCGCGCTTGGATCGGCGGCGCCGAGGGCGCAAACATTCAGTGACAATGAAGGGAGCCTCAAATCGTGCAAAGCGGCGAATGTCGGCTTGCGCGATCTCGCGATAAACGCACAGGGCAGCGGCGTTCGCAGCTTTTACGAAGGCGCCGCGCTTGTGCTTCAGGTCGATCAGATCGAGCCCGCAGCAGCCTCCGCCGGGATCGTCGTGCTGCTGATCGACCCGCAAAGCGAGCTAGGCGACCGCAATTGCTATGCCGCGACCGGCTTCAATGGCCTTAATCTGGACAACGCAAAATCGTCCTACGCCCCTTCAACGGGAGTGACGCTGCGCATTCCCGCGATGAACTATGATGCCGAAACTGGCACCAGCAAACCCGGACGCGCATTGGTGCTGACGATCAACGCTGCCACCGGAACCGTCACGGCGACACGCTAGGCATTCGTAACCGGGTTTTGAGAGAAATGGCAGGGGCACAGAGACTCGAACTCTGGACCTTCGGTTTTGGAGACCGACGCTCTACCAACTGAGCTACGCCCCTGCAGGAGCCGCGCCCTTTATCCGAGCGTTGGCTGATAGGCAACACAGGATATCGCATCCGGTTTATGTCGTGGCTGGCGCGGCTATCTGGCGCTGCTATTGAGAAGGCCATGCATTCGCCGATCCGCGCCCCTATTCCGGTTGAGACATTGCTGCTCGCTTATCGCAGCGGGATATTCCCGATGGCCGATGCGCGCGAGGATACCGAGGTCTTCTGGGTCGAGCCGCGCGACCGTGCGATCATTCCGCTCGAAGGGCTGCATATCTCGAAGAGCCTGCGCAAAGCGATCAGGCAGGATCGGTTCATCGTCACCATCGATCAGGCGTTCGAACGGGTCATCCGCGCATGCTCTGAGCCGCGACCGGGGCATGAAGAAAGCTGGATCAGCGAACGGATCGTGGCGAGCTATCTGCAGTTGCACCAGAGCGGGCATGCGCATTCGGTGGAATGCTGGTTGGCGCCAGAGGACGGCACTGATGCGACGCCCAGCCTGGTGGGGGGGCTTTACGGCGTGTCCTTCGATCAGGTGTTCTGCGGCGAAAGCATGTTCAGCCAGGCCGACAACGCCAGCAAGGTCGCGCTTGCCTGGCTGGTGGCGATGATGCGGCAGGCTGATTTCAAGCTGCTCGACTGCCAGTTCATGACCGATCATCTGGCGTCGATGGGAGCGGTTGAGATGCCGCAAAAGGATTATCTCAAACTGGTGCGGCAGGCACGCGGAATGCCGCGCTCAACTTTGCGAGACGCCTTCGCTCACTTCTCCGATAACGAAGGCGAACCTCACTCGTCGCCAGGGAAGCTCATCGCGCAGTCTTTGACCCAAACGTCGTAGACGGGGTGCTCCACCACGTTGAGGCTGGGCGATTCCTTGAACAGCCAGCCGGAAAAGACGCGGGTGTGGTTGTTGTTGCCGCGCTCGCGGACATCGACCTGCACGAAGGCACCGGTTTCCTGCGGCATTTCCCACGGCGCAGTCCGCTCGCAAGCTGACAGGCGCACGATGACCGGGCCGACTTCGCGGGTTTCACCTGGGCTCATTTCGAGGTCTTCGCTGAGATTGTTGCGCTTGTTGAGCAGGCCGATCGTTGCGACGCGCTCTGCCATGGGCGTGGCTTCGCCAACTACGCCTTCGTCTGCGGCAGCCTCTTCGGGCGCATCCGTTTCTTCAGCCTCATTGGCAGCGGCCTCGGTCAGCGGAACTTCAACCGTTTGGGCTTCGTCCGGTTCGCTTTCGCAAGCTACCAGAGTTAGCAGCGCAGCGGCAGGCAAGATCAAGCGCAGCATATTCGCGCTCAGCCCTCGGGGGACCATGCCTCGTAATCGCCATCGGCGCGCGCACGTTGGCCGCCGCGCTCGATTGCGCCTTGCGGGCGGTACGCAGCCGCCGTGCCGGTCGCATTCGGCGTGTAGTCCGCTTCCCAGATCTTCGGCGGCGGCAAATGGCTTTCAGGAACATCATCACCCGAACCGTGCAGCCAGCCATGCCATTCGGCAGGCACGCGGCTCGAATCGTTGGCACCGGCATAGATCACCCAGCGCTTTTCATTCTGGATGTTGGAACCGGTGTTCACGCCGTCTTTTGCTTTGCGACGATAATATTTGTTGCCCTCGGCATCGGTGCCGACATGCTCACCGCCGGCGCGCGCGGCCCACCAATGCGTGCCAAGCGTCGCGCCATCCCACCAAGTGAAGATTTTTCCGAAGATTCCCATACGGACGCCGTTAGCCGAATTGGATGGGTGCGTGAAGATAGAGTCTTTGTTTTCCGCACGCCCATCCGGGCGCGCGATTTCCTCGCTCATGCGACCTGACGGTCGCGTCGCTGCGGGCGGGCAGTCGCCCTTGCGAGGCCTGAAGGCCTCGGACCATTCCAAGTGACAGCTCTGATCTCATCTGGGGTCGATGGCTTGGTGGCGGAGTACGGTTCGCGTAGCAAACCGCAAGGCCGACCGGCCGCCCGCAGGCCCGCTAAGGGCTGAGGAAATTGCGCGCCGGATGGCGCGCGATCATTCAGGCAAAACGTATTCCACCCGATCACCCGGAACGACACCCAGCTCTTCCATCAAGCCGCGCCGCACTTCGAACACAGCCGATGCCTGCCCGGCCGACGGCACGGATTCGAGCGAATAGGGCACGCCCTCTTCGATATTGCTGATCCGCCCGTCCACGCCGATGAAAACGATATCGAGCGCGACCGGGGTGTTTTTCATCCAGAAACTGCGCGCTTGCGGGGTAGATGATGGAAACAGCATCGCTTCATCGTCCCGCAACTCAGTGCGGAACATCAGGCCGCGGGCTTGCGCCTCAGGCGTGTTGGCAAGCTCGGTATTGAACACAATGCGCTTGTCGCCGCGCACGACCGCGACTTCGATGATCTGAAGCCCGGACGTCGGATGACGCTCAATCGCAGCCTCGCTAGCCGGAACACTTTCGGGAGCCTGCGCGAGCGCCGTATCCGTTTCTGTCGGCGAACACGCTGCCAACAGCGCCGCGCCCAACAATGCAAAAAGTCTCACCATGACCCGTCCCGTTTGTCCTCAGCTTCGTCTTCTTCGGCTTCAGCGAGCCATTCTTCAATGTCGCTTACTCTGTTTGCACCGAGAATGAACCGTGCATGCTCGAAATCATGGCCTGCGCGCAGCATTGCGGCAATCTGTTTCTCTTTTGCGGCGCGTTGGATCTCGGCGGCGGCGGCGGGATCGATCCTGTTACCAAACACTCCGAAACCGCGCTTTCTTGCCAGCAAGATCGCTGCGCGGCGGCTATCCGCTTCACCAGGAGCGTGGGCGCCGCGCACCTCCTCATCGACCCCGGCGGCCCAAAGCGCTTGTTCGACACGGCGTTTGCCATATCCGCGCGCTGTCAGATCGCGGCTGCGCGCTCTGGCGTAAGCATCGTCATCGACATAGCCGAGCTCGATCAACCGCGTGACCATCCCCGTCACATCCAGCTCGACCGCGCGGCCATCTTCGTTTTCCGCCACGCCGCGTTCGCGGATCTTTCGCGCCAGATAGCCTTCCAGCTTGGCGCCGGTCGTTGCGTACCGCGCAGCATAAGACAGGGCGAGATCACGCAATGCGGTCTCGTCCAACGGACGCCTTTTGCGAGCCTTGCGCCCGCGATCATCGCCGCCTTTTTTGCGTCGGGACGATGACAAATTGGTATCTCGTGAAACCATTTCGCCTTATTCGTGCCACAGTCCTTATCAAATGGGAAAAAATTCGGAGCGCAGCGGAATTGACTTCTGCTGTGTCGGGGACACGTTAGGGCGCGTAAGGCCGCGCCGCAAACTACGGGTATCGCGAAGAAATATGACCGACGCCGCAATGACGCCGACGCCGAACGATTGCGACCTACCTCGCATTCGTGCGCAATTTGCAACCTTCAATGAAGCGATCGACTACGCTGCTCGCAGCAAAAAAGGTCTCAATTTTCACGATATGCGTGGACAACTTTCGCGCGTCTATCCGTTCTCGGAGATGCGTGAAGATGCGTTGGTCACGGCTCGCCGCCTGATCGCGGCTGGGATCGGCAAAGAAGATCGCGTTGCCTTGATCGCCGAAACTGGCCCAGATTTCGCGGCCCTGTTTTGCGCCTGCGTCTATGTCGGTGCCTGGCCGGTGCCCTTGCCTTTGCCGACCACATTCGGCGGCAAGGAAAGTTTCATTGATCAGCTCGCCGTGCAATTGCAAAGCTCAGACCCGGCGATGCTGATCTATCCCGAAGAGATCGCCGAAATGGCCAGCGCCGCCGCCGCCAAGCAAGGCTGCAAGAGCGAAAGCTGGCAGGATTTCGAGCAGCGTGAGGCACCCGAATGCGAGCTGCCTGAGGCCGATCCGGAAGACATTTGCTACCTGCAGTATTCCAGCGGTTCGACCCGCTTCCCAACCGGGGTCGCCGTCACGCATAAGGCTTTGCTGCACAATCTCTATGGCCATTCCACCAGCATGCAGCTGGGTGAGAATGAGCGCTGCGTCAGCTGGCTGCCATGGTATCACGATATGGGTCTGGTCGGCTGTTTCCTGTCGCTCATCGCCAACCAGGTATCAGGCGACTATTTGAAACCCGATGCGTTTGCACGCCGACCGCTCGCATGGCTGGACATGATCAGCCGCAACGAGGGATCGACGCTCTCCTATTCACCGACCTTTGGCTACGACATCTGCGCACGCCGCATTTCCAGCCAGAGCAACGTCGCTGAGCGCTTCGACCTGTCGCGCTGGCGCGTCGCGGGCAACGGTGCAGACATGATCCGCCCGGACGTGATGCAAAGCTTCGTCAATGCATTCTCTGAAGCTGGCTTTCAGGCGAGCGCCTTCACGCCGTCCTATGGCCTCGCCGAAGCGGTGCTGGCCGTGACAGTCATGCCGCCAGGCGAAGGCATCCGCGTAGAATTGGTCGAGGAAGAGCGCTTGTCGGGGACACCCCGCGACCTATCGCGGCCCGCTCGCTATCGCGCCATCGTGAATTGCGGCAAGACGCTGCCGGATATGGAAGTCCAAATACGCGGTGAGGAAGGCCATTCGCGCGGAGATCATCAAATCGGCAAGGTCTGGTGCCGCGGGCCGAGCGTGATGCATTCTTATTTCCGCAACGAAGAAGCGACCAATGACTGTCTCGTTGATGGCTGGCTGGACACCGGAGACATGGGCTACACCGCCGATGGCTATCTGTTCATCGTAGGCCGGGCGAAGGACATGATCATCATCAACGGCAAGAACCATTGGCCGCAGGATATCGAATGGGCGGTTGAGCAGCTACCAGGCTTCAACCACGGCGATATCGCCGCCTTCGCGGTTGAAACCGACAATGGCGAAGAAGCGCCAGCAGTGCTCGTTCATTGCCGTGTCTCAGACCCGGTCGAGCGGGTGAAGCTGCGCGAGCAAATCTCGGACAAGGTCCGCTCGGTCACCGGGATGAGCTGCGTCGTCGAACTGGTCCCGCCGCGCACTCTTCCGCGCACCAGTTCGGGCAAGCTCAGCCGCGCCAAGGCGAAGAAGCTGTACCTGTCAGGCGAGATCGTTCCGCTAAAGCTGGCGGCCTAAGCCGGAATTATTCCGCTGGGGATGCCCATTCGGCGCGCATAGTCCCGGTACCCGGTTGAACGGTCACACTGACTCCGCGCATTCCCAGTATCTCGGCGGCCTGCGCGCATTCATCCGGATCGCCGATCAGTACGATTGGCAGGTCGATACGCTTCGATGCCCATTCGATAGTGCTCAGCGCGCGGGCGCCCGCGATGGTCGGGCCGTCTTCCTGAAACGGGATAGCTTGGGGCAGTTCGCCCACCGGCGGCAGCAGTTCGACGGTCCAATCCGGCTCGGTTGCTGCGATCCTTTGCTCAAGCCCGCGATAGGCCGCCAGACTGGCCCCTTCGAGCCGCTGCGCTCGAACCATTGCGCGGCGGCGCGTCCGATCGACAACAACGTCGGCTTCGGGCACGCCAGCGGCCAGCGCTAGACGTTGCGCCAGATCTTCGACCCGCGCATTCTCGGCCGCTTCCTCACTGGCACGAGCGGCGGATAGCTGAGCCTGCTGCGCTGCGCTCGCGCTGGTCCCGACCTGGAACTGCGTCAGCGTCAGTTCGATGTCCTGGCCCAGTCGCGATTCCAAAGCCCGCTCGATTTCCGCCTCCACTTCGGGGCGCGGTGTCGGCGTGTAAATCGACGCCGAGACGATGATCGGGTCGGACCGGAAATCCACGTCGAGCCGCGATATCTCCGAACCGTCGGTAAACGGTTCCTCAATTTCGGCCCGGATCACGCGCTGCGAGTTAGTCTGAAAAGCGATCTGCTGGAGCGAGAATGCCAACGGCACCGCGAGACCGATAAAGACTACGACCACGGCAAAGTTCTGCGCCTGCGTCTGGCGCGTGCTCAGCGTGGTCTTGAAGCCATATAGCCGCGCCATCGCCCACGCGGTCAGCGCGATGGTGATGAGGTTGGTGACATACAGCAGCAGCGCGCCGGAAAAGACCGTCCAATTCCACGTCGCGAGACCAAAGCCGACAACCGCGAGCGGCGGCATCAAGGCGGTCGCAATCGCCACGCCGACAATTGTGCCCTCGCGCCCCTTGATCATTGCGTAGGCACCGGCAAGCGCGGAGAACAAGGCCACAAACAAGTCGAACAGGTTGGGCTGAGTCCGCGCCGCGATCTCTGGCGTTATCGTCTGGATCGGCGACATGAAGACAAGCAGCGCCGTCAGCCCGACCGCCATCACCGTACCCCAGGCCAGACTGCGGGCGGATTGCTTGAGCCATTGGTAGTCGCCAATCGCCAGCGCGAATCCGAGCCCCATGATCGGGTCCATCAGCGGCGACAGGAGCATTGCGCCGATCACAACCGCTGGTGAAGACAGCAGCAGGCCGAGCACGGCAATGCCGCCGCTCATCGCGGTCATGAACAGATAGCGTTCCGACATCGCGCATTCGGCACGGCGTTTTTCGATCACCTGAGCTTGATCGACCGTCCCGACGACGTCTTGCCGCCACCATCTCTGAAGACTGAACAACACTCGGCGGAACGAAGATTGCGACCGCAAAACCTGCCCAGCTGACGCCTCTATGCCATCGCTATTGGGCGCGCCCTCATTGGACGCTGATGTATCGGACTGTTCGCTCACATCGGCGATCTACGCGGAATCGCGGGCAAAAAAAAGCGCATACGCAAATGATTGGACTGCCGGGCGTGAAACGGGCAATCTTGAATCTCGTGTTTTAGATCACTAATACAGTTAGAGCCAGTCAGGACCGCGAAGCGAGGCACGAGGCCAGTCGAGCGCGGATGAGGGAGCAGACGAACCGCATGAGCACCGAAACCACGCCCGAAACGAAAATCGCAACCGCCACCAAAACCGCGACCGATTTCGAGCTGACACCGCCCGATCCGGTGCCGGTTGTTGCGCCGGAAAAGGCTGCTGGTCTTGTTCCTGTCTCCACCGAAGAGAAAACCAAGCTCGATACCAAGGTCGATAGCTTTGTTGACGAGCTCGTAGCGCAAGATGCCAATTCGCCCGCCTTTGGCGAGAAAGTCGATCAGATTACCCGCATGGGTCAGGAGCAAATCCGCGCCGCTGCAGCGATGTCGAACCGCTTCCTTGATCGCCCGGTCCGCGCCATGGACAGCGACAGCAGCGTCGGCACCGATCTCGCAGAGCTTCGCCGCACGGTCGAGGACCTCGATCCGGGCCGCAAGAGCAAGCTGCTGACCCCGCGCAAGCTGTTCGGTATCATCCCGTTTGGCAACAAGCTGAAGAACTACTTCGACAGCTACACCTCCTCGCAGGGCCACATTCAGGCGATCCTCGAACGACTCGATTCCGGTAAGAAAGAGCTGCACCTCGATAACGCTGCGATCGACACCGAACGGCAGAAGCTGTGGGAGGCGATGGGCGAGCTGGAGCAGATGATCCACATCGCCAAGACGCTGGACGAGCGGCTTGAGCAGAAGGCGCTCGAACTCGACAGCTCCGATCCTGAGAAAGCCAAGGCGCTGCGCGAGAGCGCGCTGTTCTATGTCCGCCAGCGCACGCAGGACTTGCTGACCCAGATGGCAGTCAGCGTACAGGGCTATCTCGCGCTCGATCTGGTCAAGAAAAACAATGTCGAGCTGGTAAAAGGGGTCGACCGCGCCAGCACGACCACGGTTGGCGCGCTGCGCACCGCTGTGACGGTGGCACAGGCGATGACCAATCAGCGGTTGGTGCTGCAGCAGATCACTTCGCTCAATCAGACCACCAGCGACATCATCGATTCGACCAGTACGCTGCTGCGCGAGCAGACCGGCCAGATCCACGAACAGGCGGCCGCCTCCACGATCCCGCTGGAGACGCTGCAACGCGCATTCCAGAACATCTATGACACGATGGACGAGGTGGACGAGTTCAAGGTCCGCGCGCTCGACAGCATGAAGCAAACCGTCACAGTGCTCTCCAGCGAAGTCGAGAAGTCGAAAGGCTACATAGCCCGCGCGGAAGGTCAGGCCCAGGCGCAAGCGAAAGTCGCCTCCGAACCATCGCTTTTGGCGCTGGATAGGTGAGCCAAAAACAGATGACCGACACGACCAACCAATCCGATCAGATCCTGAGCGCGGCGGGCCAGTCGCTGCAGGTGCAGCGCAGTGGCGGTAGGCATCGTCCAGGTGAAAGCATCGGGCAGGGTTCAGCCGGCATCAAGACGAAAAACCTGCTCAAGAAGGTTCGCAACGTCGTGCTAGCGGTGTTCGCGATTTGGCTGGGCGCTGGCATTGCCGGAGCAATGTTCAGCGGGATCGGGTTTTGGGGCGTCATGGGTGTGGTTGTCGCCACGGCAATCGCAATCGCGGTGTTTTCGAGCTTCCCCAAGGTCAAGGTGCCCAAGCGCGCCGAGCTTACCCAAGGCAAGCCGCAGCAGATGGTTGCCCGCACCGAACTCTGGCTCGAAGCGCAGCGCCCGGCCCTGCCGCCGCCCGCAGCAAAGATCGTCGACGATCTGGGCGTGCAGCTTGATGCACTCGGGCTGCAATTGGAAACGGTCGACGCAAACCACCCGAGCGTGCGCGAAGTGCGCGAGCTAGTCGGCGAATATATCCCTGAGACGATCGAGAATTACCGCAAGATCCCCGAGCACCTTCGCAAGGAAGCGCATGCGGGCAAGAATGCCGATGAGCGCCTGACCGACAGCCTCGGCAAGCTGTCGGGCGAAATCGACCGCGTCACCCGCCGCATGGCCGAAGGCGCATTGGACGATCTGGCGATCAAGGACCGCTATCTCGAATACCGCTATGGCGGCGACGAACTGCTCGAAGAACTGAACCAGTCCGGGCGCAAGGACTGAGCGCCCGCCCGATGCGCGTTACCCTCCCTCACAAGCTTGGACGCGAAGAAGTGCGCCGCCGTATGCACGCACATGGTCACGAAATTGGCAGCTACTTCCCGCCCGGAATGGCGACAGTCGAAACCGATTGGCCCAATGAGGATCAGATGGACCTGCTGATCACCGCTGCAGGCCAGCGAATCGATGGCCGGATCGAAGTGTATGACGAGCAAGTCATCATCGATATGGACTTGCCTGCGATCCTCGGCTTCCTGCGTGGCACGCTGGAGCGGGCGGTACGCCGCCATGGCGGGAAATTGCTAGAAAAAGGCTAATACCAAGCAACATCAGGCCCCTCGCTGGAACGGGTGTAAATTCCTGCAAACTGGAGCAAACTTACGTGCCAATATCGAATTGTCCGTAAACCACGCGGTTTGCATAAGCGGTCCACATCTGTCATTTTAGTTGGACAGTCGATGTGTATAACACGGCTTACACTTGATGAGGAGTGCGGGCCATCGGCTATTCCGGCAAGACTGAAAATTTGCGCACCTCGCTTCGCGGGGCAACGGCTAGCGCGCATGACCTGCTCGACAGTTCAATGCGCGCGGCAAGCGGCTGGACCTCGCTGGACGATTACGCGCAGTTCCTGACACTGCAATACGCCGCCCGTGCTCCGGTCGAAAAATGGCTTGCCGACAACGCCCCGACCGACAGCGCCCCACCCCCGCAATGTCCCGCGATTGCCCGCGATCTCGCTGTGCTGGACCGGCCCCTTCCCGCCTCCTCCACCCCCTTCGAATTGCCCGACATCGCGCAAAGCGAAAGCCATACGCTCGGCGCCGCGTGGGTGCTCGCAGGCTCTTCGCTCGGTAATCTCTCGATTCTGAAAGAACTGCGCCGCGCTGGCCATGATGACTGGCCGCACGCCTTTCTCGGCGATGATGCGATGTTGAGCTATTGGCAGAGCCTGCGCCGCCGGATCGAGCGCCCGGCCGATATCGCCGAAGTCGAGGCAGCCAGCGAGGCAGCCACCGCAGTCTTCGACCACTTCCTGCGCTTTGCTCGGGGCACAGCCGAAAACAAGAATACCCCGGAATTGGCCTGATGAACGTACAATCGCGTAAACCCGACCTGAGCGAATGTGATCGCGAAGCGGTTCACCTGATCTCGGCCGTGCAGCCGATTGGCGCGCTGATCGCCGTCAATGGCGATTGGGCAATCGCACATCGGTCAGCGAACGTTGCGGAAATGCTCGGGCTAGAGAACAATCCGCCCACTGGAACGGCCTTGACCGATCTGTTTCAGCCTCGCGCGATCGACGATCTGCGTACGGCGCTGCAAAGGATCGACCGGGATGACGGTGTCGAGCGCCTATTCGGCCTTCGCCTGACGACCGGCGGCGAGCTGTTCGACTGCGCGATCCACCCCACAGGCGGCACGATCGTGATCGAATTCGAGCCACATGCTGAAAACGAATATGCCGATCATCTGAGCATGGTTGGTCCGGTCCTTTCCAAACTTGAGCCGATCCGCGAACTCCAGCCGCTTTGCGACACAGCTGCAACGCTAGTGCGCCAAATGCTCGGCTATGACCGGGTGATGGTCTACCGGTTCCATCCGGATGACAGCGGCGAAGTGGTCGCCGAGGATCGCCGCAAAGACCTCGAGCCCTATCTCGGCCTGCGGTATCCACGCGCCGACATTCCGCAACAAGCCCGCGAGCTGTTCCGCCGGAACAAGGTCCGTATCATCGGCGACATGTCGGCCGCATCTGTTCCAATCGAACCTGCGGTCTCATTAGATGGTGAGCCACTCGACCTGTCGATGAGCGTGCTGCGCGCGCATTCGGAAATGCACGTTCAATATATGAAAAACATGGGCGTCGACGCGTCGATGACGATTGCAATCGTGCGTCAGGACCGGCTGTGGGGCATGATCTCCTGTCACCATTATTCGCCTAAGGTTCCGCCATACTCACTGCGCACTGTGGCTGAGATGTTCAGCCAGTTGTTCTCGATGATGCTGGACCGTTTGCTGATCGACCGGTCGGAAAAACTCCGCAGCCGCGGACGGCACCTGCACGACCAATTGATGCAGCGCCTCGCCGGTGGCACTTCGCTGGTAGACGGTCTCCCGATGCTCGACGATCTGCTGCAGGACGTGATCCCGCACGACGGCGCAGGAGCCTTTATCAACGGCGACTATCGCTCGCGCGGGGATGGACCGACAAAAGAGCAGTTTCTGGAGTTGCTGCCGACATTGGGCGGCGCACCGATCAGCAACATCATCGCCAGCGACTCGTTGCAGGATCAACTCCCGGAAGCCGCAGTGTTCGCCACGACTGCACCGGGCGCGCTGATCATTCCCATTTCCCGGTCACCACGCGATTATCTGGTCCTGTGGCGCAAGCCGGTTGCGCAGATTGTGACATGGGCCGGAGACCCGACCAAGGCCGTGGCAGCGCCGGGCGAACGGCTTCAACCGCGTGGCAGCTTCGCCGCGTGGCAGGAAACCGTTCAGAATCGAAGCAAGGAATGGACCGAAGATGAGCTGCTGATCGCCGAAGGGTTGCGTGTAACCCTGCTAGAAGTGGTGCTGCGCATGACCGACGAGGTCGCGCGCGAACGACGGCGGGCGCAGGAACAGCAGGAACTGCTGATCGCTGAGCTCAACCACCGAGTTCGCAACATCCTTAACCTCATCCGCAGCCTTGTGGCGCAATCGCAGCACGGTGCGGTGAATGTAGAGGGCTTCGCCTCGATCATCGGCGGGCGGATCGCGGCTCTCGCTTCGGCGCATGACAATATCACGCGCGAGAACTGGGCACCGGCGCCGCTCAGTTCCTTGTTCGAAACTGAGCTGGCGGCCTATATCAGCGAGAAGAAGGACCGCTTTGAGCTCGATGGCGAAGAGGTCCTCGTCAAACCCGAAGCCTACACCGTTCTGGCGCTGGTGGTGCACGAGCTTGTCACCAATTCGGCCAAATATGGCAGTCTGTGCGATCGCCACGGATCGCTTTCGGTCGAACTTGAGCGCAATCGTGACGGCGACTTGCAGATCAAATGGCGCGAGCGCGGAGGTCCACCGGTAAAGCCGCCGCAGCGGCGCGGGTTTGGATCGACAATAATCGAACGCTCGATCCCCTACGAATTGAAAGGCGAGGCAGACCTGCGGTTCAAGCTGACCGGGCTTGAGGCCGATTTTGTTGTCCCGGATCGCTATATCGTGCCCGTCGCATCGAACGATGACCTGAAGAAGTTCGGCTCGAGAGCGGATTCCGAGAAGGGTGGTGCAGATGCCGCGAAAGAATCGCACTACATCCCGCCGCATGTGCTGGTCGTCGAAGACAGCATGATCATCGCGCTCGACACAGAAGAGAACCTGAAGCGGCTGGGTGTTCCAGCCGTCACAGTTGCGAGCAGCGTGGCATCGGCGCTCGACGCGATTGAAAAGCGGGTCCCTGACTTCGCTATTATCGACTTCAATCTCGGCGATGAATCCAGCGAACCCGTTGCCAAGAGGCTCCGCGATCATGGTGTCCCGTTTGTCCTGGCTACCGGATATGCGGAACTGGGCAATCAGGTCGAGGAACTGGGCGCGCAGAGCCTGCTGCGAAAACCCTACGGTCGCAGTGAAATCGAAGAATTGCTGGCCGGTTGAAGCGCCGCAACGCTCGCTTCAGTTGGACCGGGTCAGCAGGGTGACTTCAGCGGCCCCAAAATCGAGCGCATTGAGCGCGGCTGCATAGAGGCACTCGCCTGCTGCAGCCCTTGCCGATCCATCTTTGGCGTGCACTTCGCCTGCGAGCGGAAGGGCCAGCAATCCACCCGGATAGGCTGCGGCGATTGCCGCATCAGGAGCGCCTTCGATCCGGTCCAGCCGGAAATGCGAGCCGTCAATCAAAGTCTGGCCGCGCTCGGTAACAGTGCTGCGATGCTCGGAGGCGTAGGGCACACCCTGCACGACCTCCACCCCGCGTTCGAGATGCAATTCGCGCGGGCGCCCATAATCGTACAGCCGGAAAGTCGTGTCGCTGTTCTGCTGCACTTCGACCAATGACAGGCCCGGCCCGATCGCGTGCACGGTGCCTGCGGGGAGGTAATAGATGTCGCCCGCAGCAACATCGTGCCACGTCAGCAATTGTTCGATCGAGCCGTCGCGTGCAGCCGCTTCGATTGTCGCGGCGTCGACCTCTTCATTGAAACCAATCGCCAGCTGCGCACCCGGTTCGGCATCGAGCACCAGCCAGCACTCTTCTTTGCCGTCCTCTCCGGGACGCGCATTCGCACTGGAAGGGTGAACCTGCACCGACAGCTTCTCGCTGGTGAACAGGTACTTGACCAACAGGTCGGAATGCTCCGGCGGTGGCTCGAACCACAACTCGCCAATCCGCTTGCCCTCCGGCGCGGTGAACGGCTCAGGCAGCGTATCGCGGCCCCAGACCTTCTCAACCAGCTTGGTTGGCAGCTGGCGAACGGCATTCATTGATTGACCGCTCCTGGTAGCTTACCAACTATCTGCGCGCCGTCGCGGGTGGTCACCAGCACTTCGTCGCCCGACACGACGATGCAGACATCTTCCAGCCCGACGGCCGAGACGCGCGGGCCATCGCTGGATGCCATCACATTGCGGCAATCGACCAGATCGGCCGTCCCGCGCACGGAATTGCCATCTGCATCTTGCTCCATCGCGTCCTGCAAAGCGGCCCAATTGCCAATATCGGACCAGCCCATGTCAGCCGGGACCATCGCAGCGCGCCCGGTGTTCTCCATGACTGCGTAGTCGATCGAGTCCCCATCGATTGCCGCAAAGGGCTCTGAAGCTGGGTAGAAGCGCGAACCGTCGTCGCTTCCTTCTGCGACAGCCTTCGCGACCAGCTCTGCCATTTCGGGACGATGCGCTTTCAATTCATCGAGCAGCGCACCTGCCCGGAAAGCAAAAATGCCGCCATTCCAACTGTATTCACCGCTGGCGAGATAGGCCTTCGCGCGCTCAAGATCGGGCTTTTCAACGAAGCGCGCGATCTGGAAACCACCGGGCAGTTCCTCACCACGATGAAGGTAGCCATAGCCGGTTTCCGGATGCGTAGCTGCGATGCCGAATGAGACCATCCAGTTGTCCTGCGCCAGCGCTGCTGCTGCGACGGCGGCCGCTCGGAATTCCGCTTCATCGGCGATATGATGATCGCTCGGGCAGACTAGCATGATGTCGTCCGGCGGCAGCAGCGCCGCCGCCAGCGCGATGGCCGGAGCGGTATTTCGGCCCATCGGCTCGACGATCAAACGGTGTTCGCGCGCCGGTCCAATCTGCGCCTCGATCAGGTCGGTATGCTGAGCCCCAGCTACCACTATCGGCGCACCAAAACGGGCATCGCCCGCCACTCGTCCAACCGCTTGTTCGAACAAAGTCGTATCCCCGATCAGGGGCAGGAACGGCTTCGGCCTGGTCTTGCGACTGACCGGCCAGAGGCGGGTGCCGCTGCCTCCGCACAGGACAACCGGATGTATGGGGCGGGGATCATTCATGCCCAACGCCTTTAGCAGCGCGGGATGGCTTTGCCAGTGCCGACGCAGCAGGTCTGCACATCACCGCTGCCGGAAATCGACGCGATAGCCGTAACGCGCTTCGACGGGATTGCCGCTTCGGTCTGTGGCCGGGTTGAAGCGGATCTTCTCTGCGACCAGCCCGCACACCAATGCTGTGGTTTCAGCATCGACGCTCGATCTGGCGACCGAACAATTTCGCGCCCTGCCATCGGTTGTCACCGTGAAGGCCACCGTCACCGATTTGCCGAACCGCGTCTCGCGCCCACCGGGAGGAACCGGGAAGTCGGATGCGGTGTTCAGACTGCCCGAACGCACGCTCGGCTTGGTCACGGCAACACCGCCCTGCCCGCCGCCGCGATTCCCGCTGCCAGTGCCATCGCCGCTTCCCGCCGCACCGGTCCCGTCGCCCGCTTCACGCGCACCCGACCGGTTGGCTGTTCCCGTCGAAGAGGCGCGTGGTCGCGGTTCGGGCTTGCGCTCGATACGCGGTGACGGCGCAGTGACCGGCTGCGGCACCGCTTCTTCACCCGGTGCGCCCTGCGCGCCCTCATCCGGTTCGGGTTCGTTTTCGGGCGGAGGTGGATCGGGCGGCGCGGTGATCGTGACAGTAAAGGCGGACACCACTTCCCGCTCGACAGTTGACGTGAAATCCGGCGCAAACGCGCGGGCCAACCCATAGAACACCGCGATGTGAAACAGCACGATCGCCGCCAGCAAAGGCCAGCTCGGGCGTCTTCGCAATCTGGACGTGTAGCCCTTCGTCTTCACTGTCAGCTCCGCTCCATTTGATCGGATTCGGACCGATTTGGTCCCAGTTGCGCCCGAAATCGCGCCGATCTCTCTATACGAACTGTTGGAGCATTTTTCGATGGAGCGCACAATCGAGCGCACATTAGACAATTCGGATTTCGACGGATTCAGCTTGGTGACAGCTGGGCGGCTCGACACGCGTAGCCTGATTGCGGCGGCGCTGGGAGCGCTTGGTTTCTGGCTACTCGCGGTCGCGAGCCTTTCGCTTTCCCGCTTCGATTCAATCCTCGCAAGCGTCTGGCTGCCTAGCGCTTGTGCGGTCGCATTCCTGCTGCGAGCCCGGCTGAGCAATGAATTGCCGTTCTATGGCGCGATCTTGGTCGCCGGCACAGTGGCCAATATGGCTGTGGGCACGCCGCTGCAAGTGGCCCTGGTTTTTTCGGTCGCCAACATTCTCAACATTGTAACCGTGACCTTCCTGACACGCCGGTTCTGCGGACATCGGCCGGATATGACCAAACTGGAGCATCTTGCCCGGTTTGTTTGGGCAGGCGGGTTGGTTGGTCCCTGCCTTGCCGCGTCATTTGCGGCGATTGCGATGGGGCCCGACGATACAACCGTCTGGGTCGGGGCAACCGGCTGGTTTCTGACCGACAGTATGGGAATGGTGCTGATCGTACCAACCACCCTGCTGATCTTCGACGCTCTTCGGCAACGTGCCCGCAGCAGCAAAACCCAGTTGGTAGAGCAGGCCATGCTGCTTGTGTTTGGCGTGACCTGCGCCATTCTGGTTTTCCGCCAGAACGCATTTCCGCTGCTGTTCCTGATACCGCCGATCACGCTGCTCCACGCGTTCAGGCTGGGCAGCCTTGGTACCGCTCTGTTCGTCGCACTGCTCGCGGCGGTCGCTTCACTGATGACATGGGCAGGATTGGGGCCGATTTTTGAAGCGAGCGCTTCTGCGATTACCCGTTTGCATCTGATCCAGGCATTCGTCGCGGCAAATTTTCTGACCGGTCTGCCCGTCGCTGCCATCCTGGCCGGGCGCGATCGGATCATGACAGAAATGGAAGCGAGCAAGCGGGAACTCGCGCTTCTTGCGGAGAATGCCACCGACGCGTTGATGTGTTTCGACCTCAATGGTGTTTGCACCTATGCCTCCCCTTCAGTGGAAACCGTGTTGGCAGAGTCGGTTGAGACGTTTCTGGGTCAACGTCCATCGGACCGCATGCATGAGGACGCGCGAGAACGGATCATCCTTGCCCAAGAACGGCTGGTTTCGGGCGAGTCTGATAAGGAGCGCTTCACCTATCGCAGGGTTCACGACAGCGCAGACGGCACTCCGGTCTTCCTCGAGGCTGAGTGCGGAGTCGCTTTCAACCCTGAAACCGGGCGGCGCGAAGGTATCGTGGTATCGGCCCGCGATGTGACCGAGCGGGTCGAGCTGGAATTGCTGCTGACTCGCGCGCGGCGGCATGCCGAGAACGCGGCGCGCGCAAAGTCAGAATTCCTCGCCAATATGAGCCACGAAATCCGCACGCCCATGAACGGTGTTCTGGGCTTCTCGGAGCTCATGCTGCAGGGCGAGCTCGATGAAGAACAACGCCGCCATACGCAAATGATCGTCGAATCCGGTCGCTCGATGATGCTGTTGCTCAACGACATCCTCGATCTGTCCAAGATCGAAGCGGGGCAAATCTCGATCGATCAGGCACCGGCTGATCTTGATGCAACGATCGAGGATTGCGCAGCACTGCACCGACCAACAGCAGAAAAGAAAGGGCTGGAACTGCATGTGGAGCGCGACCGTCACAAGGGTCGCGATGGCGCCGAAAACCACGCATGGGTGATGACCGACGGATTGCGGCTGCGCCAGATCGTGCTCAACCTGATCGGCAACGCGGTCAAGTTTACCGAGCATGGCCATGTGCATGTCAGCTACACGATCGACGATGACCAGTTCTGCGTGCGCATCGCCGATACCGGCATCGGGATCAGCGCGTCGCGGCTGGAGACAATTTTCAAGCCCTTCACACAGGCAGAAAGCGACACATCGCGAAGGTTCGGCGGCACCGGGCTGGGGCTTTCAATCAGCCGGCAATTGGCCGAGCTGCTGGGCGGATTCATCGATGTGGAAAGCGAACCCGGCGTCGGGTCGTGCTTCACCCTGACGCTCCCTGCAACGCGCGCGCTGCCGAATTGCGCTCCGGCTCCTGATGCCGAAGTCTCTCCGTACTTGGAGGAGACCGACATCCTTCCGCAATCGGCGCGGATACTCTTGGCAGAGGATCACGACGTCAATCGTGAACTCGTTGTCGAGATGCTCGAACGGTGCGGGCAATCGGTTGAGATCGCGCATGACGGCAACGAGGCGATTTCGCTGGTGATCGACAGTGTCATGCGCGGAACGCCTTACGATCTGGTGCTTATGGATATCCAGATGCCGGGCTGCGACGGTTATGCCGCGACCCGTGCAATCCGTGGCGAGGGTATCCGCGCAGGTACGCTCCCTATCGTTGCGCTGACCGCGAACGCCTTTCCCGAGGATATTGCAGCCGCTCGCGACGCAGGCATGCAGGCGCATCTCGCCAAGCCGCTCGATTTCGCCGCATTGGCGCGGGTGCTGCAACGGTGGCTCCCAATCCGCATTGTAAGCGAAACCGGCGTCGAGGAAGCCTCAGAAAGTCTGGCAGCGGAAGCCTGCGACGTCGCCACCGAGGAGCTATCTACACGCCACCAGCAGGGATTGGTCCAGTCCCCATCGCTTGTCAGCCGCTGGCATGAAAGGCGGCGCGAAGCGATCGAGGCCGTCCGCACCGCTCTTGAGTACGAAGTGCTGGGCGTGGACGAGGTGAACGTCTCGCAGCGCGCCGAGCTGGCCAAACTGGTCCACAAGATCGCCGGGACGGCAGCCATGTTCGGCGAACCGGAATTGGGCGATCAGGCCGCAGCCTTCGAACGCGCGCTGCGAATGGAACTAAGCCAGGATGTGCAAGAAGCGCTTGCTAGGGAGCTGCTCGAACTCGCTGGCGACGCCGAAGAGAACTGGGAACCGCTGGGCACTACTGGCGAGTAGCCTCCCGGCATCAGTCTGAAGCGACGATCACCCGCCCCAAAAACAAACGGCGAGACCCGAAGGCCCCGCCGCTCGTGTTCGGTAGTCGGTTCTACGAATTAGAATTCGTAGCGCGCACCGATCTGGATCCGCCATGCCGAAGCATTGATCGCGATGTCGTTGTCATCGTCTGGATTGAAGCCGGAGATGATGTAGCGGCCCTGATCATCAACGCCGCCGTCAGCAACGTCGACCAAACCGTTGAAGCCACCACGCGAGCGCAGAATGTTCGCGCCGCTGTCCAGCAGGTTCAGGAAGTTGGCGAAGTCGGCGAAGACTTCGATCCGGTCTTCGGCAATGCCGGTCAGGCTACCAATGAACGGAATTTCCTGACTGATGCGCAGGTCGAGATCGACATGCCAGTCATTGCGGCAGGTGTTACGTGCAATCGAAGCACCCGATGTGAAGCCGCAGCCTGAGGCCGCTACGTAGTCGACCACTTGCTGCACGGCAGCTGGATCGGACAGAGGCGATACGTTCGGATCGGTCACACCGGTCGGGACATAGAGCAGCGCGTTGTCGTTGCCCGAAGCGCTGTCAGCGAACACGCCGCCACCATCAAAGGTCAAGCTGTAAGGCCGACCTTCACGAGCCCGGAAGAAAATACCGAGGCTGGTGTCATAGCCTTCGATAAACTCTTCGGTGAAGGCCATGGTTGCAGTGAAGTTGTGACGGGTTTCGGTCGTTGCCGTCGACACTGCCGGGTCTTGCCGGTCGAACGCTGCGGTAGCATCGAACGACGAAGTTGCCGTCGAAGACTGGTTGTTACGTGCGTTGTTCGAGTCGGTGAAGGCGTAACCGAAGTTCAGGCGAGTGCTGCCACCTTCGGTCAGAAGACCTCCATCAAACGTCTTTGCAAGGATGACCGAGAAGCTGTGGCTGTCCGAGCTGCGACCATTGGTCAGCTGGATGTTGTCGTCCCGGCGAGTGCCGAAGCAATCTGCTGTCAGTCCAGTGTAAACCGGAGGCGTGCCGCCGTTGTTCTCTAGGACGGCGTTACAGCCTGCCTGGGTCGCATCGACTGCGGCATAGATTGGACGGCCATCGACGGTGAAGCCGCCATTAGTCCGGATATCGGGTGCCTGCGACAGATCAACGAAGTTCAGCGCATCGTTGAACCGCGAATAGATGTAATCGAGGTTCAGACGCCAGTTGCTGAAGAAGCCGGTTTCGGTACCGAATTCGGTCGAGAAACCGAGGTTGGCACGCACCACAGTCGGCACGTCAAAATCTGGAGCAGTCGATTGAACGTCCGCGCCGCCTTGTTCGGCAGTCGCAACACCTGCGTTGATCGCACATGCTGGAATACCAGTGAAGGTACCGCCAGTGACCACGTCGATCTGGCCGGTTGCCGGGTCGATCGGCAGTTCGGCTGCGTTACAATCGAAGGTGTCCCCATTTGCGCTCGAGAAGCCGTTGTTCGAGAACGCGTTCGAGTAATATACCACCGGATCGCCGCCAGAGAAGACGCCGACACCACCAGTCAGACGGCTATTCGAGAAGAAGCCTTCATTTTCAAACTCGTAGCTCGCCGAAATACGCGGGAGAAGGACCGTGTCGAGACGACCGAACGAGTTGGCATTGGTGAAGCCATAACGCTCTAGGAACAGCGGGTTGGCCTGCGGTGCGTCGCCATCATAGAGCTGCACGCGAATACCGGCATTGACCGACAACTGGTCGGTCGCCTGCCATTCGTCCTGCGCGTAAACCGAATAAATCCGGCGGCTGAACAACGCTGCGGCGTTGTTGATGTCGCCGCCTTGAGCCGATGCGATGGTCGCACCGCCAAGCGCGCCACCGCCCACCAGATCGTCGACATCGCCGAAGACGCTTGAGAAGAAGCCGTCAGCAACAAGGCCCTGCTCGAAATCGTCGAGGCCATCGAAGAAGATCGTGCCAGTTGCGTTGATCGCGAACAGGTTGAACACTTCAAGGTCGTTGATCTCAGCACCGAACTTGAGGAAGTGACCGTTGCCAGCATCCACATTCATCTGGAAACGAGCCTGGTCGATTTTCGTGTCGAGCTGGTTAGCCGAACGGAAGATTCCCGGACCAGTTGAAAGCAAGCCGTTCTCGGTCGAGGTGCCGTCCGGCGCAACGCCAACAGCGAGGCGGACAGTCGGATTGTCCGACTGTGCTTCGCCGAAGCCAACCGGGCCCTGCACGTCGCCGACTTCGGCGCGGCTAACGCGCAGCTCCGTCGATATCGTGTCGCTCCACTCGGAATAAAGACGGACCGAATAGTAATCCGAGATCGTGCCTTCGTCCTCGAACGAGTTGAAGCCCGTCAGGTTCTGGCCACCGAAATCGGATTCGATGTTGGTTTCTTCAAGACGCTGATAGGTTGCTTCAAGGCGGTGATCGTCGGTGATCTGAGCATCGAGACGACCGAAGTAGCGCACGGCGCTTTCAGCGAGCTGGTTCGGGAAGCCGCCAATATCCTGGCCGTAAACGCGATTCGCGATTTCAGCGAAGCGATCGAACTGGGCCTGCGAAACGAACTCGGCTTCGTTGGTGAAGCCTGATCCTGCAGGGCCGAAGTTGTTGCCGTCACCCAGATCGGTTTCTTCGTAGCCTACCGAGAAAAACAGACGATCAGGAATGATCGGACCGGACAGTGTGGCACCCCAGCGGGTTTCCGAACCGGCGTTGAGATTGCGGCCGTCGATGTTGTCGGCGAAAAGACCTTCGTCGAAATAGGTGATGAAGGCGGAGCCGCTGAACTTGTTGCCACCGGCCTTGGTCACGACGTTGACGAGACAGCCCGTGAATTCCGAATACTCAACGTCGAACGGTGCGAACTCGACCGAAACCTGATCCACGACGTCGAACGGCAGCGGCAGTGAGTTACGCGCGGCGAAAGGCGTACCGTTCAGACCGAACACGTCGGCCTGAACAATGCCGTCAACCGTGAAGGTGTTCGAACGGTCGTTGCCGCCGAGGCAGGAGATACGATCGACGTCGTTGTTGCCTTCGAGACTGACGCGTGGATCGATCCGGATGATGTCGCGAACGTCGCGCGTGATCGACGGGAACGCTTCAAGTGTCTCGGTGCCGAATGCCGTACCCGGACCAACAGCTACCTGAGTAACCGAAGCGCGGGCGCCGGTAACGACGATCACGTTATCGGCCGCGCCAGCAGCAGTCGCGGTTAGCGCGAAGTCGAAACCGGTATTGCCTGAAATGTTGGTGAAGACGTTTTCAACCGTCTGACCTTCAAAGCCAGATGCTGTGACGGTTACGGTGTAGGGACCGCCCGGCTGCAGCGACTGGATACGGAAGTTGCCGTTGCTGCCTGCCGTCGAAGTGCGGGTGCTGCCCGTGCGTTCGTCGGTGACGGTTACGACTGCGCCGGGAAGGCTGTTGCCCTCCGCGTCGGTTACCTGGCCTTCAACACCCGAGGTGATTTGCTGGGCGGCGGCTGGAGTTGCGATAGTTGCTGCGGCAGAGAGGCTGACGACGCTCGCTGCCAGGAGATATTTCAATTTCATGGTTAGGCCCCTGGACACGGTGGAAATCTGTGATGCGGCACCCCCTTAGGTGCGTTCGGCGTCCGAAAAGCGACTGTTTTGTGACAGTTTGATGAATCCTGTGGAGAGCTCACAGGCGCTCTTCGCGATTGCAGCAAATCGGAGCCGCTCAAGCCCCGGATTCCCGTGCGTTTGGCGGCGTGTGTTGCACGCACGCAACGAGATTCCTGTATTTTCGGATCGTTCGCCGAAACGACCGATGATTACGCCAAATTGATCTCGCGCAGCCGCTGCTGCAGGAAATCGTGAGCCGTAATCGGCGGTTGGACCGAATCGGCATCGGCTTCGGACACACAGCTTTCGAGCGGCTCGATCAGGTAATCCGGTCGGAAATGGAGGAAAAACGGCATCGAATAGCGGGATCTTTGCGCAGCCGGTCCGCGCGGATTGACGACCCGGTGCGTGGTCGAGCGCAGCCGTCCATTGGTCAGCCGTTCCAGCATGTCACCTACATTGATGACCAGACCGCCCTCGGGAACGTCGACCGCCTGCCACTCGCCTGCCTTTGTCAGCAGCTCCAGACCAGCCTCTTCGGCACCGAGCAGCAGCGTGATCGTGTTGATGTCGCCGTGCGCTGCCGCGCGGATCGCGCCTTCGGGGGCATCTGGCCCAAGTGGCGGATAGTGGAGCAGGCGCATCACCGAATTGCCGTCTTCAACTGTCGGATCGAAAAACTTGCGTTCCAGTCCGAGATGTAAGGCAATCGCTTCCAGCGCACGCGACCCAGCAGTTTCGAATGCAGAGAACAATTCGCTGAACGTATCGCGAAATCCATCCACCTCGTCAGGCCAGACATTGGGCGCCATGAACTCAGCGAGCGAGTGTCCCGGCTCGAGCGAGCGGCCGACATGCCAGAATTCCTTGAGATCGAAGACGCTCGCGTCTTTCGCTTTCTCCGTACCGAACGGAGTGTATCCACGCGCGCCGCCGCCGCCTTCGATCTTGTATTCGCGCTTCACCGGATCGGGCAGCGCAAAGAATTCCTTCGACTTTGCCTCGGCGCGGTCGATAAGCACTTGCGGAATGCCATGGTCGCGCACCACGGCGAAACCGTATTCGGAGAAACTCCGCCCCAACTCGTCCGCGATATCTTCGAGCGGTTGGTTCAGCGAGACGCTGGCGATCTTGGCTTTGGTATCGGTCATAGGACCGTATTAGGCACGCCGCCCGCCCGCGACAATATTCAAAGCGGCAGAAACAGGCTCGCGAGGGCGGCGCTCATCAGGTTAGCGAGGCTGCCCGCGGCAAGCGCCTTCAACCCGAGACGTGCGATCACCGGACGTTGATTAGGGGCAAGACCGCCTGTCACCGCCATCTGGATCGCGATCGACGAGAAGTTAGCAAAACCGCACAGCGCAAAGGTCACGATGGCGCGGCTGCGATCGGTCAACTCGCCAGCGGTCATCGCGCCGAGATCGATGAATGCCACAAACTCGTTGAGCACGATCTTGGTGCCGAACAGCCCGCCTGCAATCTGCGCCTGCTCCCAATCCGAAATGCCGATCAGGAACATGACCGGTGCGAAGACATAGCCGAGCAGTTTCTGGAAACTGATCGTGCTGAGCCAAGTAGCGGTCTCTGGCGAAAACGGCACACCGGCACCTGCTGCAAGGGAAACGATGCCCGAACCGACACCCCCGAGCATGCCATTGGCGAGCGCAACCAAGGCGACAAACACCATCACCATCGCGCCGACCGCGACCGCCAACTTTACACCGGTTTGCGTGCCTTGGGCTGCGGCTTCGATAATGTTTGCCGGGCGCTGGCCTTCTTCGAAGGTCTCCGCCATTTCGACTTCACCTGGCTTGCCGCCTTCGACAATCGCCGCCGGACCGCCCGCGCTGATCCGCGACTGGGGCAGTTCGACCTCTTCGCCGTTTTCGGCGACCATCGTGACCCGCGTTGCGTCAGTAGAAAGGGTCGTGGACTTCTTCATCCGCGCGCCTGCCATCGTCGCGACACTGGGGCCTTCCGGCTCTTCTTCCCCATCATCCGGCATGATGATCTTCGCCATCAGGATACCGCCCGGCGCGGACATAAAGGCTGCGGCGAGTAGGAACGGCACGGCCTCCGCCCCGATAAAGCTGGCATAGGCCGCCAGAATCGTGCCCGCGACGCCTGCCATCCCCACGCTCATCAGTGTAAACAGCCGCGCAGGCGGCAATGCCGCGAGGTAAGGCCGAACGACCAGCGGGCTTTCGGATTGGCCGACAAAGATATTCGCGGCGCTGCCGAGCGCCTCAACCTTGCTGATCCCGGTGATCCAGCCGATTGCCCCGCCCACCCAGCGCACAAGCTTCTGCATGATGCCGAGGTGGTAGAGGATCGATACGATCGCCGCGAAGAACACAATCACGGGCAGAGCCGCGATCACAAATGTGTTGGCAAAGGGATTGCTCTCCATCGGGCCAAACACACTGGTGATTCCGACTTTGGAAAAGTCGAGCAGCGCGATCACGCCGTTCGACAGCCAATCGATCACTTTGACTCCGAAATCGGTGCGCAGCACAAGCAGCGCCATCACCGCCTGTAACGCAAAAGCCGATCCAACCACGCGCGGATTGATGCGCCGCTTGCCCGAAGACAGCGTGAAAGCGATGAGTAGAATTGCTGCGATGCCTGCCAAGCTGAACAGGACGGACGTCATATTCTCGTTCACGGCGGTGCCGTTGCCCCCGAATTTCCCTACAGAAATGTCCCATGTGCTCACCGCGAAGGGCGCGCGGGCATGGTGGGTGGCAGTTTGTCACTGTCAGCGCAACTGTGAAACGCGCAGGCAGTGCAAGACTCGTGGGAAAGGTGCGCCCCGCCGACTTCCAATTTCCGGAAGCACACCTTACGCCTGCGACGATGAGCGAAACCAGCCCATCGGCCACCGATACCGCAGCCAATCCACTCGCCAACATGCCTTTGGGCCTGTTCGTCTTCCTGCTGCTCTATGGCGGGATGACGGTGATCGCGGGGGTTGTCGCCTTCAAACAGGTGCAATTGTGGCCCAGCAACCTTGCCGTCGAAGCCGGGATATTTGCGTTCCTGTTGCTGGTGGTGATCTCCAGCACCATCGCGCAGCTTTATGGAAAGAAGATGGCTCAGAAGCTCGTGTGGTGGGGCTTCCTGCCGCTCGGCATGTCGGCGGCGATTATCTGGCTCGTGCTCGGCCTTCCTGCATCACCGGAGATGCTTGAGTATCGCGCCACCGACCTTGCGGCGTTCGAAACGGTGCTCGGCCAAACACCGCGCATCATGCTCGCAGGCCCGGCCGCCTACATTACGTCGCTGCTGCTCAATATCTGGATTTTCGACCGGCTGCGCGGAGACGGCGAGGCAACGACTTTCGGCCTGATGGTGCGCGGTGCGATAGCATCTGCGCTCAGTCAGGCGCTGGATTCTGTGATCTTCGTGACCCTCGCTTTCTACGGCGAGTTCGACATTACCAACCTGCTGATCGGTCAGGTGATTGCCAAGGTTGCGCTGAGCCTGCTGCTGGTGCCGTTCCTGATCACATTCGGCGTAAAAGCCGCGCAATGGCTGGACAGCCGCGGCTGATCCGTCCGCGGTGCTGTACAGCGAGCTGAAAGGCACCCCTCTTCACAAAGAGTGATCTGCCGCTAAGGTGCGCCGCTTGAACGGGCCTTGGGGGACAGTGGCCCGCCAATCAAACAAAGGTTTATTCATCCATGGCCACGCAAGAATTGCCGCACGGGGACAGTGCCGGCACATTTCTCGGACATCCCAAAGGATTGTTCGTCCTGTTCTTCGCAGAGATGTGGGAGCGCTTCTCGTACTACGGAATGCGCGCTCTGCTGATCCTCTATCTTACCAAGCACTGGCTCTTCGGCGACAGCGATGCAGGAATCATCTACGGCGCGTACACAGCGCTCGTTTACATTACGCCCGTGATCGGTGGTTACCTTGCAGACAAGTATCTGGGCCAGCGAAAGGCGGTATTGTTCGGCGCCATTTTGCTCACACTGGGCCATATATTCATGGCGTTCGAGGGGGAACCTGCGGCTGGTACCGAGAACAACCCATTCGTCTTCGTTTTCTGGCTAGCGCTCGCACTTATTATTGTCGGCTCCGGGTTTCTCAAAGCCAACATCTCGGTGATTGTCGGACAGCTTTATCCGAGAACCGATGTACGTCGCGACGGCGCCTATACCATCTTCTACATGGGCATTAACCTTGGCGCCGCGATTGGCGCTCTGCTCTGCGGGTTCATCGGCGAAACCTATGGATGGGCCTATGGCTTCGGTCTCGCCGGGATCGGTATGCTTGCTGGCTTGGTCGTGTTCGTCTGGGGCAAACCGCTCTTGTTGGGTCGCGGCGAGCCGCCTGCCATCCTCGAAAAGAGCAAGGAACTCGCAATCTACGGGTTCGGATTCGCGCTTGTAGCTTTGTGCTGGATCGCGATCCAGTATCAGGACGCGGTCGGGGTCTTCCTTGGCACGTTCGGGGCCGCGCTGGTTTGCTACGTCCTCGCTATCGCCACCTTCCAGCTTCCCTATGGAAGCTATGCGGCGGCTCCTAAACCTGCGATTTATTCCTATGTCGGGCTATCGGCCCTGCTCGTCGTTTCCATGTTCTTCGTTGCCATGGGAAATACTGAGGCGCGCCTGCCCGCAGTCATCGGACTAGGTGGGGTTCTTTCGGTGATGATCTTGCAGATGATTGCGAAGACCGACCACGATCGGGACCGAATCGTCGCGGCGATGTTCCTAATCATTGTGTCGATCGTGTTCTGGGCGCTGTTCGAACAGGCTGGCTCTTCGCTCAACCTTTTCACCGACCGTCATGTGGATCGCGGCGGTGTACCCGCATCGGTGTTCCAGTCCATCAATGCGATCTACATAATCTTGCTCGCGCCGGTCTTCGCAACGCTCTGGACCTGGTTGGGTCAGCGCGGAATGGACCCGTCGACACCGATGAAATTCGGCCTTGGCGTGATTCAGGTCGGGCTGGGCTTTCTGGTGCTGGTCTGGGGTGCAAACAGCGTTGGAGTCGACATTCCGACGCCAGTGATCTTTATCTTCCTGATCTACCTGCTCCACACGACCGGCGAACTGTGTCTGTCGCCCGTTGGGCTTTCGGCCATGAACCGCTTGGCGCCAGCGCAGATCGCTTCCTTGATCATGGGCACATGGTTCTTCGCATCGGCGACGGGTAATTTCGCTGCGGGTCTGATTGCGGCGGCGACCGGTGCTGAAGGTGTCGGGGACGCTTCGGGCAAAGAGGTTGTGCTCGACGTCTATAACACCGTTGGTATCTACGCTGTCGGCATCGGCGTGGTCGTCATGGTCATCAGCCCAATGATCAAGAAACTGATGCATCTAGATACGCTCACCGATGAAGGCGCGCACCTCGCCGGCGAAGCCGAGTTGGGCGAACCGGCTGCCGCGGGCGTTCATCCAGAAGGCGAACTTAAACCCGGCGCTTGATTATGAATTGAGGGGCTGCGCTCCGTGCGCGGTCCCTCAGCTCACGCTTTCCGATATCGCATCCGCACGGTGAAAACCGAATCCCCGGCGAGAATACCGGAACGTCCTAGCAAGCGCCCGTTCTCCCAGTTCGACAAACCAAGCTCCGGCTTGCCCAGCGCAAACTGGCCATCGACCCAGCGCGTGTGATCGTCGCCGACAAACGGACATTCGACCGCGTTGAAGAACCGCTCGTGCTCCGCAGCGTTATCGCTCAGCAGCGTGGCGACGAAGCGCGGGCTGAAGGTGTTGAGCAAAGCGTAGCCATCGGCGAGTGTGTCGATCACTTCGATAGTAATCTCGGGGCAGTCATCCCATTCCCATTCGGTGCCCAGATTCGCCTCGCCCAATGGTACAAGATCAATCGCCTGCACACCGGCAAGTGACTGAACCTGCGGCAGCGTTTCGGCTCCCGCATGGACGATCATCCCGTCCGGATAGCTCTGAACAATCTGCTCGGACGCGGTGACAAGCGCCGCGAGCGCCGCGTCCAAATTCGCGCGAGGCACGCACAGCGTGTTTAGCGTGTTGCAAACCTTGCGATCGAGCGACCGGGCAACGACCGGCGCGATCCTTTCCTCGACCGCATCGTCGCCGACAAACATCCAGGCCCCGCCGCGCCCGTGCAGGCTTACCGGCACTCCGCTCTGCCGCGCAATCGCGCCGAGCATCGCCACCGCCTCGCCCGATCCCCGCGCAACGGCGAGGCCCAACCGGTCATCGCTGAACAAAGCCCAGCCAGCCCCGTGGCTCGTGTGATCGACCAGCGAGACAGCGCCTTGTGGCATCCCCGCCTCTTGCAAGGCAGGCTCAACAACCTGAGCGAGGATTGTGCGCGCCGTCCCGATCGCGTCAGAGCCGATCCGGAAGACCACACTGTTGCCAGTCAGCAGCACGCCGCAGGCGTCCACCACGACATTCGGGCGGCCTTCGAACACAAATCCGACCACGCCCAAGGGCGCGCGGATCAGATCGACCGTGAACCCATCACGCTCGACCGTCTCGATCACCGAATTGCGGAAAACGCCGAGCCCATGCCATTCATCCAGCCCGTCGATCATCGCCTGCCGGGCTTTGTCGTTGACCTTCAAGCGACCAACGGTGCGACCCTTGGCAAGCGCGCGCTCGACATCGGCAGCGTTGGCTTCGCAGATCGCCTGCCACACCGTGTCATCGCGCAATCGGCTCGCAGCCAGCTCAAAGAATTTGAGGATCGCGGCATCGCGGACTTGCGACATAGCGGAAAACGCCTCGAAGGCGTTCGAAACGGCCGTGTCAGCGGCCTTCGCTTCTTCGGGTGCAATGAGCAGCACATGGTTCTGACCGTCACCGCTGCCAACAGCCAACAGCCGCGAACCGGTGGCCAAAGCCTCGACCATCTCGGCCGTCACCACTTCCAGCGAGCCATCACTCATCACCAGAGTGCTGCCCACTGCGGGCAAAGATGTGGCTTCGCTACTCAACCGGATTCTCCATGCGCGTCTTTTGAATGCCTGAGGCACTGATGCATTCCAGCGCCAGCCTCAAGCATAATTCGCATCAAAAGAGAGAGGGGATGGTGAGCCCTGCAGGGGTCGAACCTGCGACCTACTGATTAAAAGTCAGTTGCTCTACCGACTGAGCTAAGGGCCCCCAAACGGGTGGTCGGCATGCTGTGCAGTGCCGATCGGAGCGCTCACCTAGGCAGGGCGCGCGGGCGGGTCAAGCGTGCATTGAAGTGCCGGACCGACAAACCGCTTTCCGGGTCGCGCCAGCCGGGCGCAATTGCGCTGGCCGGGCCAAGCACAAAGCTGCGCTCGCGGAAGTGCGGATGCGGGATCTGGAGGGGCTTGGAATACCAGGCGCCGCTGCTCCACAGCACGATGTCGAGATCGAGCACGCGGTCACCCCAGCGCCGGAACGTACGCCTGCCGAACTCGCGCTCCATTCGCTTGAGCGCGGCAAGCAGCGCTGGCGGGTCGTATTGGCTTTCGAGCAGCGCTGCACTGTTGGCAAAGCGGCGCTGTGCTGCGCCGATGGGTGCGGTGGAGATGATCGGCCCGCGGGCTGTGACTGTGCCGAGCGCAGCCAATTCTTCCATCGCCGCGCGCACGACCTCGCACGGGCGGCCATAGAGATGGTGGCGCCGATTCGATCCTAGCGCGATGAGATAAGTGCTGCTCAATCTCGATCCGCGTCAAATATCTTCGACGATGCGGCCATAGAGGTGTGGGCGGCGGTCGCGGAAGAAGCCCATGCCTGCACGGTGCGTGCGTGCACGGTCGAGGTCGAAAGTGGCGATCAGATAGCCTTCATCGTCCGCGCCAAAGCTTTCGACCAAATCGCCCCATTCGTCAGCGATGAATGAGTGGCCGTAGAATGTCTGAGCCGCGTCCGCTTGTCCTTCCGCTCCGATACGGTTGCTCGCCACCACCGGCATGCAGTTGGAGACCGCGTGGCCGATCATCGCGCGCCGCCACATGCGGCTGGTGTCGAGGTCCGCGTCATAGGGCTCGGAGCCAATCGCTGTCGGATACAGCAGCATTTCCGCGCCTTGCAGCGCCATCACGCGGGCCGCCTCGGGATACCATTGGTCCCAGCAGATACCGACGCCGATGCAAACATTTGCGCCATCTTTGCCCGGCACATCCCAGACCTTGAACCCGTCATTGCCCGGGCGGAAATAGAACTTCTCTTCGTAGCCCGGCCCATCGGGGATGTGGCTTTTGCGGTACGTGCCCATGACAGCGCCATCGGGACCGATCATCGCCATCGTGTTGTAGTAATGCTGTCCATCGCGCTCGAAAAAGCTGGTCGGGATCGAAACCTTTAGCCGCGCCGCCAACTCCTGCATCGCGATGACGCTGGGATGCTCGGCGGTCGGGCGAGCGAATGCAAAGAGCGCTTCGTCTTCTTCGCGGCAGAAATAGGGGCCGGAGAATAATTCGGGCGGCAGGATCAGCTGCGCGCCCTTGGCCGCCGCCTGCTCCACCAAATCAGCAACGGCGGCGATATTGTCCGCTTCGTTGTCTCGATTCAGCGAAAGCTGCAGGGCGGCGACTGTGATCTCGGTCATGCGCCGCCCGTTAGCGTCATTCAGGCTTGCGGAAAAGGAGCGTCATCCGGTCACTTTCACCGATTGCGGTATAGGTGTCGCGGTCCTCGTCACCCTTCGCGTAGCTCGGCGGGAGGGTCCAGACACCGTCTTCATAGTCGGCGGTATCGTTCGGGTTGGCGTTGATCTCGGACGCTTCGACAAATTCAAAGCCCTTGCCCTCGAAAAGCGCGACCAGTTCGTCCTGCTTGAGATAGCCCTTGTTCCCGTCGACATATTCGTCGGCGGCATCGGCTTTCGCGCGGTGCTGCACCACGCCAAGCATTCCGCCCGGCTTGAGCGCGGCAAACAAGGCTTCGGTCTCGCTATCGGCGATGCCCCAGCGCTTGAGGTTGTGCATCATGCGGAAGACCAGCACGCGGTCGACCGTGCCGTTGACCTCTTCGGGGATCGCGTTGCCAAAATAGAACGGCAGCTTCTCCGGTGGAATCTCGGTCGATTCCGATTGCCGGGCAGAGAAAGTTGCGCCGCCCTGACGGACCCGCTCGACAAATTCTTCGCCAAGGCTTGCGCCAGCTTCGGGAGCAAAGCCGACGCCGATATACTGGCCTTCCTGCACTACCAGCGGCGCGAGGATGCGCGTGTACCACCCGCCGCCGGGCGCATATTCGATTACCGTGTGGTCAGGCTCGACCTGAAAGAAGGCGAGCGTTTCGGCAGGGTTGCGAAACTCATCCCGCGCTTTGTCTTCAGAGCGAAGGTCGGATGCCAGCACATCTGCCAGCGCGCTTTCTGACGCAGCCGCTTCGGTGGTTTCTTCGCTGGTTTCTGCTGCCGGGCTGCAAGCGGCCAATGCCGCGACGCCTGCGAGGGAGAAAAGTGTGCGTGCGATCATGGCTTAGTTCGCTTTCTTGAACAGCAGCGTCATACGGTCGCTTTCACCGATGGCGAGATACTCGTCGCGCCGCGCATCGTCTTCGCCCGTCGCCAGCACCGGGGGCAGCGTCCACACGCCGCGTTCCCAATTGGCCGGGTCGTTGGGGTTGGCGTTGATCTCGCTTTCGGCGACCAGCTCAAAACCGTTCGCAGCGAAGATCGCGATCACATCGGCCTTGCGCATATAGCCGCGCTGGCGTGCACCGTAATCATCGTAGCTCGCACCTTCCGGAGCGCGGTGCTGCACAACGCCGACCATGCCATCATCCTTCAGCATCATCCGCGCGGCCTTGAGCACCTGATCGGCAGTGTTACCGATATTGAGCCCATGCATCGAACGGAAGATCACCACTCGGTCGACCGTACCCGCCACGTCTTCCGGCATTTCATCAGTCTCGAACGCAGTCACGTCGCTGGCATCGACGCCCATTCCTTCGGCGAGGCCAGACTTGAATGCTTCAGTCCAGCCTTTGGACCGCGCTTCCTGCGCGCGGGTGCGATAGGTGCGCCCGTCGCTATCCTGATTGAAGGCGACATATTTACCAGCCGGCATCAGGTACGGCGCGAGCACGCGGGTGTACCAGCCGCCGCCCGGGCCATATTCGGCCACCGTCATGGTCGGCTCGATCTGGAAGAACGCCAGCGTCTCGGACGGATTGCGATATTGGTCGCGTGCACGGTCATCATCGCGGCGCTCATGCGCCAACACTTCAGCTAGGGCCGGCGCAGCAGCGTGATCATCGGCTGTTGCGGGAGCAGCAACGGTCAGCATCGCCGCACCGGCGACAACGGCAAACGGAGCAAGAAGAGCAAGTTTCATCTGGGAGCCTCTCTCGAAAAATCCTGTGTGCCTGTCCTTACGCGCTGAGACCGTGAAGACAAGACCAACCGACAGCACTGGCAATGCTGGTCGACCTTCCTATGTCATTCGTCGAAACAGGAGATCGAATTGATGGAACAGGCAATCGTAGCCGGCGGGTGCTTCTGGTGCACCGAAGCGGTGTTCCGCGATGTCATTGGCGTGACCGAAGTCGAAAGCGGCTATATCGGCGGCGACAAGGCTGACCCGACCTACAAGGAAGTGTGCACCGGCTCGACCGGCCATGCCGAGGGTATCCGGGTGACCTTCGATCCGAGCGTCATCACTCTGCCTGAGATTTACGACGTGTTCCTTGGCACCCATGACCCGACCCAGCTTAACCGCCAGGGCGGCGATGTCGGCACGCAATATCGCTCGGCGATATTCCCGCTGTCGGACGAACAAGGCACTGAAGCTGAAGCCGCGATTGGTCGCTGGAATGCCGACAATGGTAAGACAGCAGTGACGACCGTAGAAGGTCTGGATGGCGGCGAGCAATCAATGCCATGGTATCCGGCAGAGGACTATCATCAGGAATATTGGGACGGCGAAGGTCAGCGCAATCCCTATTGCCTCGCCGTGATCCCGCCCAAGATCATGAAGCTGCGCAAGAGCTTCCAGAAGTATGTGAAAGAGTAGCGGCGGCTGGTTGGCTCGGAAGATCGATGGCACGCCAGTTCACAAAGTCGTATTCGCATTCCCATTCCATCGCCGATGATGGTTCGGTCGAATTTGGATGTTCGACCGATACCGCCGAATGGCCTTGGTTGACCCTTGGCTCGCATCATCCGATTGTGATCCAGGCTCAGAATTTCTGGACAAGCGTCGGCGCGATCATGGCACTTGGCGGAATGGAAGACGGTCAGTGGTCAGCGTTGACTTGGACCGACTGGCATTGCGGCGATCCCGGCACCGGAATGGCGGTACGCGGTCGCTACGAGCGCGAAAAGTCCGGCGATGACGAAACCTATGTGGTCGAGTTGTTCGATGCGGAAGGACGACTAATTGTCCGAATGCGAGGCCGGGGTGTCGTGTTTCGCAACCGCAATTTCGAGGAATGGCGCGATAAGGCCAAATCCAAAGCGCAGAAGCAAGCTGACAGCAAGACAATCGAGTTCGCTCCTGCCAACGCTTTGGGACTGGGAGCATCAGAACATGCCCTGATCAGTCAGCTCAAAAATGGCGAAGCGCCATCATTCGATGCCCTTATCACGCCGGAGAATGGGCTTCCTCCGGCCAATCCGATGCTTGGAGGTTCAGGCGATCATGTAAACTCGGTCCATATGATCGAGACTGCCCGGCAGGCGCTCTGCCTGCTGGAAGTTCGCCCGAATGTGGAGGTGATCGGCGGTGAGATGGAGCTTAATCGCTATGTCGAGCTAGGTACGCCGTTTACACTCCAGGTCGCGGACATATCGGGCGGGACCACACGCTTTTCGCTGGAGCAACTTGGCCGGACATGCGCGGTGCTAACCGTTCGGACCTAATCGCAGTTTAGCGCTTTACCCAGCGCCCGACAAAGAACCCGTCCAGCCCGCCTTGGTCCGCCAACATACCCGGATGGGTGCGGACCCAACCTTCTGCGGTCGGCTCGATCCCGTCAGGCAATTCGCCTGAGGTAATCGGCACCGACTCCAGATCGAACGTTGCGTCAATCCACGCCGCTTGCTCTTCGCCTTCTTCGCTTTCCAGCGAGCACACGGCGAAGACCAGCACTGTTCCTTCGCTCATCCACTCGACCGCCCGATGGATCAGCGATTGCTGGATCTCGATCATCTCGCCAATCTGGCGCGGGCCGATGCGGTGGAGCACGTCAGGATGTCGGCGACAGGTGCCGGTCGCCGTGCAAGGCGCGTCGAGCAGTATCGCGTCGAACTTCTTGGCCGGTGTGTAAGTCAGGGCGTTGGCCTTCACGATCTCCGCCTCCAGCCCGGTGCGCTTGAGGTTTTCGCGCAGCATCTCCAACCGCTTTTCACTGATGTCGAGCGCGGTCACCTGCCACCCCGCAGCAGCCAGCGACAGCGTCTTGCCTCCCGGAGCGGCGCATAGATCAAGCGCACGCCGACCTCCCCCTGAACCGAGCAAGCGGGGCGGTATCTGAGCCGCAAGATCCTGCACCCACCACGCGCCTTCATCGTAGCTGGGCATCCGTTCGATAGGCGTTCCGCGCGGCAGGCGGATATGGCCGGGAGCGAGGCTGACGCCGCCCATCGCAACCGTGCGCTCTTGCGTTTCGCCTGCGTCTTTGAGCGCCAGATCAACCTCGGGAGGATCGATCAAACCCGGCGCGATTGCCTCAGCACGATCTTCCCAGCGGGCCAGAACACGGTCGGGCAGTGTCGGCACATCCGGCAGGGATACTTCGCGCTTCATCAGCGTGGAAAACACGCCATGAGCCAGCCTGCGCGGCCCTCCGGCCAGCAATTCCAGCCCTGTCGACACCACCGCATGCGGCGGCGTGTCGAGCCGCAGCGCTTGGGCAAGCATCAACCGAAGCACGCTTCGCGGCTTGGCGTCATCAGGCAGGCGTTTTTTGGTCGCGCTGTCGATCAGCAGATCGAGATCGGTAAGCCAGCGCAGGGTCTCCCCGACA
This sequence comes from uncultured Erythrobacter sp., assembly GCF_947499705.1. Classification (NCBI taxonomy): domain Bacteria; kingdom Pseudomonadati; phylum Pseudomonadota; class Alphaproteobacteria; order Sphingomonadales; family Erythrobacteraceae; genus Erythrobacter; species uncultured Erythrobacter sp. The sequence continues at coordinate 885,030 of NZ_CANMPJ010000002.1, read as the reverse complement.
ATCGCACGCGCCAACGCCCGGTCGGCAGGCCCTGAGACGCCCTGCATTGCGGCGTTTTCAGCCTGCTCAAGTGTCTCGCCGCGACGCAGCACCGCGTCCAGCAGTTTGAGCGAAGCACGGCGCGCGGGCAGTCCGGATACTTTGGGTTTCGATTGCGGCATGGCCTGCGCGCCTAGCCTTCCTTGAAACCAAGCGCCAGCACGCGCATTCTATTCCTATATGACAAAAGAAAAATCAGCCGCCGCGAAGAACTTCAAGAAGCCCGCGCACTGGACCAACGATCCGCCGCCCAAGCCTAAGGCGGTCGATCCGCTGAAGGATGAGCCGCGTGAGCTATCTCCCACGCGCTACGGCGATTGGGAGCGCGAAGGCATCGCCTGGGATTTTTAGAGAGGCTTGAAGTTCACCTTCAATCCATCCTTAGGCTGAGGGATCGGCCAAGGCTGCCATTCAGGCGAATACCCTTCGGCCACTTCGATCCGATACCGTTGCAGCAGCTGCGCCAGCAGCACCTTAATCTGCATGTAAGCAAAGTGCAGGCCCAAACACATATGCGCGCCGCCGCCAAACGGGACCCAGGCATATTTATGACGCGCCTTCACCTTGTCAGGCGTGAAGCGCATCGGGTCGAAGGTGAAGGGATTGTCCCAGTACTCCTCCGAGTGGTGCGTCCAATAGATGTTGATCCCGCACAATTGACCGGCAGGGATGCGATAGCCTTCGAACTCAAAGGTCTTGAGCGCGCGGCGCGGCATTGAGGGCACCGGAGGGATCATCCGCAGCGCTTCCTTGAATGCCATTTCGGTCAGTTCGAGCTTGCCCATATCGTCATACTCGAGCGAGCGAGGACTGCCGTCCCCATCCGGCCCGCCGGTCACAGCGAAAATCTCCTCGCGCAGTTTCTCCTGCCATTCGGGGTTCTTGGCGAGCAGATAGATCAGCGACGTGCCCGACGATGTGATCGTGTCATGCGCTGCCATCATCAGGAAGCTCATGTGATCAACCACTTCGTCGACCGGCAGCAATGAGCCATCTTCGCGCGTCGCCGTGGCGAACTGACTGAACATGTCCTGCCCGCCGCCTTCAGCCCGGCGGCGATTGGTCTCACGCGTAAGGAAATCGACCATATAGGCCCGGCCATCGACGCCTTTCTTCATCTTTGTGAAGGGCAGCGGTTTGCGGATCGGCGCGACCGAGGCTTGCACCATGTCGACAAACGCGGTGTTGATCTTGTCCGCTTCTGGCCCCCAAGGAATGCCGAGAAAACTGTCAGCCGCGAGATCAAGCGTGAGTTGCTTGATCGCAGGCTGGAATGTCATCGCACCGGCCCAGCCCGAGACCTCTCGCGCGATCCCGCTATTCAGCGATCCGGAATAATGCCGCATAGGCCCAGGCTTGAAAGCAATCGAAAGCGCGCGCCGGTCAATCCGGTGATGATCGAAGTCCAGCAGCATCAGCCCGCGCGGAAACAGCTGATCGAGCACCGGCCCCCAGCCTTGTTCGCTGGAGAAAATCTTGTCTTTGTTGAACAGCACAAGCTCGTTCGCTTCGGCACCGATCAGGGCAACATTCCAACCGCCAAAAGCATGGGTTTTGTAGACCTTGCCGTATGTGTCGACCATCCGCTTGGTATAGGCATGCGGATCGGCCAACTGTTTGAATGTATTGCCAATAACCGGAAGTCCGCGTTCGCCGGGAATGTGAGCTAGGTCCGCGTCAGACGGGATTCCTTCGCTCCAATGGTCGAATGTCGGTGCGGTTGGTGGGGGTTCTGCGAGAGTGGCCATCCCGGTTCCTCTAATTTCGGTTGCTTACAGCAATGTAAATGAGAGGCGGCTCTAAATCCAGCCGGAAAGCTCGCGCCGGAGCAGGCTTTCGAGCATCGTCAGACCGCTACCGCTGACATTGAGGCAATCGAGCACGGCATATTGCTCGCCGCCTGCCTCAACAAACTCGTCGCGACCTTCGAGCGCGAGCTCTTCCAACGTTTCAACACAATCGGCGGCAAACCCGGGCGCAGCGACAACCAACCGCTTGGTGCCCTTTTCACCCTCGGCAATCAGCGTATCGTCGGTCGCAGGCTCAAGCCATTGCGCCGGGCCAAAGCGCGACTGGAATGTCGTTTCGAACCGAACGCCTTCGAATCCTGGCTGGTCGGACAGGCGCTCGCGCAGCAACCTCGCCGTCTTGTGGCAGTGGCAATGATACGGATCGCCGCGCTCCAGCGTGCGCTGCGGCATGCCGTGGAAGCTCAGCAGCATGACTTCGGGTTGGAAATCGAGAGCACTGACCTGCCGACCTAGGTCGCTCGCCAATGCGCCGAGATAGGCATCGTTGTCGTGATAGGGCGGCAGGAACCGCAAGGCCGGTTGCCAACGCATTTCGCCCATGACCCGCGCCACTTCGTCAAACACCGTGGCCGTCGTTGCAGCGCAGTATTGAGGATAGAGCGGCGCGATCAGGATGCGGTCGCAACCCTTTTCGGTCAGCTCTGTCATTCGCTGCTCGATTGACGGCTTGCCATAGCGCATAGCGTAATCGACAACGATTTCCTGACCCATTTCCTCAGCAATCGCTTCGGCCTGCCGCGACGTTATGTCGGCCAAGGGTGAGCCGCGATCGGTCCAAATCTTTGTGTAGGCCTTGGAACTTTTCTGCGGGCGCGTGTTCAGGATGATCCCGCGCAGGATCGGTTGCCAAGCAATCGCGGGAATTTCGATCACGCGCCGGTCGGACAGGAACTGTTTGAGGTAACGCTTGACCGAACCGGGGTCTGGACCATCCGGCGTGCCGAGATTGACCAGCAAGACGCCGATCGACCCGCACTTCGCCGGCGGATGATCGTTGGGAAGGCGTTGAGGCTGCCAGGTCATGAGGTGTGCAACGCCTCAAATCGGCTCTGTATCCGCACCATATAAAGAAGCCGGACTGAAAAAGAGGCGCTCGCGCGGATCATAGACCGCTCGAAAGTAAGGGCAGGCGGCGCAGTCTCAACCCCGTGGCCGAAAACAGTGCGTTGGCAATCGCTGGCGGTGTCACTACCACTCCGAGCTCGCCAGGGTCGAAAGGCGGCGCTTCGCTAGCCATAAACTCGATCGCGATCTCAGGGCAGTCGGCGAGCGTAGGCAGACCCAGGTCGCTGTAGTCGAGACCGGTCGGCATGCCCGCGCGGTATTGGATGGCATTGCCCAGCGCGATGCCGATGCCGAATACCAGCCCGCCTTCGATCTGTTGGCGGGCAATATCTTCGTTCACGATCCGCCCAATGTCGACCGCGACGCTGAGCTTGGTAACGCGCACGCCGCCTTCGCCGGGCCGCGCGGTGGCAACGCAGGCAATCCGGCCACCGTCACTCGCCCCGCCGATCCGGTGACAGGCGAGACCCTGACCGCTCTGGTCCAATCCGCCGTCCCACTCGGCGATCTGCGCCGCGCGCTGGAGGCAGGCGGCGAGCCGGATATCTGCGCCAAGCAACGCCATACGATAGGATAGCGGCTCGCGAGAATGTGCGCTCGCGATCTCATCGATGAAACTCTCGATCGCAAAGGCAGTGTAACTGTTGGAGTTGCCGCGCACCCGGCCAACAGGAAGGCCAATCTCGACCGGCACATGCTCCACCACCACGCTGGGCAGCTCGTAAGGCGGCAAACCACCCTCGCAGGCGAGGACGTCCTTCTTGCCAGTGGCTTCACGGACCGCTGCCGAACTGGTCAGGTTGCCGAACAGGCGGTTGCCGAATTCGAGCGTGCTGGGCGGGCAAGCCAGACGTACGCGCAAAGCGTCGATCTGACCTGAGCCGCCTTGCGCCAGCTGCGCGCCAAGCAGCATGTAAGAGGGCGCACGCGGGCGCGAACGAATGATTTCGTCACGGCGCGGCCAGCTCAATTGCACAGGCTTGCCCAGCTCTCGGGCGATCAGGGCGATCTCAATGGCGTGATCGTGCTCCAGCCGCGCGTCGAAACTGCCGCCAGCAGGCATCGGGTAGAGAGCGACATCTTCGGGACTGAGCCCAATGGCCTTGGCTGCGGCCGACCTGGCTTGCTCCGGCGCTTGACTGGCCATCCATAGTTCGAGCCGTCCATCACGAAGCCGCGCGGTGGCAGTCGCCGTTTCAAGCGGCGCGGCCATCGCTGGGTCAACTTCATACCGGCGCGCAAAATCGACCCGGCCCATGCCCTCTTCGCCAAAGCCAGTTTCGGCGATACGGAAGGAAGGACCACCCTCAAGCATCGTGTCGAGCCGCCCGGCAATATCATCGCTATTGACCGGAAAGCTGGTCTTGAATTGCGGGTCCATCGCATCGAGCGCGCGATTGGCGCTCCACCAATTGTTCGCTGCAACCGCCAGCCAACGTTTGCCTTTGACTGCGCCGACCACGCCGGAGATTCGCGCGCCAGCATCGGCATCGAAATCGGTCAGCTCAGAGCCGTCCGAAGGGCCATGGCGGATCGCTGCATAAACAAGGCCAGGCAGGCGCACGTCGCCAGCGAATTGATAAGACCCGTCGACCTTCGATGGCAGGTCGATGCGTGAAAAGGCGACAGGCAAATCGGCGCCGGTTACCTGCGGCTCCGTATCCAGCAATTCAGGGCGCAGCGGCGGAGGATCGGGTGGTGATCGCTCAGCCGCGCCGGCCGCTAGCTCGCCAAAGGTGGCCGTTTGTTCGCCATATCGAACGAGACCGCGAGCAACATCGCATTGCTCCCAGGCGACATCCCAACGCGATGCCGCTTCCTGCGCCAGCATCGCCCGCGCCGCGGCGGCAGCGGCGCGGCACGGCGCTTCATAGGCAGCGAGCGAGGTACCCTCGGCGGTCGCGGTAAATCGGGATTGGCTGGCGAAGCGCTCGGCGAGAAAGTCATCGGTCGCCTCGGACAATCCCGAGGTAGTTGGGTCCCATAAATGCGACCAACGCTCGGCCAGCGGGACATTCGGATAGGCACCAGACACGGCTGCGGGTTCAACGGCGATCTGCCGCCAGTCTGCGCCCAGCTCCTGCGCGATGATCTGCGGCAGAAGCGTTGTGACACCCTGCCCCATTTCCAGCTGCGGGACGGCGACGGTGACTACGCCGTCTTCGGCCACCTTGAGCCACGCATCGAAAGCATGCTCGCCGTTCGCCGGTTGCAACGGGTTGGGATAGGTGCGCGGCATCACCCACCACGCCACCAGCAGCCCGCCCCCTAGGGCTGCCCCTGCAACCAATCCGCGCCGTGAAACTTCCACCGCGCTAGCCCGCCTTTGCCTCGAGCCAGCCGCGCAATTGCTCGGCTATGGCGGTGAAGGCGGCGGCGTTCTCGTCATCGGCCAGCGCAGGAGGGGTTCCGGCATCGCTTTTCTGGCGTATTTCGAGGCTCAATGGAATGCGGCCTAGGAACGGGATCTCAAGGGTGTCGGCAAATTTCTCGACTCCACCCTGCCCGAACGGATCGCTCGTCTCGCCGCAATGGGGGCAAGCATAGCCCGACATGTTCTCCACCAGTCCGATGATCGGAATGTCCCCCTGTTCAAACAGCTGCCCCGCCCGTGCAGCATCGAGCAGCGCAATATCCTGCGGCGTCGACACCAGCAATGCACCATCGGGCTTGTGCTTTTGCATCATCGATAATTGCACATCTCCGGTGCCCGGCGGCAAGTCGATCAGCAGCAAGTCCGTGTCTTCCCAGCGTGCATCGACGAGTTGCCCGAGCGCGCTGCCTGCCATCGGTCCGCGCCATGCCAGCGCCTTACCCGGATTGACCAGACTGCCCATCGACAGGAACTTGACCCCATGCGGGCTCGAAATCGGGATCAATTGCTCATTCTCGGCCACCGGCCGGTCGCTTTCATTACCGAGCAAACGCGGCTGCGATGGGCCGTAGATATCGGCATCAATCACCCCGACCTTGCGCCCCATCTTGGCGAACGCGACGGCAAGGTTGGTGGTCAAAGTCGATTTTCCGACTCCGCCTTTACCCGATCCGATGGCGATCATCTGGCGGCGCACGCGGTCGCCCATCAGGGCCACCCGAACTTCGTCAACTCCAGGCACGATGCCCATCTTCTCTTGAATTATGGCTTCAAGGTCGTCCCGCGCTTTGCCGAACAAATCGCCCGCCTCGGCGACGATAATCGCGCGGCCTGCGACCATCTTGGCGGATTTCACGCGCGCATCCACTTCGCCCGGCAAAACCGCGCGCAATTGCTCCTCGGAAGGGGCCGAATTTGGGGTCTCGGTCATACCGAAGCGCCTCTAGCACCAAAATCGACCGCTCAACCCCTGTTTTTCGCCAATCCCCATACCTATAAGGGTTGTATGCAAATTTTGGACGGTTTGAGAGAGCGCTTTGGTTTGGCCGGAAAAGGCCTCGCCATGGCTGGCAAGAAAAATCCCTGGGGCGGCGGCAAAGGCGGTGACGATACGCCCGAAACCGGAGATAACGATTCCGGCAAGTCCGGCGGACCGCGCAATCCGTGGCTGCCCGGTGGTGGCGGCTCGGACGATGGCAAGCGGCGCTCGGCTAACATCGAAGATATTTTCAAGAACCGCGGTCCAGAGGGCCCGCGTCGCGGCGGCGGCGGTGGTGGTCCGACGCTTCGCCTTCCACAGCGTCCCGGCGGCAAGAGCTGGGCTCCGATCGTTGTCGTCGCGGTGCTCGTCCTTTGGTTGGCAGCCAGCAGCGTTCACTTCATACAGCCGCGTGAGCAGGGCATAGTGACGTGGCTGGGGAGCAAGTACGCGCGCACTCTTTCACCCGGGACGAATCCTACTTTGCCGTGGCCAATCCAGACTGTGGCCGTTGAGAATGTGAGCGAGATTCGCCGCGAAAGCATCGGTGATGGTGGCGAAAACCTGATCCTTACAGGCGATCAGAACCTCGTCGACCTTAGCTACATCGTGCGCTGGAATATCAAGAACCTAGTGCAGTACCGCTTCCAACTGGCTGAGCCGGACGAAACCCTACGTGAAGTTGCTGAATCGGCCATGCGCGCTGCGGTTGCGGAAACCAGTCTCGATACCGTCTTGTCCGGTTCGGGTCGTGAATCTGTTGAAGCACGGGTAAGCATGCGAATGCAGGAAATTCTTGATGCCTATGGCGCAGGGATCGCCGTGCAGGGCGTTGAAATCGCCCGCACGGAAGCTCCGGAACAGGTCATCGAGGCCTTCAACGACGTGCTCGCTGCACGGCAGGACGCTGAGCGCAATCTCAATGAAGCGCGCCGGTTTGAGCAGCAACAGCTAGCCACCGCGCAGGGTGACGCGGCAGAATTCAACGAGATTTACGAGCAGTATCGCCTTGCACCGGAGGTGACGCGGCGACGGCTCTATTACGAGACCATGGAGCAGGTGCTGTCCAAGACCGACAAAACCGTGATCGGCAGCGACGGAGTGCAGCCTTATCTGCCTCTTAATGAGTTGCAGCGGCGCCAGAACCAAACCCCGACTCCAACAACGCAGCAAGGAGGGCAGTGACCATGACGGACGTCTGGCAGAAATATCGCATCCCTCTCATCGCGATCGGTGTAGCGCTGGCAGCCCTTGCGAGCTTCGTGGTCGTGGTTCCGGAATCGCATCAAGGCGTGGTAATCCGCACGGGTAAACCGGCGAAAGTCATCAATCCATTCAGGCCGGATCAGGCGTTCGGTTCGACGGGTGCAGGCGTGTATTGGCGTATTCCGTTCGTCGAGCAGGTTCAGATGGTGGATCGCCGTATCCTCGATCTGGATATGGAAGGCGAAACCGTGCTGTCGAACGATCAGCAGCGGCTTGAAGTGAACGCCTATGCGCGGTTCCGGATATTCGACCCGGTACTGTTCGTCGAGCGCTCGGGTTCGGAAGCACAGCTGCGCAACCAGCTCGAACCGATCCTCACTTCTGTGCTTCGCCAGGAACTGGGCCGGCGGACATTTGCCAGCCTGCTGACGCCTGAGCGCGGCAACGCGATGGTCAGCATCCGCACGTCGCTCGATCGGCAGGCGCGGCAATATGGCGCTCAGATTCTCGACGTTCGCATCAAGCGGGCCGATTTGCCGCAGGGCACCCCGCTCCAAGCGGCCTTCACCCGGATGCAGTCCGACCGTCAGGAAGAAGCGGAAACCATTCGCGCTGGCGGCCGCCGTGACGCACAGATTATCCGTGCTGAAGCCCGCGCCGAAGCCGCCCGTATTTATGCGGACGCCTATGGCAAGGATCCTGAGTTCTACGATTTCTATCGCGGGATGCAGAGCTATCGCTCGACATTCCTGCAGGGCGAAGGCGAAAGTTCAATGGTGCTGTCGGAAGACAACGAGTATTTCCGGCAGTTCCGCGGCCAGCGCTGATCTTTCCGGTACGGCGCTGGTAACCTAACGCCATTTGCCGACGAACGGTCTATACGATCCGGCAAGCGGCGTGGCGGCCATACCGTGTTCAATCAGCGTTCAGTGCGTCTGGGCGCATGATAGCGGCGTAACTGTTACTGGAACGAGCGTGCCTTTTCGGCCGTTCGGGAACTAGAATAAGGAACAAGAGGACGTGAACAAAGTGCGGTACGTTTATGGACTGACAAGCGCGCTTCTGGTCGGAGGTGCTGCTGTTTCGCTGATCACCGGCCAACCGGCTGGCGCTCAAGTCGCTCAGAACGACGATTCGGTGATGAGCCGCGTCGTCCCCAGCGCTGGCGCTCCGGAGAGCTTCGCCGACCTTACGCAGCAGCTGCAACCGGCGGTGGTCAACATCGCGACGCGCCAGCGGGTCGAAGTCAACAGCAATCCCTTCGCCGGAACGCCATTCGCCGATCTGTTCAACCGGCGCCGTGGTGGCACTCCGCAGCAGCCGCAAACCCGCGAAGCGCAATCGCTGGGTTCGGGTTTCATCATTTCGTCCGATGGCTTTGTGGTGACCAACAACCACGTGGTCGCGCCGAACAATCGCGCCACGCTCGAAGAAATCACGGTCACGATGCCCGATGGTACCGAGTACGAAGCTGAGCTTGTGGGTGCCGATGCGGCATCCGATCTAGCAGTGCTCAAGATCATTTCTGACCAGAGCTTCCCTTTCGTTCAGTTCGGCGATTCGAGCGAATCGCGTGTTGGCGAATGGGTCGTTGCAATCGGCAATCCGTTCGGTCTGGGCGGAACGGTGACCTCCGGCATTATCTCGGCCGTGTACCGCAACACTGGCCAGGGCGGCGCGTATGACCGCTACATCCAGACCGATGCCAGCATCAATCGCGGCAATTCAGGCGGTCCGCTGTTCGACATGCAGGGCAATGTCATCGGCATCAACAATGCGATTTTCTCGCCTTCGGGCGGCAGCGTCGGGATCGGCTTTGCTATCCCAGCTGAAATCGCGGCGCCGATTGTTGATCAGCTTAAGGACGGCCGCGAAATCGAGCGCGGCTTCCTCGGCATCGGGCTCGACTCCATGAGCGACGATCTGGCCGATTCGCTCGGCCTGCCGCGCAATCGCGGCGAGATCATCCAGAATGTTCAAGATGACAGCGCAGCCGACAAGGCTGGCCTGCGTCCGGGCGACATCGTGACTAAGGTCAATGGCCAGGACGTTACGTCCGAACAGACCGTGTCGTTCCTCGTCGCGAACCTCGAACCGGGTGCAGTCGTTCCAATCGAAATCCTGCGCGAAGGTCAGCGTCAAACCGTCAACGCAACGCTCGGCAAGCGTCCAAGCGAAGCCGAACTGGCGCAGCAGGCGCAAGTGTTCGATCCGGAATCGGACGAGCCGATGGACCCGGACGAGACAGACGACACCATCGCGGAAAAGCTGGGCCTGCAAGTGCTCGCCATGACCCCGCAGATCGCGCGTCAACTTGGCGTGGGCCAGGATACAAACGGCCTGGTAATTGGCGCGGTCGATCCGAATTCAGACGCGGGCCGCAAGGGTCTGCGCCGCGGCGACATCATCCTGTCGGCAAACTATCAGGCCGTGGCCACGGTTGATGAACTGCGCGAACAGGTGGTTGCTGCCGAAACAGACAACCGTGATGCAGTGCTCCTGCGCGTTCAGCGCCGCAGCCAACCGCCGCGTTTCGTTCCGGTTCGGCTGCGCTAACGCAGCTTAGGATTGCGACAACAAAAAGGGCGCCGGGGTTTCTCTCCGGCGCCCTTTTTCTATGTCTGAAACTTTCTATTGGCCGTCGTTTAGCCCTTGAGCGCCCTGCGGGCGTGACGGCGTGGGAACTTCTATCGGAGGAGGTCGCGGTGGCGGCGGTGGGTCACCATCGCTCGGCAACTCGCCTCCGGTTGCCTGCTCCAGGAAGTCTTCGCTCGCCGCTGGCGGAGGCTCCGCGCCTTCTCCTCCAGGCCTTTCACCCTCGACGCCGAATGGACTCTCAGATGGATCACGGCGTCCCGGTTCAACCAGATTTCCGTCTTCGTCGATGAAGTAGTAATCGTCGGGATCGCCCAGAAGATATTCCTCATCGGGTTCAAGCTGCCACTCCGGCAGGTTTAGCTCGATATCGAATTTCTCGATCGGGCGGTCTTTCACGGCATAGCGCATATAGGCTGCAAAAGCCTGCGCTGGGGCGCGTCCCCCTTGGAGTCCGCGCACCGCTCTTGCATCATCACGGCCCATCCAGACGCCCGTGGTGATCCCGCTTGAGAACCCAACGAACCAGCCATCCTTGTTGGAGCTGGTCGTACCGGTTTTTCCGGCAACAGGGCGCCCAATCTGCGCCGCTTTGCCCGTTCCGGTCTGCACAGCCGCCTGAAGCAAGTCCGTGATCCCCGCTGCAACATAGTCGGGGACCAACGCGTTTTCCCTAGCCTTCTTATGCTCGTAGAGCAGATCGCCGCTCGCGGTCGTCACGCGGGTGATGCCGTATGGTTCGACCGCCATGCCTTTGGCTGACACCGCTGCAAAGGCGCGGGTCATGTCGATCAGGCGAACCTCTGATGATCCCAGCACCATCGAAGGATAAGTCGAAACCGGCGTGGTGATCCCGAACCGGCGCGCCATCGACGCGACAGTCCCAAACCCGACTTCATTGCCCAGCTGCGCCGCGACCGTGTTGATCGAATACGCAAACGATGTGCGCAAGGTGGTATCGCCGATGTTGCGACCACTGGAATTGCGCGGGCTCCAGCCGTCGATTGTGACCGGCACATCCTTCACATCATCGGTCGGCGTGTAACCCGCCTCAAGCGCGGCGAGGTATACGAACAGCTTCCAGGAAGAACCGGGCTGCCGCATCGCATTGGTCGCGCGGTTGAAATTGGTTTCGACATAATCGGTGCCGCCGACCATCGCGAGGATCGCCCCGTCGCGGTCAAGGCTGACGAGCGCTCCTTGCGTACCCTCGGGCGTGTTCGATTCGATCGAAGCGGTGGCCGCGCGCTGCATTCCCACATCGAGTGTGGTCCACACTTCGATCGGCTCAAAGGTCTCTGGCAGCAGAATATCGAGCTGCGGCAGCGCCCAGTCGGTGAAATAACGCACCGAGTTCTGGCCAGTCTGCTGTTTGAGCTCGACTGTGCCGACATCGACCGACGCCTGATCAGCGGTGATATAGCCTTGCTCACGCATCAGCCGCAGCACAACCTGAGCACGGTCCACGGCGGCCTGCACATCGGCGGTCGGCGAATAGCGGCTTGGCGCTTTGACCAATCCAGCGATGATCGAAGCCTCGGCGACGCTCAGCTCTTTGGCCGGGTGGCTGAAGAACTTTCGGCTAGCGCTGTCGATCCCGTATGCTCCGCCGCCGAAATAGACCTTGTTGAGGTAGAGTTCGAGGATCTGCTCTTTCGAGAATTTCCATTCGAGAGCCATCGCCAGCACTGCCTCGCGCGCTTTGCGGTCGATGGTCCGGTTGTTGTTTAGGAAGACATTTCGCGCCAGCTGCTGCGTAATGGTCGACGTGCCGCCCAGCCGCGCACGTGTGCCCGTGATGCCTTCGATCAGCGCACCGGTCAGCCGAATCGGGTCGACGCCGAGATGCGAATGGAAGCGTTTGTCCTCCACCGCGATCATCGCATTTTTCATATTGTCGGGAATGTCTTTGTGATCGATCCATTCGCCGAAGCTCGGCCCGATCTCGACAATCTCGCTGCCATCGCGTGCACGGACCAGAATAGTCTGAGCATTTTGAGTGGCTTTCAGCTGGTAAAAGCTCGGGATTGATCGCGCCGCAAATCCCACGGCAAAGACCAGAAATATGCCAGCGAGAACCGCGGCGACAGTGCCCCCGATCGCTAGTCTTTTGGTCCAGCGCCAGAAGGGGGAGCTTGGCTTCTTGTCACCGCCGCGCTTCACCTTCTTCTTGCCGGAACTGGATTTGGTCCGGCGCGAGGTAGCGCCCGAACGCTCGGCAGCGGCGCGGCGACTGCCACGCTTACCCTTGTTCTGGAGACCGTCACCCCGTTTCGACATATTTGCTTATGAACTCATCTGCTTTTCGCTTAGGGACGGCCCTGCATAAGCGAGTTCGAACGCCGGGTGAACACACGGTTCAGCCGTTGTCCCTCGCGAATTGGACGATTGGCCTGATTTACGCGCGCATTTCGTCTCAGTCTTCAACGAATTCGAGCGCATCCGAATTGATGCAATAGCGCAATCCGCCCTCTTCGGGCGGTCCATCGGGGAAGACGTGGCCGAGATGGCCGCCGCATTTCCCGCAAGTGACTTCGGTTCGGATCATGCCAAACGAGCTGTCGCGGTGCTCGTCGATCGCGCCATCATCGGATGGCTTGGTAAAGGCAGGCCAGCCGCAGCCGCTGTTATATTTCGCAGCGCTGATAAACAGCCGCGTCCCGCACCCGGCGCACATATATTCGCCGTTCTCGTAGAACTTGTCGTACTTGCCAGAGAACGCGCGCTCGGTGCCTGCTTCGCGGAGAATGTGGAACTGCTCGGCGGTGAGGCGCTGGCGCCATTCGTCTTGTGTGAGAGACATTGGATCGGGATCGGTCATTGGATTACCTCATCATGCGGGACCAATATCGGTTCGTCAGAGACGAACCGCAAGGCCGACCGGCCGCCCGCAGCGGAGTCGAAGACGGTGCGAAACGCCACCCGATCTTTGATCGCATGAGCGAGGATGCCGCACCCCGGACAGGGTGCGAAAAACAAAGAATTTTCTATCCATCCACCAACGCGTAGTGCGCGGGCGGTTTGATCACGTCCATGCGCTCGGTCAGCAGCGGGCGGAAGCTCGGGCGGCTTTTGAACACTGCATACCAGCCGCGCGTCTGTTCGTGCCCGGTCCAGTCGATCCCGCCGAGATAGTCGGCAACTGAGATCTGCGCAGCCGCAGCGAGGTCGGCCATGCTCATCGTCGAACCGGCCAGCCACGGGCGGTTGTCGATCAGCCAATCGATATAGTCGAGGTGGCCATGCGCCATCTTCATCGCTTCGCGTAGCGCCTTGCTGTCGGGCGGCTGGCGCAGCACGATTCGCTTCTTCATCCGCTCGGACAGCAGCGGTGCGGTGACATCGGCGTAAAAATTTTCGTCGAACAAGGCAGTCAGACGGCGGATTTCCGCACGTCCTGTCGCAGTGCCATTAATCATCGGCGAGCGATCGACGGTTTCTTCGAAATATTCACCAATCGCCCGGCTATCGGCGATCACGATCCCGCGATCCTCATCCACGAGCACTGGCGTGCGCCCGGCTGGGTTGAGGTTGAAGAACATATCGGAAGCGGCCCACGGGTCTTCGCGCACCAGATCGTAGGCGATATTCTTCTCACCCATGAGCAGCCGAATCTTGCGGCTGAAGGGGCACAAAGGGAATTGATAGAGTTGAAACATCGCGCTCCGATCAATGCCTCAGCGGCACTCATTCGTCCACATGCTACACGGGCCTGATTGCAAATTCTCCCGCATTGTTTTCGTCATCGATCCAAACGGACCTGCTCCATCGAAGCGCGCATGCGTTCTGCCATATCGCGCAAGGCGGGAAGCATCGTCTGCATGCCCTCGGCCATCCCGCTCATCGCGTTCATGGCATCGGGCAGGCGTTCGGACACTTCGTCGGGTAGATCTTCTGCGCCGGGCGCCAGATCGCGCACCCGCGCATCGGGATCGATCGCTGGCCCTTCGCCGCCGGTGGCTTCATTCACGGCCTCAGCCAGCGGGCCTACCTGCAAATCGAGCAAGGTCCCGACCAGCACCTGCGCGATGGTTGCGGCCTGAGCCTGGAAGTCGGGATCTGCGAGCTGCCGCGACATTTCAGCCAATGCGGTTTCAGGAGCATCTGCCGGAACATCCTCGGCAAATGCGACAGACGGCGTGGTGAGGGCGAGCAAAGTCGCCGCGGCAATGGGCAAAGCGCGCATGACAATTCCTTTCAGCTTTTCGAATTGTCATCCTTCTAATTCATCTTCAATGACCTGAAGCTGAACGCTAGACGCCGGATGCCTCAAGCATCAGCAGGCAGGCGGGCATGACCTGATCGACTTCGCCCGCGTCCCACAGACGCTGCGCCTCTGTGCTGACGAGCCGCGAAACACCTTCGCGGTCGAGGCCCGTATCGTCCATCAGCCGCGCCAGCGCGACCACAAAGAATTCGCGCCCGCGCGTTCCAAGATCGGGCCATTTCTGCGCCGCCTCGTTACCGTTTGACTGCCCATAGGCGACCATCGCGAATGCTGCCGAACAGCGGATCGCGGCTTTGCTTTCCTGCGTTAGTTGGACCGGTTTCGCGTCGGCCTCTGGGGCAGGGCTTTGAGCCGCAAGCAAGGCGGCGACGATTGAGCTGAACATCATGGCGATGCGTTATAGCCAGCGCGATGAACCTCATGCTACCGCCGCGCTGAGTTTTTGATTCAGAGGAGAACCCCGAATGCTCAATCACGTAATGATCGGTAGCAACGACATTGAACGGTCGAAGAATTTCTACACAGCGGTGCTTGGTGTGCTCGGCGCAGGCGAGCCGATGGCGCATGTCAATGACACCGGCCAGACCCGGCTGTTCTACATCCACGATGGAAGCACATTCTCGATCAGCGAACCGATCAACGGCAAGCCGGCAGAGCCCTCCAACGGTTCAACCATCGGTTTCAAGTGCGACAGTCTGGAACAGGTGACGAAGCTGCACGATGTAGCGATCGCCAATGGCGGCACGAGCGTCGAAGACCCTCCCGGCCCACGTGAAGGAACGATGGGCACGATGAACCTTTGCTATTTCCTCGACCCCGACGGCCACAAGATGTGCGGCATCCACCGCGCGTGATTTAGCCAAAGTGTCCGGGCCCACCCGCACCCTCCACCCTTCCACCCGGAGCCTACCGGGATACAATCCGGGTGGAAGGGTGGAGGGCGCGGGTGGTTTGGAACAAGGATCAGCCGGGTGGCTGATCCGCTCGCAATAAGTTCCTAACGGCTTAACTGAAACACCGCGAATTCGGCGCGCCAGTTGGCACCTGCCGCGCCGATTTCGCTTTCATTGGCAAAGAACCAGGCGCGCTCGATCCGGGCGCGCTTTTCTTTTGCCAGATCGCGGAAATCATCGACAGTCACGTGGTGGATGTTCTCAGTCGCGTACCAGCTGACCGGCAGAGCGCGAGTGACCGGCATGCGGCCGCCGAACATCAGCGCCGCGCGGGTGCGCCAGTGGGCGAAGTTGGGGAACGAGACAAACGCCTTTTGCCCCACCCGCAGCAGCTCATCGAGCATCAGATCGGGCCGAATTGCCGTTTGCAGGGTCTGGCTGAGGATCGTGTAGTCGAACGCCTTGTCTGGATAGTTCGCAAGGTCGGCGTTGGCATCGCCCTGCACCACGGAAAGTCCGCGAGTGACGCAACGTTCAACCTTGGCTGGATCGATCTCCATGCCTCGCGCATCGACTTGCTTCGTACTTTCAAGCTCGCTCAGCAGCGCACCATTGCCGCAGCCGATATCGAGCACGCGCGTATTGGGCGCGACATGATCGGCGATCACTGCCAGATCGGGGCGAAGGTCTACGGAGGTCATTCGAGGAACCCCTGAACTACACGGTCGAGCTGGGCGTGTTCGAGCAGGAAGCTGTCATGGCCGTTGGGAGCGGAAAGTTCGACAAAGCTGACCTTGGCGCCCGCCGCGTTGAGTGCGTGGACGATGTGGCGGCTTTCCGATGTCGGATACAGCCAGTCGGTGTCGAAGCTCACTAGGCAGAAGCGCGATGACGTGCCAGCGAAGGCATCGGCGAGCTTCCCGCCATGCTCCTCGGCCAGGTCGAAATAGTCCATCGCACGGGTGATGTAGAGGTAGGAATTGGCGTCAAACCGCTGAGTGAAACCGCTGCCTTGATATCGCAGATAGCTTTCGACCTGAAAGTCTGCGTCGAAACCGAAGCTCTTGCTGTCACGATCCTGCAAGCGCCGCCCGAACTTCTCGGTCAGCCCCTCTTCGGACAAATACGTGATATGCGCCGCCATTCGCGCCACGGCGAGACCGTTGTCGGGCGAGGCTTCGCTCGCGTAGTAATCGCCACCCGCCCATGCCGGATCGGCCATGATCGCCTGCCGTCCGACTTCGTGGAACGCGATGTTCTGCGCCGAATGCCGCGCGGTCGAGGCGATCACCAAGACGCGTTCTACTCGCTCTGGCCAGTTGGCCGCGAGGCTCAGCGTCTGCATTCCTCCCATCGAACCACCAACTACGGTATGGAGCCGGTCGATCTTCAGTCCATCAAGCAGCGCCACAATCCCGCGCACCATGTCGCGGATAGTGATGACCGGGAAACGCATCGCATAGGGCTGTCCATCCGGGCCAATGCTGGCCGGGCCGGTCGAGCCCATGCAGCTGCCGATCACGTTGGCGCAGATCACGTGGAAACGGTTAGTGTCAATCGGTCTGCCTGGGCCAACCATCCGCTCCCACCAACCCGGCTTGCCGGTCACTGGATGCGTACTCGCAACATATTGGTCGCCGGTCAGCGCGTGGCAAATCAGCACCGCATTGGATTTGTCCGCCGCCAGTTCGCCGTATGTCTCATAGGCGATTTGCGCGCCGACAAGCGCCTGCCCGCTGTCGAGCGGGAGATTTTCGGCCATTTTGAAAAGTTGCGAATGGTCAGACATTTTGCGCTATACTGAGGAAAGTGCAGTGGTTGGGCTGATGCCCGGCTTCGCCCCGACAGGCTCAGCACGAACGGATAAGTTTGGGTTTGCCCCCTTAACCGTTCGCCCTGAGCTTGTCGAAGGGCTGTTTTTCTTTCAAGCGGCACGCGATGGAATTGAAACCCACTCCCAAACCCTGGATCGACGCGATCCACGCCTATGTTCCGGGAAGAGCAACCGCGAGCGATGGCCGCCCGCTTGTAAAGCTCTCGGCTAACGAAAATCCGCTCGGGACGAGCCCCGCCGCGTTGGCGGCACTGGAAGAGGCACGCGGAGAGGCGGCGAGCTATCCCGATCCCGACAGCAAAGCACTTCGGGCGAAGATTGCCGAGGTTCATGGACTGGATGCGGACCGAATCGTGTGCGGGACAGGGTCGGGGGAGCTGCTTCATTGCGTGGTGCAGGCATTCGCCGGTGCGGGCGATGAAGTGCTCTGTTCGAAATACTCCTTCTCGCTTTATCCCCTGTTAGCGCAAAAGGTTGGCGCGGTGCCGGTGTTTTCCGACGATGCTGACTATGCTGCCTCGGTCGACAACCTGCTTGCCGCGACAACACCAAACACCCGTCTGGTTTTGCTCGACAATCCCAACAACCCAGTGGGAAGCTGGCTGCCTGCTTCTGAGGTGGAGCGGCTGCACTTCGGTTTACCCTCAGATGTGCTGCTGGTGATCGACCATGCTTATGCCGAATATCTGGCGGACGGCGTCGACGATGGCGGCTTCGCGCTTGCCGCTGCGCATGAGAATGTGCTGGTCAGCCGGACTTTTTCCAAGGCCTATGGCCTCGCCTCGGAACGGGTTGGCTGGGCGACAGGATCGCCGCATCTGATTGATCTTATTAACCGTTTACGCGGAGCTTTCAACGTCAGCCGAAGCGGCCAACGGGCGGCATTGGATGCGCTTGGCGATCAGGACTTCGTGACCGCCAGCCGCGAGCATAATGCTGCCGAGCGCATTCGCTTCGCCGAGGCGATTGCAGCGCTGGGCAATCACGGCCTGCGTGCGGTGCCAAGCGAGGCGAACTTCCTTTTGGTGCTGTTCGAAGGCGATCTGACTGCCGAGACCGCGCGCGATGCGCTGGCCGGGGCCGGATACGCGGTCCGTCATCTCCCTGGTCATGGCCTGCCGCAGGCGCTGCGTATCACTATCGGCAAGACCGAGGACATGACCCGCGTCACCGCAACCTTGCGCGAATTGTGCGGAGAAGCGCCATGACGATCCGCAAAGTTGCCATTATCGGCCTGGGCCTGCTCGGCGGGTCAATCGGCCTCGCCGTGCGCGAACACGCGGCGGAAATCGCCACCACTGGATTTGATCGCGATCCCGATGTTCGCGCAGCCGCAGGCGAGCGCGGTCTCGCGGGCACGATCTGCGAGACCGCTGCTGATGCCGTGCGCGATGCTGATCTGGTGATCCTGTGCGTGCCCATGGGAGCGATGGGCGACGCGGCGCGCAACTTTGCCGATACCGTGCCGCCCAGCGCAATCATCAGCGATGTTGGTTCCTCGAAGCAGGGGGTGGCGGAGACCCTCGCGGCGGCCCTTCCGAACCACACAATCATTCCTGCGCACCCCGTCGCAGGCACCGAGCAGAGCGGGCCGAACGCTGGCTTTGCGACACTCTTCACCAATCGCTGGTGCATCCTCACCCCGCCAGCCGATGCCGACCAGAACGCGGTCGATGCGCTTGACGAATTCTGGACCAAGCTAGGCGCTCGGATCGAGATCATGGATGCCGAGCATCACGACCTTGTACTTGCAGTGACCAGCCACATTCCGCACCTTATAGCCTTCACCATTGTCGGAACCGCAAGCGACCTCGAAGACGTCACGCGCAGCGAGGTTATCAAATACTCTGCAGGCGGTTTCCGCGATTTCACCCGGATTGCTGCGTCGGACCCGGTGATGTGGCGCGACGTGTTCCTGTCGAACAAGTCAGCCGTCTTGGAGATGCTGGGTCGCTTCACCGAGGACCTAACGGCGCTCCAGCGCGCGATCCGGTCAGGCGATGGCGATGCGCTGCACGACCTGTTCAGCCGCACACGCGCAATCCGTCGCTCGATCATTCAGGAAGGTCAGGATGACGAGCGCCCAGATTTCGGTCGCAAGGATCATGGGGAAAAGACCTAGCTCGCCGACGTAGAAATCAATCGGGCGCGTAGCGACCGCAGCGATGCGGCCTTCAGGTCGCGTGAGCGAGGAAAGCCGAGGCGACGGATGTCGCCGCTGGCGTTTGAAGCCAAACAAGAAACTAATTCAAAGCATTAATTGCCGCATGAACGCGCTGCTCGGCTTCTGCCCGGGGCAAGCCAGCCGGCACTATCTCACCGATCCGGTAAGTGATGGTTCCCGACCGTTTCACCGCGCCATTGTAGAGCGGCCCGCTGTTCACAGCGACCGGGACCACGGGCAATCTGAGTAGCTTGTACAGCCCGGCAAAGCCCGATTGCAGTTGGGGTCCATTCCCATGCTCGACCCGCGTGCCTTCCGGGAAGATGACCAGCGGACGTCCCTCGTCGATCCGCTGCTTGGCCGTCGCGATCATGTGCCGCAGAGCCCTTGCCCCCTCGTCGCGCGCGACCGGGACCAGGCCGTATACCTTGGCAGAAAAGCCCCACCCGGGGATGGCGAACAGCTCTTGTTTGGCGAACACCGCCGGAAAGCTCAGCAAGCGCGGCAGATCGATCGCTTCGAAGTAGCTTTCATGCTTGATCGCGATCAGCACCGGCTCGTCGGGCAGAGTGCCGTCGACGACGATGGTGATGCCCAGCAGGTTCTGCACGCACCAGCGATGCCACCGTCCCCATGTCGCCACGACCCACTTCAACCGATGCCGCCCGAACGGAATCGCGACCACAGAAGCGATCACCAGCAACGCGCTGAACCCGTAAAACAACAGGTAGAAAACAAGGCTACGAAGGAGTGCCACAATATTCTCAGAAACCGAACAGACCAGCGATCCAACTGGCGAGCAGCTTGTGATATTCAAGGAACAGGCTGGTCAGGCTCGGCTCCGACGGCACAGCATCGCGCACGACCGTGACGCTATCGGGCAATGTCCGGTCCAATTCTCCGGCAGCGCGGCGCATGTGCCAATCGGTGGTAACGAGGCGCAATGACGTTACCTCATTGTCCTCGACCCACTGCGCGATTTCAGCGGCGTTGGAGCGTGTGTCGACCGCGGCGAAGCCGAGCGTGATGCAGCAATCCATCTGCGCTTGTTCGACTTCGAACTGCGCAGCAAATTCTTCGGGCCGCACTTCGCGATCAACCCCGCTCACGAGCATTCGCTCGGCCAGCCCTTTGTCCAGGACCTCCAGGCCTTGCGCGATCCGCCCGGCGCCACCGGTCGGTACGATAACCGCATCAGTGGTCATTTCCTCGGCCGGTTGCGGCAGCGACACTGTGAACCACAGGAAGCCGAGCGCCCAAATCAGAAAGAATGCAGAGATGATGTGTCTGATCATGTCGCCGCTCTCACAACATCTTCCGGAGCGCGAGCGCAATCGTGATCTTTCCTGTCAGCAGCGCCAACAGGACGCCTCCGATGGGAATGGCCGCAATGATGAGCCAATCGGTCACGCCCAGCCCTCCGCCTGCGATCATCCCGCTGTCGAGCTGCGAGAACTGTTGCCCCAACAGCCAGACTGCCGCCAGGCCGAGCACAAGACCGACAATCCCGCCAAATGCGGCGTCACGAACCACCGAGCGCTGAAAAATGCCGGTCAGCTGGGCGTCCGTACCGCCGAGCAGATGGATGATCTCCACCGTGTCGCTATGATTGGCGAAGGCGCTTCTGGCTGCGAGCCATACGGCTGCGGCGGTTGCAAAAGCGACCAAAGCGATCAGCGCCAAGGCCAGATATTGCAGCGCGGCGAGCGCATCGTAGACCGGGCGCAACCAATCGGATTGCGCATCGACACGCGCGCCTGGAACGGTTTCCTGCAAATAGCTCTGCAAGGCCTCAATTTCGCCCGTCTCCGCTTGCCGCGACAATTCGACATCGATCAACGCCGGGATCGGCAAGTCCTCACTGCTCGCGCCCTGACCCAGCCAAGGTTCCAGCAGCTCGCTGAGCTCTTCCTCGGGCACGACTCGAACGGACCGAACCAAGGTCTGCTCGGCCAAGGCTTCGGCGACGCGCTGCGTTTCCAGCGCGCGTTTCCCGGCGTCGGCTTCGACGATCTGAACCGTAACTGCATTGGACAGATCGCCTCGTGCGCTCTCTGCGAGGTTGCGAAGCGACAATCCACCAGCCGCTGCAACGACGACCAACGCAATTAGGATCGCGATCACCCACGGAATAGGTCCGCCAAAGCGCGTTTGTGGAAGCAAGCGCGACGCCAGATTGCCCCGCAGCGCGACAGCGTCTTTGGTTGCCGCCAATTTCGAAGGCTCTGCGGTGGTCGGCGCTTCGCTCATGGCTGCACCTCGGTCCGCGTTTCACTTGTACCACTTGGTCGCGGCGGGAAACGAAGCGCTCCGGTCGGGTCCGACAAGCGACCTTTATTGAGTCGCATGATCAGCGAATCCGGCACTTTCTTGAGCAGATGCACATCGTGAGTGGCGACAATGACGGTAGTACCAACCCTGTGGTTGAGCGCTTCAAACAGTCGCAGCAATTTGAGCGCCATTTCGGGGTCGACATTGCCTGTCGGCTCGTCGGCAATCAGAATCTTTGGGCGTGCGATCACGGCCCGCGCAATCGCCACGCGCTGCTGCTCACCGCCTGACATCGTCGCGGGGTCTGCTTGAGCACGGTGCGAAAGTCCGACCCATTCGAGCATGTCGGAGACCGGCTTGATCACATCGGCTTCGCGCGCGCCGCTAAGCCTGAGTGGCAGTGCGACATTATCGAACGCAGAAAGGTGGTCGACCAAACGGAAGTCCTGAAACACCACGCCGAGCCGACGCCGAAAATCCGGAAGGCGCACGCGCGGCAGCGTGATGACGTCCTTGCCAAACATGCGGATTGCCCCGCGTGAGGGTCGCTGCGCGAGGTAAAGCAGCTTCAGCAGGCTGGTCTTGCCTGCCCCGCTCGCTCCGGTGAGGAAGTAGAAACTGCCCGGAAATAGCGTGAAGCTCAGATCGCTCAGCACCTCCGGGTCAGTGCCATAGCGCAGCCCGACATTGTCGAATTTCACGATTTCGCTGGCGCGGTCGGTCATCGCCCGCCCCTAACGCAGGCCCGTCTTGCGGGGAAGCCCATCATCACATTCCCCATTATAGGCGCGCTCCAGTGTGGAAAAAAGGCGCGATTCGTCGCTGTAGCGCTGCGGTGCACTTGTGCGGGCGCGGGCCAAGCCTATTGAATCGCATTCGATGATCATCGCCTGTCCTGCCTGCGCGACCCGCTATGCGGTGCCAGAATCCGCCATCGGAGGCGAAGGCAGAACCGTGCGCTGCGCCAAGTGCAAGCATAGCTGGTTCCAGGATGCAGTGCCCCTCGATCTGACCGAACCAGCTCCTGCGACGGCATCCGCGGCCCCACCCATTCCGGCGCCTGCGCCTGCCCCAAAAGAGGAGCCCGCACCGCCGGCGCCTGCAAAACCGGACGCCGAGAAGAGCGGTGAAGCGCCTTCGATCAACCATTGGAAGACCGAAGACCATCCGTCCGATGGCATGGCGACACGCGCTCTACGGCAAGGATTGGCTCAGCAAGAGAGCCCTCCTGAAAGCGAACCGGAAGAAACACCTCCTCCGGTTGATGATGTCGATCCGCCATCCTTCGAAACCGACGAAGATCCGCTGGCCGATCAGACAGCAGATAGCGTGTCCGATTATGACGACCGTTACGATGAAGGCGAAGTGTCGCAGTTTGACTATTCGCCGCCTTTCACCGCACGCCGAAATCCGCTCAAGATGTGGACGGCAGCGGCTGCTATCTTCGCGCTGTTGGCCACGGCCACGATCGTTGCAGTCAATTATTACGGGGCGCCTGATTGGGCTCCGTTCAACCGTCCGACATTCGGGATCGGTCAACCCGATCTGGAACTCGATTTCCCGGCCTCGCAGCAGCGGACCGAGACGCTCGAAACCGGCGAGGACATTTTCCGGGTGCGCGGAGCGATCACCAATTCAGGCCGCGAAACTGTTTCGGTGCCCAGCCTGCTGATCGTTTTCCGGGACGAGCGCGAGCGGCAAGTTGGAAATTGGGTGGTTGTCCCGTCCAAGTCGCAATTAGCGCCAGGAGAAAGCCTGAATGTGACGGAGGCCATCTCCGACATTCCTGCCAACGCAAAAGCCGCCGAAATCGGCTGGTCGCCCAGCTGAACGTCATGCCAAGAACTCAGTTGAATTCGATCCAGACGGTGCCCGCCTTGTCGCGGCGGCGCTGCACGGGAATGTCGGAATTGCTTTCCACCTTTGCGCCATCGCGGGTCATGCGCAGCCGCACTTCCACCGGACGGATCACCCGGGCGCTGGCTGTCACATAGATCGGGCCTGCCGTCCGGCGACCACGCGGCGCATCGGCGATGGCGGGTGCGGCGCTTTGGGCGATCATCACGAAGGCAGCAGCCAAACTCATGCATCATGGTTGACGCGTTATTAACCCTGTTCGCAAGCGTTCTGGCGAGGAAGTCCCCCAGTGGGACATGCGTATGAAGGCTTATTGTGCGGTCTTGCGCGAAAGGGCGTTCAAATCTCTTGCGGTGTCGCAGACCCCTTGCTAGTGGCGCGCTCCTACCGAGGGGCGCCAGACAAAGCGCCCCGGTCTCCCGAGTGCGGTCGTGGCGGAACTGGTAGACGCGCAACGTTGAGGTCGTTGTGGGCTAACGCCCGTGGAAGTTCGAGTCTTCTCGACCGCACCAATTTCTTTTCTGAAAAGCTATGGAACTGTGCTCGGCTTGGCGCGCGCATTGCTGTTTCCATGTCTGGGCAACGTAGCGGCAAGACGCCGGAAATCTCACTTGACCTGTAACCAATCGCGGAAAGCTCCGAATTACCCCTCAGTGTGAGGGGATTTCCATGAATATTCGCGATCTGGAATATGTTGCCGCCGTCGACCGATACCGCAATTTCGGACGCGCCGCAGATTCATGCCATGTCAGTCAGCCGGCGCTCTCGGCTCAAGTGAAGAAGCTTGAGGAGCGGCTTGGCGTCGAATTATTCGCGCGCACCAATAGCGGCGTGAAGACGACCGAAGCTGGCTCACGGATTGTCCTGACCGCCAAGGATGTCCTGAGGTCCGCCCAACGGATTAGCGATACGGCTGCCGAATATCGAGATCCTCTTGCCGCGCCTTTGCGCATCGGTCTGATCCCGACACTCGCCCCCTTTGTTCTTCCCTATCTCAAGAGCTCGATTGGCGACGTCGCAGACGAGCTGGTAACCATTTTCCGCGAACAACCGACCCAGCAAGTGCTTGCCGAACTGGATTCGCGCATGATCGACGTCGGGCTGGTGAGTGGCCCTATCGAAGTGGGAGGATACAAATTCACGCCTGTGATCCGAGAGCCGTTCGGACTGATCGTTTCGAAGCATCATCGCCTCGCCAATGCTAAAGCGATTTCGGCGGACGACATTCCCATCGAGGAATTGCTGCTGGTAACCGAAGAGCACTGCCTGAGAGCGGAGACAGTCGCTCTTTGCCGCGACAAAAATATCGGCATTGATATGCCGGATCAATTGCAAGCCATGAACTTGCTAACCGTATCGCATTACCTTGCGGAAGGTGTTGGCTGTTCGCTCGTGCCGATGCTGGCGCGCCGCATTCTCCAGTGCGCCAACCCCGATATCCGCTTTGTCGAAATTGACGACGAGAACTACGGCCGCGACATCGGCTTCCTCTCCCGCGAAGGATGCCCGCGCGAGCATATCTTGATGGCCTTGTGCGAGCAGATCAGATCGGCTCCGCCAGAAGGAGCTGGCTCACTCCACTAATACCAAATTCTGCCAGTGAGAACTCGGTTCTGAGCGATCAAGCCGGCTTGCAATTGCAAGTCGGCCGCTTGGCGTTCTTCTGAGTTTTTATATTTTTTTCAATGTCTTGAATGATAGGTAGCGCTTATCGCAGCCATCACAAGGTTGTATTATACAGCCCAAGATTCTGACCATAAATGACTGCCTCGGAAGGCGGGTCACCTGACCCCTTAGGCCCGTCTTCCGCCCCTATTTGGATTGAAAGGCAGCACTATGAAAACCCCGAACTACCCAAGGACAGTCCTTACTCCAGGACGCCTCTTCCTAACCTCATCATCGCTCGCGATTCTGGTCGCAGGCTCTGCGCATGCACAGCAGGTTATCAATGATGGCGACGACGCAACTGTCACCTCGGCAGCCGATGGCGAGGCAATCTCCGCTGCTGCAGGCGTGACCAGCACCGTCGATGGCGCACCCGTCGTAGTGGTTGCGAACAATGACGTTACTCTCGACAATGCCGGAACGCTCGCGACCACCGGCGTGACGCAGACCGTTCAGGTCAACCAAGGAACCGCCGGTGCGACAATTAACAATGCAGTGACAGGCCGCCTTGAAGCCGATTCGCGTGTTGTAAATTTCGATGGCACAGACGCGACGCTGAACAACGACGGAGTGATCCTAGGCACCGGTAGCCAGCGCAACGGTGCTGTCTACGGCAACCGCACATCGAACAACATCACGATCAACAATTCAGCCACCGGCTCGATCGACGCAGGCGTGGAAGGCGCCGGGATCGCAATCGAAGTTGGCGGCGGCGGCGCACCACGTGGCGGCTCGATCACCAACGCCGGAACCATCCAAGGGCGCGGCCAAGCCTCGCCAATGGGCGGTACAGCTGGTGACGGCATTCGCTTCTTTGGTCCGGGCCTTGCTCCGGAATACATCTATGAAGGCGACATCACCAATAGCGGGCTGATCAACTCGGAAAGCACCCAGGGAACTGTTGCAGGTATCCGGTTTGCCAACCGTATTGGCTTTCAAGGCACACTGAACAATACTTCGTCTGGCACAATCTCTGGCGCGCAGAACGGCCTGTATTTCGGCAACGACGCCGATCACACCGGCGGCGTTGTGCTCAACTCTGGCGTGATTTCGTCCGACAGCCGCGCGCTTAACATCGATGGCACCGGCCTTGTCGTGAATAACCTTACAGGTGGCCGCATCATCGGTTCCGGCAGCCAGCGGAATGGTACTGTCTATGCGGATAGCACCGCGCAAGATTTCGTGCTCAACAACGCAGGCACCATCGATGCTGGCATGGCCAATCAAGGTGCTGGCTTCTCGGTTGAGCTGAGCGAAGAAGGCAACAACTTCACCATTCTCAACAGCGGCACCATTCAGGGCCGCGGGCAAGCAGGAGCAGGCGCTGCAACCGCTGGTGACGGCCTTCGCTTTGAGCGCACCCGTGTTACGGGGATGCTTGATGGCTCCACCACTGGACTGTTCACCGGAGACATCGTCAATTCCGGTCTGATCAACTCGGAAAGCACGCAAGGCACTACGGCAGGGATTCGCTTCGTCAACGGCACTTCATTCCAAGGCACGCTGACCAACGACGTAACCGGTGTCATTTCGGGCGCGCAGAACGGCCTGTACTTTGGCAACCTAACCCCGGCTGGCGGCGGCGATCACACCGGCAGTGTGGTCAACAACCTCGGCACCATCTCGTCGGACAGCCGTGCGCTGAACCTCGACGGTATTGGTCTTGTGATCAACAACTCAGGGTCGATCCTCGGCACCGGCAATCAGCGTAACGGGACCGTCTATGCTGACAGCACAGCCCAGAACTTTGAGCTCAACAACTTCGAAGACGGCGTGATCGACGCAGGCGAAGGCAATGAGGGCGCTGGCTTCTCTGCCGAACTCAGCGAAGACGGTAACGACTTCTCGATCACCAACGCCGGAACGATCCAAGGTCGCGGACAGGCTGGTGCAGGCGCTGCAACCGCTGGCGACGGCCTCCGGTTTGAGCGCACCCGCGTCGCCGGGATGCTCGATGGCTCGACGACCGGACTGTTCACCGGCGATATCATCAACTCCGGAACGATCTCGTCTGAGAGTGCTCAAGGCACTGCTGCTGGCATCCGCTTCGTCAACGGCGTCTCGTTCCAAGGCACGCTGACCAACGAAGAGGGTGGCATCATCGAAGGGGTCCAGAACGGCCTCTATTTCGGCAATGCTGTGCCAGCAGGCGGCGCTGATCACACAGGCAGCGTCGTGAACAATGCTGGCATTATCTCATCGGACAGCCGTGCGCTGAACATCGATGGGACTGGTCTCGTGGTGAACAATCTCACTACCGGTCAGATCATCGGAACTGGCAACCAGCGCAACGGCACCGTCTATGCAGACAGCACCGCGCAAGACTTCACCTTCAACAATGCGGGCATCGTCGATGCCGGTGAAGGCAATGAAGGGTCGGGCTTTGGTGCGGAGACCGCACCTGACGGCAACACTTTTGACCTCGTCAACTCCGGCGCGATCCAGGGTCGCGGTCAGGCAAGCGCAGCCACAAACGGCGCTGGCGACGGTGTGCGGATTGGTAATGTCGGCAATGTCGGTGTTTTCGACGGAACGATCGTCAACTCCGGTCTGATCAATTCCGAGAGCACACAGGGTACCACTGCGGGTATCCGCTTCGTCAACGGCATCGGGCTGCAAGGCACGCTGACCAACGAAGCAGGCGGCGTCATTTCCGGCGCGCAAAACGGCCTGTACTTCGGCAACCCAGTGGCCGGTCAAGGTGCAGATCACACCGGCGGTGTCGTGAACAACGCTGGCACGATCTCTTCTGACAGCCGTGCATTGAACATCGACGGTATCGGTCTTGTGGTGAACAACTCGGGTTCGATCATCGGCACGGGAAATCAGCGCAATGGTACGGTCTATGCAGACAGCACCGCTCAGAACTTTGAGTTGAACAACCTCGAAGGCGGTCTGATCGATGCTGGTGAAGGCAACGAAGGTGCTGGCTTCTCGGTTGAGCTGGCTTCGGCTGCTGATGGTGGCAACACTTTCGACATCACCAACGCTGGAACGATTCAGGGCCGCGGCACTGCCGCTGCTGGAGTACCGGGAGCCGGTGATGGCCTGCGCTTCGAACGCACGCGCAATATGGGCGCGCTCGATGGCACGTCGGACGGCCTGTTCGTTGGTAACATCACCAACTCGGGCACCATCGATAGTGAAGGTGATAGCGGCACAACTGCTGGCATCCGCTTCGTCAATGGCGTGAGCTTCCAGGGCGTGCTCGATAACTCAGGCACGATCTCTGGCGTTCAAAACGGCCTGTATTTCGGCAACCCAACCCCTGCTGGCGGAGGCGACTTCACAGGAGCCGTCGTCAACAACTCGGGTGTCATTTCCTCGGGCAGCCGCGCGCTGAACATCGATGGCAATGGCCTGACCGTTAACAACTCGGGATCGATCCTGGGTACTGGGGCACAGCGCAACGGCACCGTTTATGCCGATGGCACAGCCAACAACTTCACCTTTAACAACACAGGTGTGGTTGACGCAGATGTTGCTGGCTCAGCGGTTTCGTTGCAGCTCGGCACGGGCGACGGCGACCTCCGTAGCTTCACCATCGTCAACGACGGCACGCTCGCAGGTCGCGGCGAAGCGCAGGCTTCGGGTGCCTCGGCAGGCTTGCGTCTGTTCAACGGCGCTGGTGCAGGAACTACGGTCACGGCTGATCAGGACATCGTCAACACTGGCACTATCTCTGCCGAGACCGGCGCTGCTGTGTCGATTGAAAACGTAGCCTTCACCGGCACCTTTACCAACAGCGGAACCATTACCGGCCCGGTTGCGGTGGACGCGTCGACAGCTCTCGCTGCTCTGAACTTCGTGCAGAATGGCGGTTCGTTGGAAGGCAACTTCATCGGTTCGGCATTCGCGGACACGTTGGCATTCGGAGAAGGCACAGCAACGCTGTCGGGTGATATCCTGGGCGGAGTTGATGTGACGACCGATGCTGCAAGCTCGATCACGGTAAGCGGCGCTCGCTCTATCGAAGGCAACCTGACAGTCGGCGGCACGCTCGGCTTCGACCTTGGTGTCGACTCGCTGGCTGTCGATGGTGATACGGTGCTCGGCGCAGGCAGCGCCGTGAATGTTGCGACGGCGCAGATCGGTCAGGCTGATATTGGCTCGACCATCGACGTTCTGACCGAAACCGGCACTTTCACCAATAACGGTACGGCTGTGAACGTGATCGAAGACGACTTCCTGATCGACTACACGGTCAATCTGGGATCGATCTCGATCACCGCAGCCGCAGCAAACCTTGCCGGTGTGTCGGGAGATGCCAACGTCAACAGCTTCGGCGGTGCAATCACTTCGGCTGCGGCGAACAATCGTCTCTCAGCTCCGGTCTTCGCAGCATTGAACGGCGTGACTTCGGCCACTGATTTCGAAGCAGCGGCGCTTACCTTGCTCCCTGCTATCAATGACGGTGTCACTCGCGAGATTTTCGAGGCTCAGCGTCTCGCCAGCGCGCAAGTGCAGGACCGTCTAAGCGGTAACGGAGTGGGTCTGTGGGGCGAAGCGTTCTACCGCACCGCCGATGCCGATCCAACCAGCCTCAGCTCACTCGGATATGACGCCGACACGCTGGGCTTCACCCTCGGCCTCGACGGGAAAGTTGGCGAAAACACCACTGTTGGTGTGCTCTTCAACTACTCCGACATCGAAGTCGAAGCTGGAGGTCTGGCCGGTGCGGAGAGCGAAATCGACGCGATCCAGATTGGTGCCTATGCCGGGTTCGATCTGGGACAGGCCTATGTCAACGCAGAGCTTGGCTATTCGACAAGCTCCGTCGACAACAGCCGGACCGCGCTTGGTTCGCCGATTACTGGTGAGAGCGATGTCGATGGTGTCTATGGCAGCCTGAATGTCGGTTACAACATTGAGACCGGCGGCGTTGTCATCACTCCAAATGGCGGACTGCGCTACGCTGAACTCTCGCGTGACACCTTCACCGAGAATGGCGGTCTGGGTCTGACGCTCGACAGCGACAGCGCCGATTTCCTCGAAGCTCGGCTCGGCCTGAAAGTGGCCGGCAAAGCGGAAACCGGTGTGATCCCGTTCGCAAGCGTCGACTACGCCTATGACCTGAGCAGCGATCCGCTGGCGGTGAATGGCTCGTTCAACGGCGGCGCAGACACCTTCACCGTGATTGCCGACGAAGCGGGTGACTCGCGCTTCGACATCGCCGCTGGCGTCGACTTCGTGAACGAAGGCGGGTTGTCGATCGGTGCGGAATATCGCGGCCGCTTCGCATCGGACTACCAATCGCATTCAGGAGGTGTGCGGATCCGCTTCGCTTTCTGAACTGACTAAATTGGCTTGGGCTGCCTAGGCCAAGAGAAGCCCGTCGGTGATCCTCCTCACCGACGGGCTTTTTCTATGCGTTCGGCCTCAGGGCTGCAAAACGGGCGGCGTTTCAGAAGGAAGGCCAGAATCCCATGAGCCTCCCAGCGCCAGATTGAGTGTGACCCATTGCTCGATCCGCGCACGGCGCACGGCGACAAGGCTGCGCTCGGCGCCAAACAAGCGCTGCTGAATATTCAACACATCGATCAGGGCGATCTCGCCTTCGGCATATTGCAGCTGCGCCAGCGCATAGGCAGTGCCCGATTCCTCGGCAGCATTTTCAAGAATGACCTCGCGCTGGGCGAGAACCTGCACTTGATCGAGATTGTCCTCGACGTCGCGCAAAGCTCCCAGCGCGGTGCTTGCATACAGAGCGATGGCAGCACGGCGATTGGCATCGGCTTCATCTTCCTGCGCGCCGCGCAATCCGCCATCGAAGATCGGTTGGAGGACATTCCCAACAATCGACCAGAGCAGGTTCGGGCCGTTGAGAATGTCGAACAAATCGGTCGAAGTGCCGCCGCCGCTTGCGGTCAGCGAAACTGTTGGCAGCTGGGCGGCCTTCGCTTGATCAAGACTGGCAAACGCCGCCGCCACTCTACGCTCTGCCGCGATCACATCGGGACGTCGCTCCAGCATTTCTGAGGGCAGACCAGCCGGGGGCGGAGGCGGCGTCTCAGGCAGCTCTTCGACCAACGCAATTCGGTCTGCCGGATAGCGCCCTAGCAACACTTCGAGGGCTCGCCGCGCTGAACGCGCACCACCTAACGCTTGCGCCAAGCTATCGCGGGCAGTTTCCAGATCGGAGCCCGCGGTCGCGGTGTCCTGACGCGACGCGAAACCTTCGCGGTAACGAACCCGGACTATCCTATCGATCTCCGCCAGTGCCTCGACCGTGCGTGTTGCGACGCCAACCTGCTCTTGCGCCTCAATGCTAGCAAAATAGGCCGATGCTACTCCCTGAGCGAGCGCATATTGGGCAAACCGAAAATCGGCCTCGACCGCCTGCGCGCTGGCATAGGCAACGTTGCGACCAGATCGGACGCGGCCCCACAAATCGGCCTCCCACTGCGCCTGCACAGTCCCGGTGTAGACGGGGTCATTCGGCTGAAATGGCTGCGGGCTGTCGGTTTGGTCAACATTCAGCACCCCGTTGATTTGCGGATATAGCGGTGCACGCGCCTGACGTACCAACGCCAGGGCAGAATCGAGGCTGGCAGCAGCGGCGCGAATGTCAGGGTTATTCGCCTGCGCTTCGAGCACCAGCTGACTGAGCACCGGATCGCCAATTGCTTCGATCCAGCCGATCCTGACCTCTCCCGGTATCGCGCCATCGACTGCCCATTGGTCAGGAAGCGTGGGAAGGCTAGCAGCCGTGGCTTCGGCAACGTCTTCATCAGTGCTGAGCGTGGCACAGCCAGCCAGCAATGGGGCTAGAAGCGTCAATGGTAGAAGCGCACGTCTCATCATGCCGGTTGAACCTCCGGATCGCCGTCGCTCAAATCTACCTTATCGGTCTTGTCAGCGGTCTCATCGGTCGAAATCCTGAACACCGTCGCATAGACCACGGGCACAAGCACCAGCGTGAGTGCCGTCGCAAAGGTCAGTCCGAACACCAGCACCACCGCCATCGACTGGAAGAAAGCGTCTAAGAAAAGCGGGATCACCCCGAGCACGGTTGTTCCAGACCCGAGCAAAACAGGCCGGACACGGCTGGCGGCGCTATCAACCAAGGCATCGAAACGCGGCTTGCCTTCGCCAATCTCGAGATCAATCTGATCGACCAGCACAATGGCGTTCTTGATGAGCAACCCCGCAAGGGACAACACGCCGAGGATTGCCATGAATTCGAATGGCACGCCCATGACCACTAGGCCGAATACCACCCCGACCAGCGATAGAGGCACCACAGACCAGATCACCAGCGGTTGTCTGAGCGCGTTGAACAGGAAGATCACCACCAAGATCATTGCGCCAAAGCCAAACGGGATAGCGCTGGCCAATTGCCCATTGGCTTCGGACGAGTTCCCGGACTCGCCATCCCACACCAGATTGTAGCCGGGCGGACGCGGGATCGCGTCGACCAATGGTTCGACCCGCGCTTGAAGGTCGCCTGCGATCACTCCCGGTGCTGGATCGGCCTGCGCCTTGATCGACCAAACATTATCGGTGCGGCGCAACCGGCTGTCGCGCCACACGGTGTTGATCCCGTCGGTCACCTGCTGGACGGGAACCGCGGCGCCGGTCGGACCAATCACCTGGATCGTTCCGATGCCAGAGACATCGAGCCGCTC
Source organism: uncultured Erythrobacter sp. (assembly GCF_947499705.1). Lineage (NCBI taxonomy): Bacteria > Pseudomonadati > Pseudomonadota > Alphaproteobacteria > Sphingomonadales > Erythrobacteraceae > Erythrobacter > uncultured Erythrobacter sp. Next base: position 852,421 of record NZ_CANMPJ010000002.1, on the reverse strand, counting down.
ATTCTCGGGAGCGCGGGACATGATCGGGATCAGGTCGTCATTCTCGCGGTACACGCCGACGCGCTGACCGGAATAATTACGCGCAAGCGCTTCGCCGACATCCGAACGGCTGACCCCGGCACGTCGCCCTTTGACTTCCGAATAGACCGGTTCGATTGCGGGCACAGGCTGACGCCAATTGTCTTTGATCGCGATCGCGCCGCCATCCTGTTTGTAGATCTCCTGTGCTTCCGCCGCGAGACGGCGAAGCACCTGCGGGTCAGGGCCGCTGAAGGTAGCTTCGATCTTCGACCCGCCGCCGGGGCCGAGCACAAAGCGCCAGACCTTGCCCTGCGCCTGCGTGAAATTGTCGTCGATATATTGCTGAACCTCGGGGATCAGCGTGTCGAGCCGCCGGTAGTCGTCGAGCTTGACCAGCATCTGGCCATAGGCAGCGTTCGAGCTTTCGAACTGATAGACGAGCATGTAGCGCAGCGTCCCGCGCCCGACGAGCGTATGGACATGCTCGACCCCTTCAAGCCCCGCAACGTGCTCTTCCAACTTACGCAAGTCGGCATCGGTGACGTCGATATCGGTGCCTTCGGGCAACCAGTAATCGACTACCATTTGCGGGGTGGTCGAGGCCGGAAAGAAACCGGGGGTGACGAGACTGAACCCGGCAACCGAAGCCGCGAACAGAGCAACCGCACCGCCAATTGTTGGCCATCGCAGGCCAATGAGCTTGGCGACCAGGTCCTTGAAACCCTGCATCAACTTGCCCGATGGTTTCTCCTCCATCGGCGTGCCGCCCGAACCTTCGGAGCATTGATCCTCAACCGATTTGAACAGGATCGAACACAGGAACGGAGTGAGCGTGATCGCAAATATCCAGCTGTAGAGCAGCGAAATCAGGATCACCCAGAACAGGTCACCGGTGAATTCTGCGGTATCGCCGGGGGCAAGACCAATCGGCGCAAAGGCCAGAATACCAACCAGAGTTCCGCCAAGCAGCGGCCACATGGACCGCTTCACCACATCACTCGCAATATCGATAATCCGCCGCCCGCGCTGGCATCCGGTGAGAATACCGTCGGTCACCACAATCGCGTTGTCGACCAACATGCCAAGCGCAATGATCAGCGCGCCGAGCGAAATACGGTGCATCGGGATATTGCCCATATACATCGTCCCCAGCGTCGCCGCGATGGTCAGCAACAGTCCGATCCCGATCACGAGACCGGACTTGAGTCCCATGAAAATCACCAGCGCGCCGATCACAATCGCGAGCGCGATGATCACATTGACGACGAAGTCGAGCACCGACTTCTCGACGATCTTTCCCTGATGATAGAATTCGTGAAGCACCATTCCCGCCGGGCGCTGGCGCTCGATCTCAGCCAGCTTTGCCGACAGGTCTTCGCCCACCGCGACAACGTTCGAGCCGGACACCGCAGCAATGCCCAACACCAGAGCCGGTTCGCCGTCGTAATAAGCCAAAAAATCGGGCGGGTCGGCATAGTCGCGCGTGACGGTCGCAATGTCGCGCAATTGCACCACACGGCCATCCGCGGACGAAACCAGCAGGTTTGAAATGGCCTCAACCGAATCGATATCGCCGCTAGGCGTGATAATCAGCCGCTTGCCGTCGACATCGACCGTACCGCCGGACACAACCGTGTTCTGGGTCGAGAGCTGCTGGAAAATCGCATTGACTGTCGAACCAAGCGCAGCCGCATTCTGGCGCGAGATTTCGACATAGATGACTTCATCCTGCTCGCCCGCAATGTCGATCTTGCCGACACCGGGGACTGAAAGCAGATCCTGCCGCAGAGTCTTCGCATATCGGCGCAGTTCGGCCATCGAATAACCTTCGCCGGTGAGCACGTAATAGATCCCGAACACGTCGCCGAACTCGTCGAACACCTGGCTCGGCTGCGCGCCAGGCGGCATATCACCGGCTGCATCGTTCACCTTGTTGCGCAGCTTGGTCCAGATCAGCTGAAGGTCGCTTTTGGTCGGTGATGCCTCGAACTTAATCTCGACCGAAATCTCGGAAAAGCCGGCGGACGAAACCGAGCGGATTTCCTTTACCTCGGCCATATCCTGCAAAGCTTCTTCGAGCGGTGCTGAAACTTCGCGGGCGACCTCTTCAGGGCTGCCGCCAGGATAGGGTGTGAAAATCTGCGCCTGCCGGATCGTAAATTCAGGGTCCTCGAAGCGCGGCATGTTGGCATAGGCGAAATAGCCGGCGAACAACGAAAGCAGGATCACCAGCCACATGACCAACCGATTGCGGATCGAATAGGCGGCGAAATCCATCAAGCTGTCCGGGGCCGACCTATTGCTGCCACGGGCGAACTTTCTCGCCCGCCTGCAAGTATGCCCCGCCCGCAGATACGATCGTATCACCAACCGCAAGCCCGTCGGTCACGACGAGATTCTCACCCACTCCTTCGGCAATCTGCACATTGCGACGCTCAAGCACGAGGTCCCGGCCTTTCACCGCCCAGACATAGCGCTGATCTCCTTCTGCCATCACCGCAGCCAGCGGGACTGAAACCCCCGCAGGCGCTTGGCCCTGGTCGATGTCTTCGGTGTCGAAGAACAAGGTCGCGGTCATCCCGGTAAGGACCACGAGGTCGGATGGCGGGGTAAAGGAGAAATGCCCTTCGAAGGTCTGGGTCGAACTGTCCGCCTGCCCGGTCGCCTCACGGAATGTTGCTTCGAATTGACGTCCCGGTGCGGCATCGAGCTCGATCAGCGTGTTGAAATAGCGCACCCGGTTAGAATTGAGCACAAAGCTCGCCGGGACGTTGACGACCGCCTCGACCGCCTGGCTTTGCAGCACCAGCACGGTCTGCTGCGGCGCGACATTTTGAAATTGCTCGACGCTGGTGCGCCCGACAAAGCCGTTGAAAGGCGCGCGCAGCACCGTATCCGACAGATTCTTACGCGCCGTATCGAGCGATGCCTTGGCGACCTGACGCTGCGCATCGCGACTTTCCACCACACTGCGAGAAATCGCGTCCTCTGCAATCAGACGCAGGGCGCGCTCATATTCGCTGTTGGCGTTGTTGTATTGCGCTTCGGCTTGCTCGACCGCCGCCTGAAAACTACGCGCATCAAGCCGCGCAATCACCTGTCCCCGGCGCAGAGGCGCTCCGTCGATTGCATTCCATTCGGTGATCTGTCCGCCTACCTGAAACGCCAAATCGGTCGTGCGTACCGATCGCACGACGGCAGGCAGACTGTTCGATTGCTGCGTCGATGCTTCGGTCAATTGGAGCAGTTTGGCAGGGCGAGCCCCCTCGGGGACTGGCTCGACATCATTCGCGCCGCAAGCTGTAAGAATGAGAGCCGCGACCAACGGCAAGCCTTTGAGTGCTTTGCTCGAACCAGGAATGCGCATTGCTGCTCCTGTGGCTTGAATGGACAGCGCCCACCGCGCTTTCCAAGCCCTTGGGTAGCCAAGCGCAACCGATTCGCAAACCGGATTTCTGCCTCGCATGGGCGCGCCCTGTCGGATTTCGGTCGGCGGGTTAGACGGACTGCGCCCGGCACGCTACGCGTGGCGCCATGGGCCGAACTGCATCCTCGACCAGCGAAGACAGAGCGTTCGACCTGCTGGTCGCATGCGCCGACTGGCCGCGCAGTGAGCAGCGCAACGCGGTAATTCTTGAACGCTATGAAGCCTACGCTGACCTTGGTGGAGGCTGGAAACCCTTTTTGCTCCTGGTCAAACACCATCAATTGTCGATGCTGGTTGCAGATGCTCTGACGGGGGCCGGGATCGAAGCCCCCGATCGGTTTGGAGTGATCACCGAGCGGCAAAAGATGCTGGCCCTGTCGCTGTCTGGTGAAGCTGTCCGAACGGTGGAAGCGCTTGGTCAGGCCGGGATCGAAGCAATCACGCTCAAGGGCCCGCTCTTGAGCCAGACCCTCTATGGCGACCCCACCATGCGGCAGAGCGTCGATCTCGATCTGCTGGTCGATTGGAGCGATTTTCGAGCAGCACGCCAGGTCCTTGCCTCACACGGCTATCAATTGATGAGCAACGAGCCGCCGTGGGATGACTGGCGCATCGATCATTGGCGCAGATTGGCAAAGGACATCATGCTGTTCCAGCCGGAGCGGCAGATCGCGCTGGAACTGCATCACCGGCTGAAATCCCCAGCGACCCTGCTTCCCGGTCTCGGAAACGCGCAGGCGACCGAGACGGTGGAACTTGCGGGCCGGCAGCTACGAACTTTCAGGCGCGAAGACGTATTCGTCTATTTATGCGTCCATGCGGCGACGTCTTTTTGGAACCGCCTTAAATGGCTGGCGGACATTCGAGCGCTTCTGGCGGGTTTGGATGTCGGCGAAATCGCGCGGCTTCAGGCGCATTCGGAAGGCCTAGCGACCGGGCGCTGCACCGCGCTTGGCCTGATCTTATGCCACCGCCTTTGGGGCCAAGCCTTGCCACCGGAGATTCTGGAACAGCCAGCACGCGATACGCAACTGGCCGCGCTCGAAAATGCGTCGATGGAACGCTTGCGCGGGCCCGAGCGGGGACCCAGCGCGATAGGCAATAGTCTCGACCGCCGGCACCTTGTGCATTTGCGAGATGATCCGGCCTATCGCCGTTCACAGGCGGCGGAGTTCATCTATGATAACGAATTGCTCGAAGAATACCGCATTCCGCAGGCCTTGCGCTTTCTCTACCTGCCGCTGCGGATCATGATGTTCGTCCAGCGCAAGCTGGGCCTGCGGCATAATCCTGCTCGGATCGCGCTCAAACGCGCGGCAGAACGGACCTAGTCTTCGATTCGGCAGAAACGCCCGGCGTAAAAGCCAAGCGGGCGAATATCACCGCGCGATTGAAGCGAGCTGACCTCGCCGAAGATCATCGTATGGTCGCCCGCAGGGTAGCTCGACCAGTGACGGCATTCGATATGCCCGATTGCGCCTGCAATGATCGGTAAACCCGCATCGCTCCAGGCGAAATCGTCTGGCTGCATCAAGGTATCCCCGCGCGACGCGTATCGCTGAGCAAGTTCCTGCTGATCCGCAGCTAAGATGCTGATCGCGAACTCCGGAGCGCTCGCAAAGGCGTCGAACTGGCTCGAACCGTTCTGGATGCTCCAGCACACCAGCATTGGATCGAGTGACACGGACACAAATGAATTGGCCGTGATTCCGCTAGGCGAGCCATCCTGCTGCTTACGCGAAACGATACACACCCCGGTCGAGAAAAGTCCCATCACCCGGCGGAACGCAGCTGGATCAACCGGTGCTGGCGCAACTGTGTCTCGCAAAAGGGTCTCCGTTGTTGACCGGGTGGAATGCGGGCGATCTGTCAACCTGCCCCGCTTGTCAATCGAACGAGCGATATAGGGTTCGGTGCCCGTCGCACCAGTGCCTGGCACGAAATGAGAGCGAATGCGTCCGATTTTCGGGCACTCTTGCGCACGTTGCACGTTCAATGATCAACCACCGCCATTCGGCGGCGACCCTTTGGTGAATGCCAACAATTGCAGGACCGACAAATGATTGATCGCGTTAGCGAAGCTCTGAAAGACTTCCTGAAACAGGAAAGCGCAGGCGGCATCGTTCTGATCGCCTCCGCGCTGCTGGCTCTAATCATCGCCAACAGCCCGCTGGCCGATGCATATTTCGGGACTTTGGGCACCAAGCTCAACGTTTCCTTTGGCGCGTTCGAGATCAATAAAGCGCTGTTGCTGTGGATCAATGACGGGTTGATGGCGATCTTCTTCTTCCTGATCGGCTTGGAGGTGAAGCGCGAGATTATCGACGGGCAATTATCGAGCTGGGACAAAGCCTCCCTGCCGCTCGCCGCCGCCATCGGCGGCATGGCGATCCCTGCCGCCATCTTCGTCGCCTTCAACTGGAACTCCCCCGAAACCATTAGCGGTTGGGCAATCCCGGCCGCGACCGACATTGCCTTTGCACTGGGTATCCTGTCGCTGCTCGGGCCGCGTGTTCCAGTGGCGCTCAAGGCGCTGCTGCTCGCGGTGGCGGTGATCGACGACATTGGCGCGATTACCGTGATTGCACTGTTCTACTCAGGCGAGATCAAGACCGACATGCTGCTCGGCGGCGCAGTGATGCTGGGCCTGCTGTTCGCACTCGGACGCCTGCGGATCGGGTCGGCCATCCCCTATGTGCTGCTTACCCTGGTGATGTGGGTGTTCGTGCTCAAATCAGGTGTCCACGCGACGCTGGCTGGCGTCACCGCAGCTATGATGGTGCCGATGGTATCACGAGGCGGGACGCACCTGCTCGAGCATATGGAGCATGCGCTGCACAAATGGGTGGCGTTCGTGATCATTCCGATCTTCGGCTTTGCCAATGCCGGGGTGACTTTGATCGGTCTGTCGCCTGCGGATCTGCTGCAACCGCTGCCGCTTGGCATTGCACTGGGACTGTTGATCGGCAAGCAGGTTGGCATCGTTGGCTTCGCATTCCTCGCGGTGAAGGCGGGCGTGGCCAAGCTGCCCGATGGCGTGGGCTGGCGCAAGATTCACGCGCTTTCACTGCTTGCAGCCATTGGCTTCACGATGAGCCTGTTCATCGGCAACCTTGCCTTCACCGATCAGGCGCAGGTCGATGCGGTGAAGCTGGGAGTGCTGTCCGGATCGCTGATCGCAGCATTCGCTGGCTTCTTCATGCTGAAAGCGGCATTGCCTGACGTGCCCGCCGACCAAGGCGCAAACAATGGCAAGGATAAGGACGCTGCCCCTGCTTACGCTGAGTGAACCCGCCGCGCGCGCGCTGCGCACGAACGGAATTGAGCTATCCTATTTCGAGTGGAGCGGGCCGGCGGATGGCGATGAGCCGCCGCTGGTCTTCGCCCACGCGACAGGATTCCATGCGCGGGTTTTCGACGCGATCATCGCGCACTTCCCGCACCGCCGAATCCTGTCGCTTGATATGCGCGGGCATGGCCGGTCGACCGGAGGCCTGGTCGAGCATTGGGGAGAAATGGCGCGCGATATCTGCGGGTTCGCCGAGCAGCTGGGCATCGAGAACGCGGTCGGGATTGGGCATTCGATGGGCGCGCATACCTTGCTGCAAGCGGCGCATGACAGGCCCGGAGCGTTCGGCCAATTGGTGTTGTTCGACCCGGTGATCCTCGCGCCTGAGTTTTATGCCCCGAGCGAGCCGCTGTTCACCGCTGGCAACCCGCATCCCGCCAGCCGCCGCAAGCGCGACTTTGCTTCGCCCGAGGCGATGATCGAGCGGTTCCAGGACCGTGATCCCTACGACCTGTTCAACGCCCGCGTGTTCGAGGATTACTGCCGCTACGGGTTGCTCCCTTGCTCCGACGGAGAAGGCTTCGAGCTCGCTTGCCCGCCAGAAGTGGAGGGCAGCGTCTATGCGTCGAGCCGCAGCAATGCGGGCATTCTCGAAACCGCCAAACAGGTCGATATCCCGGTTCTGGTGGTGCGTGCCAAACAGCTCGATCTGATGGATTTCAAGAGCTCGCCGACGTGGCCGCAGCTGGCGTCGATCCTGCCGCAGGGCACCGACATGCACCGTCCGGATCGCACCCACTTCCATCCATTCGAAGACCCAGCCGACGCGGCGCGGATCATCTCCGAAGCGATGGCGGGTTAGGCGACTGTCTTCGCCGCTTCGAGCAGGTCGGCGAAATCATCGCGAGCGCGGCTGATCTCGGCTTCAATCGGCTGTGTCATGTTGCGGCGGATCAGTGCCGCGAGTCCGCCATAGAACTGGATCAACTGTTCGCGCAGGGGATTATCGGCAGCGACCGACTGCGCCAACCAAAGGGCAATACCATGCGCCCGCGCCAAGGGTTCACGCGGCGCACGCTGAGGGGCGCGTTCGAACGCGAGTAATGCCTGACCCAGAGCCGACACAACCTCTTCAAGGCAGATCCGCGTGAGATCGCCGCTGGCAGACGCCTCAATCCGCGCATCAAGATCGACGCGGCGATAGGCCTTGGCCGGGTTTTGGGAGAGCATCTGCACGCGCCTCTATCCTCGGTTGTTGAACTGCTCGACTTGCTGTTCGATGAAGCTGAGGGTCGATTGTGAGATCGCGATGCTTTGTTCGGCGCGGATCAGGTTGCGGGTCAGCCGTTCGCGCAGATTGTCCTGTTGCCCGGCGATGCGCTCCAGCCGCTCGTCATTTCGTTCGACCTGATCCTGATAGCGCTCGATCGAGCCTCCGAGCGAGCCTGGATCGGACAGGCTCGCATTGTCGCGCGCCAAGCCGTCCATCGTCGCGAACACGCCAAATACACCAGTGGTGAACATAGCCGCCGTCGCTTCCGGGCTTGCCGTCAGCGTCTCATTGAGCCGCGCTGCGTCGATTGTGAAGCTGCCATCGCGGTTGAGCGACAGGCCGAGATCGCCCAGCGTGCTCGGTTCACCCTCTGCCGCATTCGGCATCACCACTTCGCTGGTGAGCTGCGAAAGATCGCGCTTCAGTTCGCGTGCGCCCGGGTCGTTACCCAGCGTACCGCCCTGCGCCGCGGCGGTCTCACTGAGAAGGCGCACAACGTCGTTCAAAGCGGCCACAAAATCGTTCATCACGCCCGTGATCGCGCTGCTATCGTTCGAAAACGAAATCGTGGTCGGAAAATTGGTGTTGGTCGCGGTCAGCTCCAGCGTCATGCCTTCGGGCAAGCCGATTACCGTGTTGCTTGCGCTGGCGATCTGCACCGTATCGAGCGAGAACAGCGCGTCCTGCGAAGCCTGGCGCAACTCGCCGGCATCGCTGGCAGGGCTCCATGCCAGATAGCTCAGGTCGCCCGGTGTCGCACTTGGCGAGCCTGCGCTGCTGGTCGGTTCAAGCACGAAGCCATTTACGGCGCCTTCCTGCCCTTTGATCACCAGCTGCGCGCCGCCGGTTCCTTCAGCGACATAGGCGTCGAGCGAACCGCCACTGGCGCTCGATATTTTTGCAGCCAAGGTTGCCAGCGTGTCGGTCGCTTCGACAGTGATGTCGAGCGCGGTTTGGGCGCTGTCTTCGGTGAAGCTGCCGCCCGATACGGTGCCGAAACGGATTTGCAGACTGCCTTCGCCGACCAGATCTTCACCGCTCGAATAGCTCGGCATCACCAAGGTTTGGCTCTGCGCAAGCTGCGTCACTTCCAGCGAGTAACTGCCGCTCGGGTTGCTGCCAGTTGGAGTGGTGACGCTCGCGACCGCCGGATTGCCGATGCTCGCTTGCGGTGAAAGGTCGCCATTGCGGATGCGATCGCCGAGCGCATCGGCGAGGTCTGTCACAGTGGAGCGCAGCAACGACGCAGCGGAAATGCGCGCTTCGAGCGTCTCGTTGCGAGTCTCAAGACTGGTGCGCTGAAACGAAAAACTTGCATCCGACAGGTCATTCGCCAGCTGGACAAAGTCGACGCCGCTGCCCGCGCCAAGCGATCGGATAATGGAGGAGCCAGGATTTTCCATGGCTCGTAGAACGGCAGTTGGCGCCGATGCTTAAGCCGAATTCGCCAGCTTTCCTTCGGCATCGAACCGTAGCTCGGTCGGAACATCGACAATCGGCATTTGCGGATGCTCGCCGCGCTTTAGCGACAGGACAAAAGCGACCAGCGCCGCAATCGCGATGTAAAGCTCTTCCCGCACCATCTGATTGGCGCGGGTGGTGAAGTACACTGCACGGGCAAGCTGCGGATATTGCAGCACCGGCAGGCCCGCCTCGCTCGCCAGTTCGCGCATGGCGAGCGCCGTTTCGCCGCGCCCTTTTGCGAGCACCACCGGGGCGGGTGCGAGCGCAGGATCGTATGTGAGCGCGACCGAAAAATGCATCGGGTTGACCAGTACGAACTGCGCGTCCTTCATCGCCTTGCCGACGCTGCCGCGTGCCAGATCGCGCTGCCGCTGACGCCGCGCCATCTTGACCTCGGGCGAGCCTTCGGCCTGCTTGTTCTCATCGCGCATTTCCTGATGGCTCATCTTCAGCCGCTTGTTCCGCTGGAACAGTTGCAGCGGGTAATCGATCAGCGCGATGATCAGGAGGCCGATCACGAGCAGCCCGACCAGCGAGGTGACTGCATTCCAGGCATAGGCCAGCTGCGCCTGCAGCGACCCGCGCCCCAGACCGAGCAGATCAGGCAGGTTCGCCGCCGCCCAGTATCCCGCGATCCCGCCCAGCAAGATCAGTTTCAGGACGCTCTTGCCCAGCTCAATCAGGCCCTGGACGCCGAATATCCGCTTCAGGCCCGAGATCGGGTTGATCCGCTTGCCCTTGAAACCCATGTTTTCGGGCACCCAGCGCCCTTCGCCCAGCAGCAATTGGGTGGCCGACGTGATAATGATCACCGCGATCCCAATCGCAAAGATCGGCGGCAACAGCACCTCGGCGGCAAAGCCGAACAGCACGCCCGGCGTGAAATTCTCGAGTGTTCCGTGATCGAATCGCAAGCTGGCGAACGCCACGCGTTTTACCCCGTCGAACAACCATGGCCCGGCGCTGAGCAGCACGAAGCCGCCGGTGGCGATGGCGGCGGCGGTAGCGACTTCCTTGGACCGGAGGACGTCGCCTTTCTTAGCGGAATCGGATTTCTTCTTTTCTGTCGGTTCAAAAGTCTTTTCGCCGGAAGTGTCTTCGCTCATGCCGCCGACCCTCCCGGTGCGACCAATTCAGCTGACTGAAGCAGGGCCGCTTCAAGCAAGGCGGTGAATTGCTCGATCACAATCGGCATGACGATGATCAATGCGGTGATCCCGGCAAGGACGCCCGCGGGCAGGCCGAGCGCGAACAGGTTGAGTGCCGGAGCCGAGCGTGAGATCACGCCCGTGACCGTCTGAACCAGCAGCAGCACAACCACCACGGGCAGCGCAATCGCAGCGGCGGTGGCAAAGCCATATCCCATGAACAGCACGATTTCCTTCGCCGTCGCTCCGCCCAGCGCGAACGAGCCAGCAGGCAGTATCCGGTAGCTTTCGATCAGCAATTCGAACCACAGCAAATGCCCGCCAATGGCGAAGAACAGCAGCGTGAGTAGCAGCCCGAAATAGGTGCCCAGCGCGCCCGATTGCGCACCGCTGTTGGGATCGATCGAAGTGGCGATGGCGAGACCCATCGTGCCCGCGATCTGCTCGGCAGCGATCAATGGGACCGCAAAGGCAATTTGCAGCACAAACCCCAGCGCGACCCCGATCACCACTTCCTGCACCACGGCGAGAATGGCGGCGAAGCTCATCATCTCCGGCGGTTCGGACAGCGGCATCCAGATCGCGATAAACACCCCGAAGGCGAGCGCGAGCAGCGCACGCAGTTGGAACGGCACTGTCATCCCGCCCATAACCGGGGCTGCCAGCAAAGCCGCGCCGACGCGGATCGACAGGAACAGCAGATGCCAAAGCTGCTGATCGAGCGAACCGAAACCGGGATCGAGAATGTTCATCGCGCCGGACGATCGAGCCGCTAGATCGCAACGGCGGAGATCTGCGCGAAAATCTCACGCAGGAAATCGCCGAGCAGCGCCATCATGGTGCCGCCCAAGATTACGAATACCAGCGCCACAATCCCGAGCTTGGGGACGAAGGTCAGCGTCTGTTCGTTGACGGAGGTTGCCGCCTGAATGATGCCGACAATCAGACCGACGCACAGCGCCGCGATCAGCACTGGTCCGGCGATCAGCGCCGTAACCCACAAGGTCTGGTCCGCGAGCGCGAGGAGTTGAGCGTCTTGCTGCATGGTCAGACCCTCCTCAGGCGAAGCTCATTGCGAGACTGCCCATCAGCAGCGCCCAGCCATCGACCAGCACGAACAACAGCAGCTTGAACGGCAGCGAGACGATTGTCGGGGACAGCATCATCATGCCGAGGCTCATCAAAACGCTGGCTACGACGAGGTCGATGACCAGAAACGGCAGAAACAGCATGAAGCCGATCTGGAACGCGGTCTCCAACTCGCTTGTCACAAATGACGGGAGCAGGATCGAAAACGGAATGTCAGACGGATCGGCGAACTGTCCCACGCCCGCGAGATCAGCGAACATCAGCAAGTTCGCCTCGCGCGTCTGGCGCAGCATGAAAGCGTGAAATGCCTCGCCCGCGCTGGCGATGGCGGCGTCGGCGCTCAGCGCGCCGCTGGCATAGGGCTCAATCGCGGCGGCATTCACGTCGGTTAGAGTCGGCGCCATCACGAACAGCGACAGAAACAGCGACAGCCCGACCAGCACCTGAGTCGGCGGAGAGCCTTGCAGACCGATGGCCTGACGCAGGATCGACAGCACCACAAGGATGCGCAGAAAGCTCGTCATCATCAGCACCAGAGCGGGCAGGATGGAGAGCAGGCTCATCAGCACGAGCAGCTGCAAGGAGAAGCTTAGCGGCGTGCCTTCGCCTGCGCCTTCATCACTGCCGAGCGCGCGTTCGAGCGCTCCGCCGATGCCGGGCACGTCTTCGGCAGGGGCAGCGCCGGGGGCCGCAAGCGCCGCTTCGGGCAGGCCAAACATGGTTAACGCAGCAAGCGCCAATACGCCCATGATCGCTGGAGAGCGGTTCATCAGTCTTGCTCCGGCGCAGCGACACCGTCGTCGGCGCGCGCATCGGCTTCACTGAGACGCACCAAACCTTGGCGCGAACAACCGAGCAGGATCTCGCGGTCGTGAAACCGCACCACGGCCAGCTTCAATCCGGGCGACAGCAAAGTGGTCTCGATCAGCCGCACTGAGCGCGCCTTACCCTGCACGCCTACCATCCGGCCCTGCAGGTAACGCGTCAGCTTGAGGCTGCCCCAGATCATCAGACCCAGCAGCGGCAGCAGCAGCGCCAGCCGGAGGAAATATTCGACCATCATGCGCCCGTATCCGCCTCATCAAGCGTCGGTACAGCAGGCGTATCGGTGCTTGCAGGTGCGGGCGGTGCGGCGCCTTCCTCATCGCCCGCAAGGCTCACGATCCGCAGAGCGAAGCGCCCGTCCTCCGCCACGACTTCCCCCCGCGCGATCACGCGGCCATTGGCGGTCACGTCGAGTAGCTCGTCGGTCAGCCGGTTGAGCGGCACAACGCTGCCCTCGCCCAGTGCGAGCACCTCTTTCAAAGGCATATCGGTACGGCCGAGTTCGACCGAAAGACGCACGGTGACATCGCCGAAACGATGGAGCGCGGGGTTGAAGGCGGTCATCGGATCGATGCTCCCTGACTGATGCGTGTGAGGCGAATTGCCATGCGATCTTCGAGCGTTCCGACGCTGCCCTGGGCCATCACCTGCGAGCCGATGCGCAAAGGCACATCGCGCGGGACGGCGATCGGAATGCGGTCGCCGGGTGAGAGCTTTTCGAGCTTGCCCAGCGACAGGTCGAATTCGGCCAGCACGGCTTCGAGCGGAAGGGGAATGGCAGCAAAGGGCGCTGCGCCGCCATCGGCAGGTCCGACCGACGAACGGGCTTTTCGTGCGCCTGCCCCCATGCCCGGTAGCAGTCCATCCAGCATATCCTTCGCGACGGCGATCAGCGCTTTCCACTTGGGTCCGTCCGCTTCGCCGAACTCGATTGTGAACGCGGCGCAGGGCGTGGCCAAGCCAAACGGTTTCAACCGAGACGCGCTTTCGCTGCGTATGATCACCTCGCCATTTCCACTCGACTGATCGCCGCTGGCTGTAGCAATCACATCTGCAATCGTGGCAGCGAGCTGATCAACCATCAGACTTGCGGAGCGCGGCAATTGTTCGGGTGACTCGTCGGGTATTTTGCCGGATCCGCCGAATGACCTGTCGGTCAGCGCAATCGCTGTCGCGCAGTCAAATGACAGGAGCATTGTGGACGTGTCCTCGCCGCAGCGCAGCAGGCAATTGGCCGCAATCGCGCCGATCCGGTCGAACACTTCTTGGCCGTTTAGCCATTCCGCGTCGCCTAGTGTCGCGGTGATCTTTCCGCCCGACAGAAGAGCGCCGAGCCCTTCGGACAGAGCCTTGCCGATATCGCGCCGCCAGGCCGCAAGATTGTCGGCGCGCTCTTCCGGGCGCGGACCGCGCATGGTCAGCTCGGCGCAATGCTGCGCCGCTGGCCGTGCGGCCTCGAATGTCTGCGCCATCCTCATTGGACGAGAAACGCTTCGAAATGGACTGAATCGATCCCGCCAAAGCCTTCATGCTCCTCCAGAACGCCGTTGACCGCATCGGTCAGGCGCTTGGAGAGCTTGTCGCGGCCTTCGGGGCTGTAGACGTCTTCCTCGGGCGTCGCGGCCAGCTGCACCAGAAATGCCGAGCGGATCGCCAGTTCATGGTTCTTGACCCATTGCAGCACGCGCCCGTCATGCTGGGTCGAGACCGCCAGATCGACCTGGATCAGACCGGGGGAGTCGGACAGATTGGAGGTGAAGCTCTCTTCGAAACTGTAATAGGCGGTGCGGAATTCGCTACCGCCTTCGCCATAGACTGGATCGCCGGCGTCTTTGTCTTTGCCGCCAGCGGGTGCGTAGGGATCGGCCTCACCTTTGCGCACCAGTTTTGGCACGTCGGGCCCGCTCTCCTCGCCGCCGCCAAGCAGTCCGGCAGCAAATGCGCCATAGGCACCGCCCGCGCCGACGACGAGCATCAGCAGCGCGACGATGATCATCTTCATCATCCCGCCTTTGGGCTTGGCCTCTTCGGCATTGCCGTCGGCTTTGTCTTTCGCCTTGGCCATGAAATCCTATCTCCTCACGCCTGCGACGCCCCAACGGGCGAGGACTCAGGCAAACACTCCGCCGCCTCCAGCGATCGATGAAGGCGTTTCTGCTGCACCGGAACGATTGCTTTCATCGGCCCCGTGCGGTGTGGTGTCCTGCTGGGCCATTCGTGGTTGAGGCGACCCTTGCGATGACCCTGGGGAAGACCCGTAGTTTTGCCCGAATCCGCCCGAATTGCCGGAGAATGTCTGGGAATTGCCGCTGTTTTGGCCCTGTTCCTGACCGCGCTGCTGGTTGTGGCTGGTTGCAGTTTCGCTTGAAGCCGCCACAGCGCGCTCGCCGAGTGCAGCCTGGATCGCTGGAACGAATCCCGGATCGCGGCTCGCAAGTGTGGCGCGCAGATCGCCGCCTGCCGCATCGAGCCGCATGCTGACGAGGCCAAACTCGCCATGCCGCAGCAGGACTTCAGGCCGCGTAGTCCGTCCGGCTTCGCGCGCATCGGCCAGCGCGTCGATAGCTTGCTCGATCTGCGGGATCACGCGCGCTTCGGCTCGGATCTCAGAGGTGGGTGAGAGCGTGCCAGGTGAGGGTTGAAAGGCAGGCGCGGCGGGAGCTGGTGCTGGTTGGGGCTGCGCGGATTGCGCCGTATCAACAATTGTCAGAGAAGTGAGTGCCGCCGGGACGGGCGTTTGGTGTGACGAAAGCGCTGGGCCCGATTCAACTTTTGGAGCGACGCGGGGAGCAAGTTCAGGCTCGGCCTTCTCAATCGCAGCTCGCGGTGGGTCGGCAAGCGGCACTTCGGGTCGCACTGTTATTGGCAAGCGCCGCCGCTTATCATCGGTCACAGACTGGTCGGCGCGCATATTTCTCGGCGGCAGTGGTGCAGCGACCAAGGCCGGCTCTTCCTTAGCAGCAGGAGCTGCCTTTGCTGGCTCTGACTCCAGTTTGGAATTGATCTGCGCAGGATCGATTAGAGCGGCCGGCGCGTCAGTCTGATGCTCGGCGACCGGTCTTGCTGCGGCAACCTTGGCCGCCAACGGAGAATTCTCAGTCTCATGTCCACCCGTATCCTGCTGGGGGTCCGGCAAGTTTTGCGGCTCCTCAGGGCGAAGGTCTGGCCCTGTCTCCGCTGGCTTTGCCGGAGGACCTTTCTGCGACTCTGCAACAAAGGTCGAAACCGCTTCGGGAATTGCTACGATGCTGGTTTCGGCTGGCACAGGGTCGGGCTGCGGCTTGGGCATAGCAATCGGCTGCGTATGTGTAGTCGGCGGCGAAACCGAAATCCCGGCAATGTCCGGCACATCCTTGCCGAGATCAGGCAATCCCCTGCCGGGCTGAGCTTTGAGGTCGGGCGTCGTTATCGTGTCGGCCGACACATCAAAACCTCGCACAACAGGTTCGGTAGCTGGCTCGGGGGTCTTGAACGCGGCTGTGATCAAATCGTCAAACGCGATCGCGGCGCTCTTTGCCCCACCGTCCTGCTCCAGCGACCCGTCCTGCAACAGCTTCGCTGTTGGCGGACCAAACACCGCTTTTGGCGTGTTGGATGGCGCGGTCAATTCGGGCAGAAGTGGAATCATCTCTTGGTCCTTGATGAAGTTTGCTCAGGCCTATGCAGCTTGCGTGCCATTCCTTTGGCCATTCCTTTGGCCATTCCTTTGGCCATTCCTTTGGCCATTCCCTCCGGAATCGGGGTTTTGCGTAATTCTTCGGACCGCATCACGGCCCGGCGCGCTTCGGCGCCGCGCTCTTCCAGGCGCTTCAGGCGGCTTTCGGTTTCGGCGAGCGTTTCCACCTGCCAGTCCGCCTGCTGCCGCGCGTCCTCGCGGGCATTGTCGGCATCCTTGGCAAGACTGGCGAGGCCGCTGGCCAAAGCGCTGAGTTCGCGCAAGTCGGCTGCGACGCCAGTGACCGCACGCTGTCCGTATTCGCGCGCCATGGCCCGGCTGCGTTCGGCGAGCGATGCGCTCTTGGCTTCTTCGTCGAGCGTGTCGGCAAGCGCGGTCATCGCATCGCGGCGGGCGATCCGCGCGAGTATGGTCTGGCGCTCGGTCAGCCGCAACGCTCTGCGTTCACGCATGCGGAATCACGCTGGCCAATTGCGCTTGCGCCTCGGGCAGACTGACCGCTTCCCCGCGCGGTTGCTGAAGAAAGGCATCAATGGGTTGGGAGAGTTCAAGCGCCTGATCGAGCACGGGATCAGAGCCAGCGCGATAGGCCCCCATCATAACGAGATCGCGATTGTCCTCGCGCGTGGCGATCAAAGCGCGAAGTCGCCGCGCGGCCTCGCCGATCTCGGGCGAAACGAGATCCTGCATCACCCGGCTAAGCGAGGCAGGTACGTCAATCGCCGGGTAGTGGCCGCGCTGCGCCAGATCGCGGGACAATAGTATATGCCCATCAAGGATGGCTCGCGCTGTATCGACCACCGGGTCTTGCGCGTCGTCGCCATCGGCGAGCACCGTATAGAGGCCCGTCACTGCGCCGCCGGTCCGCGCAGAATTGCCCGCGCGCTCGACCAGTTTGGTGACCGCAGCCAATGCGGAAGGGGGATAGCCGCGCGCCGCGCCGGGTTCGCCGAGCACTAGCGCCAATTCCCGCGCCGCATGAGCAACGCGGGTAAGGCTGTCGAGGATCAGCATCACGCGCTTACCCTGCGCGCGAAAATGCTCAGCGACGCTGGTGGCATATTGCGCCGCGCGAAGGCGCAAATTCGGTGCATGATCGGCGGGCACCGCGACCACCACCATCCGCCCGCGCT
The DNA here is from genome assembly GCF_947499705.1 of uncultured Erythrobacter sp. NCBI lineage: Bacteria > Pseudomonadati > Pseudomonadota > Alphaproteobacteria > Sphingomonadales > Erythrobacteraceae > Erythrobacter > uncultured Erythrobacter sp. The sequence continues at coordinate 835,076 of NZ_CANMPJ010000002.1, read as the reverse complement.
GCGATCCGGCCATATGCCGCGCCACAAAATCCGATACTTCCCGCGCTCGCTCTCCAATCAGCGCGACGACCGTGATGTCGGCGACAGCGTGTCCGGCAATCGTATCGATCAGCACCGATTTGCCGACGCCCGATCCCGCGATCACACCCATTCGCTGACCCACGCCCATCGTCGCAAGCGCGTTGATTGCGCGGATGCCGCAGTCGAAAGGTTCCGTCACAGGGGCGCGTTCGAGTGCACCTTCGCGTCTGCCCGCAAGCGGCCACTGCGTCGCGCAATCCACACTTGGACCGCCATCGATCGGCTGACCAAGGCCATCGACCGCGCGGCCTAACAGCGCTTCGCCCACACGTACCGTGCCCGGATCACCATAAGCACGAACCACCGCTTCGGGCCGCAACAGGACTGTGTCGCCGAGCAGCATCATCAGCGAATGCCCGGCGCGAAATCCTATGACCTCGGCCAGGCTCTCACCCCCTTCTTCGGTCTCGATCGCACCCAGCGATCCGATTGGGAGCGGCAGTCCCGCCACCTCGACCAATCCGCCATCGCAGGCGACCACGCGCCCGGTCAGCACCGGCCCCGCCGTCAACGAGGCGCTGCGCATGCGCGCGAGTTCGAGCTGCAATTCGGCGATCATCCGCGCACGGCCTCGGCAATCGCGCGGCGCCATTCGGCGGGACCATCGCGCACCGCGCCATCCGGCCCTTCGAGCAACAACGACCCGCGCATTTGAGCGGGATCGGCCTGCACTTCCCAATCGGCGAGCGCGTCCTTGCCCAGCATAGCAATGTCGTCGGGGTGCAGGTGCAATGTCGATTGACCAGCCCCGCTGCCGATCCTTCGGGCCGCCCACTGACAGCGCTCGATCAAGCCTTCGCGGTCGACTGCGCTGGCCTCAAGCACCTGCTCGCACAGAGCGATGACGGTGTCGGAAAGCTCGCTCGCCAGGCTGTCGAGCGCTGCCTGGTCGAACGCGCGGAAGGTCAGGCGAATGTCGCGCTGGCGGTCCCGTTCGGCCTTTGCTTCGGCTTCGGCGGCAGCGCGTCCGGCGGCTTCGCCCTCGGCAAAGGCACGGGCTAGGGCATTTTGCTTGGGCTGCTCCGTAGGCGTCTCAGGTATGGACTCGATTTGAGCTGCCGCCGGCGCGGAAGCAAATGGCGACCCGGGCTGAAACCCGTCACGCCCGCTGAGCGCCGCGATCCATTGCGGCTGCGAGCGCTCCGGAGCTGCCAACTGATCAAACCACTCAGACGAATTCGCCATCGTCGCTTCCAATCGCGATTTCACCCTGATCGGCGAGCGCACGTGCGACCTCGACAATCTTGCGCTGTGCGGCTTCGACTTCGCTCTTGGCCAGGCGACCACGCATGTCGATTTCATCCTTGATGCCATCGGCGGCGCGGCTCGACATAGAGGCAAAGAATGGCGCGCGTTGCGCCTCTTTGAGACCCTTGAGCGCGTCCACCAATGCCTCGTTGTCGACATCGCGAAGCAGCCTGCCCATCGCCTGACGATCGAGTTCGAGCAGCATTTCGAAGGTGAACATCTCGTCTTCGATGGCTTCGGCGAGCGCAGGGTCGATCTGGGCAATGCTCGGTAGAACAGTCCGGGCCACTTCGCCTTCGGCGAGGTTGATCAGGTTCGCCGCTTCGCGCGGTCCTCCCAGCGTCAGGGTGTTCGCCCCGAAGCTTGCGCCGATCCGCTGCGAGAGCAGGCTGTCGATCATGCCAATGGCTTGCGATGAGACGGGGCCGATCTGCGCAACCCGGGTAACGACCGCCGATTGCACGTCTTCGGGCAGTGCGGAAAGCACCTCGGCGGCGGGCTCGGGTTCCAGCATCAGCAGCAAAGCCGCGATCACTTGCGGGTGTTCGTCTTCGACCAGTTTCAGCAGCACACTAGGCGCCAGCCAGCGCGCCATTTCGATGCTGCGCGGGCGCGCTTCGGGCTCAATCCGCTGCATCATGCTTTCGGCTTTGGTGCTGCCGAGCGATCGCTCGAGCATGGTGCGAACCTGCGCGCTCCGATCCTTTGCGGGCAGGATTTCGCGGTCCGCCTCGTTGACAAAGTCCCGCAATGCCTCCGCGATCCGTTCCTGATCGATGTCGCCCATGGCGACCATAGCGCTGCCGAGTGTTTCGAGCTCAGTCGGGTCGAGCCGCGCGAGCAGATTGGCAGCCTCCTCGTCACCCAGCAGCATCAGAAATACGGCTGCGCGGTCGACGCGGCTTAGAAGCTGCTTCGGAGCCTCGTCCGGACGTTCTTCTGTTTCGATGGCGTCTTCGCTGGTCATCAGGCCGCTCCCTCACCCGCTTTTGCGGCAGGCGGTTCGAGCATGCGTTGCAGCGCCTCAACCGCGCGTTCCGGCTGCGAGGCGGCGAGACGCCGGGCGAGTTCAACCTGCTGCGGCAGGTCACTTGTTGGATCGCCTGACGTTCCGGCTGCCGCTTCGATCACGATGGGTTTACCGCTCTCATCGGTCAGCTGCTCGGTATTGTCGTCCCCGTCATTTGCTTCGTCCTTTGAACCCTTCACTCGCGTGATCAGCGGCCGCACCGCCAGAAGCAGCACCAGCAACACTGCCAGCAAGGCCACGCCATTGCGCACGGCCATTGCGAACCACGGCTGTTCGTAGAAAGCGAGCGGCTCCATCTCGGTGGACTCGAAAGCGCTCACCACGACCTGCACCTGATCGCCGCGATCATCGCTCGCACCAACTGCGGCGCTGACGAGGTCCTGCACTTGCTCGGCTGTAAGCGGAGAGGCGGCTTCGAGCGCGGCTTCGCTGATGGCGACGGCGACGGAGAGCTTGACCAGACCGCCCGGACGGGTTGCGGTTACCGCCACTTCGCGCCCGAGCTCATAATTGCGCTGGAACGATGTTTCGGTGTCGGTTGGGGTCGCAGCACCTGCTCCTTCTTCACCTTCGATTGCGCCCGGTTCCGGCGCGCCGTCGACCAGTTCCGCATCGGGCGGAGGCGTGTTCGCCGTGACGCCGGGAATGCCGCCCGGACCGGTGCCCGCGGCTCGGGTCGAGTTGCGCTCACTCTCGCTGCGGATCACTCCATCGGGTTCATAGCTTTCACGCGCCGAGGTAATCTCGTTCTGATCGAGTTCGACCTGTACCTGGCTGGAGAAATTGCCTTCGCCGAGCAGCGGTGTCAGCAACGCTGTCACCTGCTCGCGCAATTTCGCTTCGAATTCGCGCTGCAACGTCAGACCATCGAGCGCTGTTTCGCGTTTGGATGAGAGCAGCCGTCCGTTCTGGTCCACCACCCGCACAGCGTCAGACGTCAAACCGGGAACCGAGCCTGAGACGAGATTGACGATCGCATCGACCTGGCTTTGCGACAGCGAACGCCCGCTCACGAGCCGCACCATCACAGATGCGCTGGGAGCGCTGGCGTCGCGCACAAACACAGATCGCTCCGGTGTTGCCAGATGCACGCGGACACCTTCGATCCCGTCGATCTCGCGGATCGTCAGCATCAATTCACGCTCGCGTGCCATCTTAAGCCGCTCGCCTTCGAGCGTCCGGCTGCTGCCGAGCGGGATGGAATCGAGCATATCGCTGGCCCCTTGGGGTGCTGGCAGGCTGCCTTCGGTCGCGACGAGTGATCGTGCGCGATAGAGATCATCTTCGGAAACGGTCATCACGCCGGTGGAACTGTCGATCGAGTATCCAATGCCACTGCGTTCGAGCGTTTCGACCACTTTGGCCCGCTCACCATCGGTCAGGTCGGAAAACAGAATGCGCTGCGGGCCCTGGGCAATCGCGAGGTAGAGCGCCGCGACCGTCGCAATCGCGCCCACGCCCACAATCGCTGGCAAGGCCCGCCGAAACGCAGGCTGGCTGGTGAAACCCGCCAACCGCGCGCGCCAATCGCCCGGTGAGACTTGCGTCAGCCCCGGAGTGTTCGCCGGAAGCCCGCCGCCACCGGCGGTCGCTGGAATAGCTGCATCAGCCACTTATCAGCTCCCCATCCGCATGATGTCTTGATACGCCGACAGCAATTTGTTGCGCACTTGCAGGGTCGCCTCGAAGGCTACGCCTGCTTCCTGCCGCGCCAGCATCACCTGGGCGATGTCGGTCACTTCACCGCGTTCGTAAGCGGTCTGCATGTCGCCCGAGCGTTTTTGCACGGCGCTGACTTGCTCCAGAGCATTGCCGAGCGTGTCGCCGAAGTTTGCGGCGGGCGCGGTAGGCGCAGCCGGAGCTGCGCCTTGAGTCGGTTCAGCCGCCGAGGCCGCGCGAACATTTTTCAGCGCCTGGCTACGCGCCAGCACTTCCTGACGGAGTGCCAACACGTCTTGCAGACCCGAAGTCGGGCGGATCGCGCTCATGCTTCACCTCCCGCGGCAAGCAGGCCGGATTCCCGCATCGAAGCGAGGCGATAGCGCAAAGTTCGTTCGGATATGCCGAGGCTGCGTGCAGTATTGGCGCGGTGGCCTTTGTGATCGTCGAGCGCGGCCAAGATCGCCTGCGCTTCGGATTGGAAAGCAACATCGGAGAGCGAACCACCCGCCGTGCTCGGAGCAGGGATTGTGCCGTCACTGGCGACGCCGCGCACCGGTTGATCGAATACGATATGCTCGGAGCCGATCCGCGCCTCTTCGCCTGCAAGCAGGATCGCCCGGCGAATGACATTCTCAAGCTCGCGAACATTGCCCGGCCAATTATGCGTGGCGAGCAGCGCCAGTGCCTGTCCGGTCAACCATTGTGGCATTCCTGAACGGCAGGCGTGGCGCAGCAACATGCCAAAGGCCAGTGGCGCAATATCGCCGCGCCGATCGCGCAGAGCGGCGAGTTCGAGCGGGAAGACATTGATGCGATAGAGCAGGTCTTCGCGGAACCTTCCGGCTTCGACCTCGGCGGACAGCGTGCGGTTGGTGCAGGCGACAATCCGAACATCGATCTTGATCGGCTTGGTCGCGCCGAGCGGCAGAACCTCGCCTTCCTGTAAGGTGCGCAGCAGTTTTGCCTGAAGTGCGAGTGGCAACTCACCAATCTCGTCGAGCAGCAAGGTTCCACCATCGGCTGCGCGGAATAGCCCTTCGCGCGCGTCGCTTGCGCCGGTGAATGCGCCCTTTCGGTGGCCAAACAGCAATCCTTCCAGCATCGCTTCGGGCATGGCGGCGCAATTGACCGCAACGAATGGCCCGCTGGCCCGCTTCGACATGCGGTGGACGAAGCGCGCGAACACTTCCTTGCCGGTGCCGGTTGGTCCTTCGAGCAGGACGGGAATCTCGCTTTTGGCGATACGCTCGGCGAGCGTCAGCAGCGCGAGACTTTTCTCATCGCCTGCGATCGGCCATCCGCCTTGTGCCGCGCTGGCAATCATGGCCGCGCGCGCCGCATCGAGCGAAGCGGCATTGTAAGAAAGCGCGACGCGATTCTCGCTCAGAGACGAAAGCGACGGAGCCTCAGCCTGACGCAGGTCGAGTTCGACCATGTCGCTGCGGCGACCGCCCGGCGGGCAGTCGAAGCGGCCTTCTTCGCCCAGCAAAAGCCGACCCCGCTGCCAGTTTGTGCCGAGCAGCGGCAAAGTCGGGCCGAGCAAAGCGCGGTGCCGTTCGTGCAGTGCCGAATCCTTTGGTCGAACGTTAAGCATAGTCTGATCGTCAAGCGACGTAGTCATTTCCACACGATTTCCCCTTTGGTGGACATGAATTGCCGCCCCTCCGGCCAAGATATGCAAAACTTAAGCCCCCGTAGGACCACCTATGAGCGTGCGATTGGGTATCTTGGCCTCGCGCGCATACGCGGGATGCCTCTGATCAAACCTTGCCATCGGGGCAGCGAAATCAGCGCTGAAAATTCATGCCCTTAAACATTCCGGCGGATGGTCGCTCTTAGCTCCAGCAGCTGCGGCCCCTTTCGCACTGCATGGACCAATCGGGAGTTTCACCAATGGCAGTTATCAACACCAACGTTTCGGCTCTTCGCGCTCAGAATGCGAGCGCACAGGCCGGCAACATGCTCGGCGACGCAATGGAGCGTCTTTCGACCGGCCGCCGCATCAACAGCGCCAGCGACGACGCCGCCGGCCTGTCGATCGCGACCGGCTTCACCTCTGACATTCGCGGCATCAACCAGGGCATTCGTAACGCCAATGACGGCATCGCTCTGGCACAAACCGCAGAAGGCGCGCTGGAAGAAGTCACCAACATGCTGCAGCGTGTTCGTGAACTGGCGATCCAGTCGACCAATGGTACGCTGGATGCGGAAGATCGCGGTTTCCTCGACACTGAAGTCACCGAGCTTGCGTCGCAAATCAGCGACATTCTTTCGAACACCGACTTTAACGGCGTCACCCTGTTCAGCACGACCAGCGGCACCGACGTAACCGTCGATATCGCCATCGACGCCGGTCGCAGCGTAACGCTGACCAGCACCGCAATCGACGGCACCAACATTGATGCCGCCGCGCTCGACGTATCTTCGAGCACGAACGCTGCAACCGCGATTACCAATGTGGATGCTGCGCTGAGTGATGTGAACACGGCGCGTTCATCGCTGGGTGCCGGGCAGAACCGGCTCGACTCTGCGATCAACAACCTGACCACGACAGCAGCCAACCTGACCGACGCCCGCTCGCGGATCGAAGATGCCGACTTCTCCTCGGAATCGACCAACCTCGCGAAGGCGCAGATCCTGGGGCAGGCTTCGACAGCCATGCTCGCTCAGGCCAACCAGTCGCAGCAGAACGTCCTTTCACTGCTGCGGTAACTGGACCTCGCCATTCGCCCCGCCGGGGGTTGGCAGGCAAGCCCGGGACCGAAAGGTCCCGGGCTTTTGCCGTTGGTGGATTTGAATTCGGGAAGTTCTACGCAGCAGCCTGGCCGAGCCGCGCAAGTGCCTGACCAGCCATACTGGATGAGCTCTTGGTCGCAGCCTGCGCTTCGCCGCGCAAACGCAAAGGTCGAAACACAATCTCGATCATCTGCGGGTCGCCGTTTCGCGGTGCAGCATTGGGTGTGACGAGGATGAGGGCATTCTCGCCAGTGCATTCATAGATCCCCGGCGCGTGCTCTGCCATGGCATCGAGCTGCGCCGCGATTGGCTCAGGCATGTCATCATTGAGAGCCCCACCCTTGAGCGATTTGATCGGCGAACGGGTAACGCTCTCGATCTCAACCCACTCGCAAGCGGCGCCAATCTGGAGCGCGATTGCCTGACCCGCATCGCCGATCGGCAACCGGGCAGCAAAATAGCCGTCATGGGTCGGCTTGGCTGCGATTGATGTTCGGGAACTGTCGGTCGCTCCGACATACAAAGCGGGGATGCCGATCTGGGCGGGCGCAAAGTCGTCATAGGTCAGCCCCAGCCCAAAGCGCATCTGGGTGAACAGCGAGAGCCGCGTGCTCATATCCTCCTGCGCCAGTTCGGCCGGCAGGAACATGCGCGACGAACCCTTCATGTAGAACAGACCGCGGCGCCGCATCCCATCGTGGGCGTGAGCGGCATCAAACAGCGGAACCATGCGCTCGCTGCCCATATTCACGTCATGTTCGAAACTCTTGACCACATCCAATTCGCCTGGTTGCGGCAAAAACATGAAACGGGCGAGCACGCTCGCCGCCGTCTCGCGCCAGCCGCGCTCACTGTACGGATTGTGGACGCGGATAATTGGCGGATCGAGCGCCGCTTTGCCAAAATCGCAAACACCCGCCTGCACCAATGTACGCACAGCGCTTTGCTTGCCTTTGACTGAGCTTTCCTTGCGGATTGGCTCGCCTTCATCGGAGTAATCGATCACCGATCCTAGCTCGCACGTCGCAAGCTGCTCGATCACAGCGACATTGGTGCACAACGCCTCAAGGAAATCGGGCGCAAAATGGCGCGTATCGATCAGGCCCTTCTTGTCCAGACCGCTCGCGGTCATCTCACGCAGCATCAGGTAACGTCCCGCGACATGCACGTCGAATGCGTCTTGCAACAGGCGATCGACCCGGTTCTGCGCCGATCCATTGTACCCCAGGTCGACCAGCATCAGCGTATCGCCCGGCTGCGGATCGACCGCGGCGCGAACATGCGCGACGAGCCGATCCGCAAAGGCGCGCGAGCGCCTGCGGGTGAGCTTCTGCCGCTGACCTCTGCGCAGTTCATTCAGCAAACGGTGGGCGGCTTCGGACTTCTCGGCATCGCTCTCCGGTTCGCCAACAATGCTGGCGATTTCATCATCGGTGAACAGCATCTGTCGCGCCAGCGTGCCGGGATTGAGCCCGTGTTCGAGCGCGACATGTTTCTCATAAGCTTCGCGCGTAGTGAGTGAAGCAGCAGTGGCCACAAAACGGCTAATCTCGACCCGAGCGGTGCTTTCTGCTTCGCCCGCAATCTGGTGCATCAGATGCGGCAAATGCCCGTCGCGCAGCAGGAACAGCCAATGGACTGTGCCGCCGCGCTCCTCCTCGATCTGTTTCGCCTCATCGCGCAGCCATTGCTCGTAACCATAAAACACCGGCCCCAGCACCGTGTAGCCCAGTGCCTTGGCCGGATCGGTGATCTGCGGTTCGTCCCGAGCCAGCAGCGCGCGGTGCGGTTGAAGCCCGCGAATACTGCCTTTAGTTTCGCCCGCAAGTTGCTGACACGCGCGCTCGAAACGCAGTCGCTGCTTGGCCGCCTCACCGAACTGCACAAGATGCAGCGCCGGGATGCCGAGCGCTCGCGCGCCATCGAGATCGGCTTTGCGATTGTCGCCAATATGCAGAACCTCGTGCGCGCGGCACTTCACGGCCTTGAGCGCCCGCGCAAGCAGACCCTGGCTTTTGGATATTCCTGCGGTCGAGGAAACGATGACAGTGTCGATCAGATCGGCCACTTCAGTCCCCGCAGAGGCCGCGATCAGCTCACGCAGCTGCGCGGCATCCAGATAAGTGTCGCTGACGATGATAACTTTGAGCCCTTGCGCTTTGGCGTTGCGCATCAATTCGACCGTCGGCTCAAACGCGAAACAGGCGCGCGCTTCTGCCGCCAATTCCTCCGCAATCGCAGCTTCGCGGGCAGTGCGGTCCGCACCTTCCATTGCATATTCGTAAATGGCAGGTAGCGCGACTTCGTTGCGCCCTCGCAAGGTCGCTTCGGCTTTGCGCGCGCTGGCCTCACCCGCCATCCGTTGGCGCGGTAGCAAGCTATTCAGTTCGGCAAAAACATCGCTAGGCGCATGACAATCCCGCCACAAAAGCGTGTCGAAACAGTCGAGCGAGAGCACTTTGACGCCGCCGGGCGCATGCTCAAGCGCGCTAGGCAATTCGTGCGGCAGGATCGTGTCGGTCATCGTGCTCTCCATCCAGTGATGGCCAGCACGGCTAAACGGACATGGTTTACGAGGTCGGCTGCGTCTCTTCCGTGTTTTCGCTTAGCTGCGGCGCGCGGCGCATTGGGCGGCCACCAGCGGCACCCGGATCAAGCAGCAGAACCGAAATCCGGCGATTGCGCGGATCGGCAGGGTCGCCCGCAATCAGTGGTTCGCGGTCGGCAACGCCTTCGATCCGGGCAAAGCGGTTTTCGGGAATGGCCTGAAGCATCAGCGCCTGACGGGTCGCCTCGGCGCGGCCCGCTGACAGAGACCAGTTGTTTGCGACAATCCCGGAACGCCACGGCAGCGAGTCCGTGTGCCCACGCACGATCAATTGCGCCGACTGATCCTCCAGCGTTTCGCCGATCACTTCTAGCAAGGTGCGCGCTTCGTTGGTCAGGATCGTCGTGCCCAGAGCGAACATCGAAAAGTCAGCGTCATCGACCAAATCGATGCGAATGCCTTCGGGCGAGCTTTGCACGCGGACTTGCCGAACCAAGTGCCGCACACGCTTCTTCTCCTGCAGACGCTGTTCGATCTCTTCGCGGATCTTCTGCATCTTTTCCGCTTTTTGCTCGCCGCGCCCGCCGCCTTCGACCGGGCCACCTTTGGCAGCGCGCGGGATGGTAATGGCTTTGGTGCCTGTTTGCCCGGCCGCGTTGGGATAATTGTCGACGTCGGTGATGGAGCTGCCGCCCAGCATCCCATCCGAACCCGCGCTCCCTTGCCGCATCTTTACCAGCGTCGGCGTGAAGTAATCGGCGAGTCCTTTGCGCTGGTCTTCGGTGGTCGCGCCGAGCAACCACAGCAGCAGGAAGAACGCCATCATGGCGGTCACGAAATCGGCATAGGCGACCTTCCAAGCGCCGCCGTGATGGCCGCCTTCCTCGATCGTGATCTTCTTGACGATGATTGGCGGAAGCGCTGCCGCTGCAGCAAGGCCTTCACTCGACTGGGTCGGATCAGCTTCCGCCATCTCACTTGCCCCGCATCATATCGAGCAACTCGGTCAATTGCGGACGGTGCGCCGGTGGCAGGCCAGATCGCGCGGCTTCGAGCACGAGTGGCTGAGGATAGCCGTGCAGCGAGGCGATGATCACCTGCTTGATCGAATGGAATATCTGCTGATCGTGGGTGTTCACCTGCTTCAATCGGCTCGCCATCGGTCCGGCGAAACCATACGCAAGCAACACTCCCAGGAATGTACCAACCAGTGCGCCGCCAATCATCTTGCCGAGCACTTCGGGGGGCTCGTTGATCGAGCCCATGGTTTTGATCACGCCCAGAACCGCTGCGACGATGCCCAGCGCCGGGAACGCATCGGCCAGCGACTGAATCGCATGCTGCGGCTCATCCATTTCGTGCAGCTGGGTCTTGATCGCATTGTCGATCACATCCTCGACCGCATGGGTATCGAGCGTACCAGAGGAGACGACCATTAGCGTCAGCGGATCGCAAATCAGGTTGCGGACAACCGTGTCCTTTTGCAGGTTCGGATACTCGCTGAAAATCGCCGAGCTTTCAGGGTCGGTCACATGGCTTTCGAGCGCAACTGCGCCTTCGGCCCGCAGCAATTTCATGAGCTTGCTGCACAGTGCAATCGCATCGAGGTGATCCTGATCGGTGTATTTTGGACCTTTGAAGACCTTGCCAAGCCCGCCGCCAAGCAGCTTGATCTCGTGCATCGAGTTGCCAATCAGCGTCGCGCCGAGCGCTGCCCCGCCGATCATCATCATTTCGAGCGGCAGTGCGGCCAGGATCGGCCCCATGGAGCCGCCCGCAAGCATATACCCGCCGAAAACGAGCACGATTAGAACGACGATACCGATCGCGGCGAACACGGCGGTTACTCCTGATTACAGCGCGTTGAACAAGGTCAGCGAGCTGACGCGGGTGAAGGTGGTCTGCGTCGCTTCGAGCGCGGTCAGCGTCTGTTGCAACCGAGCGATGGTGTCGCCGACATCGGTGTCGCCGATTTCCGAACGCTCCTCCGCAGTAGCGATGGAGCGTTCGAATTGGTTCTGCTGCACGACTTCGACCCATGCGAGGCGCGTGCCGATCACGGTCTGGTTGCGGGTCGAGGCATCAAGTGCAGCATCCAGCCCAGTGAGTGCATCGCGCGCGACCGCCCCCGGATCAGCGGCACCGCCGCGCAGGGCGCTGGCCAGTCCGCTTAGCAAAGCAAATGTGTCGGTCGGCGTGCCGCCAACGTCGAATTCAAACACCTGCGGACCGGTTACCCCGCGCTCGATTTCTGTACCGGGTGCCACTGGCACGGCGCCCTGATCACCGTTGCCGTTATAGGTCACGGTTCCATCAGCGGCGCGAGTGTAGGCTGGCGCGCCAGCGGTCCCGGCGAACAAGGGCTCACCAGTCAGTGTCAGCCCATTGGCGCGGGTGAACAGCTCCTCACTGAGTTGCTCAAGTTCGGCAGCGATGGCCTCGCGCGCGCTCGGCCCATTGGTGTCGCTGCCCGCCTGCGAAGCGAGTTCGCGGGCGCGCGAGATGATCTCGCTGATCCCTTCGAGTTCGGTCGCTGCCGAGGTCAGATCCTGCGAAAGCTTGATCGCGTTTTCTTCCTCGATCTCGCGCAGGCCTTCGCTTCGGGCGATCGCCCGCAGTCGTGCCGCTGCTGCGGGGTCCTGCGAGGCGCGATCAAGCCGCTGGCCGGTTGCGATCTGGGTCTGCAGCGTCTCAATCGAGTCGCGCAAGGCGGTCATCTGACCAAGCGAGCGCTGGTAAAATGCGCTGGTGGAATTGTTGATGATGCTCATCGTCTATCGCCTCCTCAACGCAGGCTCAAAACGGTGTCGAACAGTTCGGCGGCGACTTGAATCACGCGGCCATTCGCTTCGAATGCCTGCTGAAGCCGGACGAGATTGGCAGCCTCGGTGTCGAGATCGACGCCGGTTTCGAACAGCAAAGCCCCCTGCGCGCTTTCGGCAATGGTCGCGAGCGCTGCGCGAGTGGTTTCCTGCCCGGAAATCCGGCTGGAAATGCCGAGCAGCAGCGCGTCCGACCCGGCGACCGGGCCATCGCTCGCACCGATGGCAGCGATCAAGGCGGTGAGATTGGTGGCATCGCGGCTACCGGCGGGCGAGCCTGCCGGAGCGGTCGCAAGGCCATTCGGCGATCCGAGCGCGAGCGCAATGTCCGCAGCCGTCGATCCCGAGAAAAGCGGTTGCCCCGGGCTGCCATCCTGCGCGGCGCCATTGGTCTGCGCATCGTTGGCGCGGGTGATCGTCGACAGAGCGATATCGTCGAGCTGCGCCTGGAAGTCGGCCTGCGCGGTCAGGGCCGCACTTCTGCCTGCCAGCGCTCCGGTTCCGGGTGAAACTGCATTTCCATCGAGATCGAAGCTGGCGGTTCCGTCGCCAGCAAAACTCGCCGACAGCGTGCCTGCGCTGGTTCCATCGACCAGCAACGCGCCGCCGCTGTCGCCAAGCCGTACATTCACAACCCCGCGCTCTTCGAAATCGACCGATATGCCGATTTCCTCAGAGAGTGCAGCAAGCGCTGCATCGCGTTGATCGAACAGGGCAAGCTGGCCCGCAGTATCCGGTTCAGTGCGCGTCAGTTGCTCGTTGATCCGCGCCAGGGTCGCCATCTGGCGGTTGACTTCGTCAACGCCCGATTGAACCTGTGATTGTGCCAATCCGCGCGCATCATCCAATGCGCCATTGGCAAGCTGAAAACGGTCGGCGAGCTGACGTGCACTTTCGAGTGCAACCGTGCGCAGCGCCGGATCGAGCGGATCGCTCGCCAGACGTGTCAGTGCTGCTTCGAAATCGACCAACCCTTCGAACAGGCGCGATTGTTCAAGCGCCGTCTCCGACCCGCGCAATCCGGCCAATTCGGCGTCGGCTCGGGCAAGATCGCTGGTTGTGTTGCGAACCTGATCACGGGCAAGCGCATTGTCCGCGCGCTGAATGTTACCGAGGCTCACACCATTGAATGCCGTGCCGGAATACAGCCCGACCGTCGCGCTGCCGACCAGTTCGGACTGGCTCAACGAACGGCGTGAAAAATTGGCATTGCCGGCATTGGCGATGTTCTGCGCCGTGAGCTCCAGCCCCGCGCGCGCCGCCGCCGCTCCGCTGCGGCCAATGGTGATGAGTGAACTGGGCATTATCCGCCCTCTCTGCCATCAACATATTGCGCGAGCTGTTCCTCGATACTCCGTGCAAACCCGAAGGAGCCCGATGAGGAAGCGATTTCGGCGACGTGTTCGTCGCGCATTTTTTCGAATTGCTGGAGCCCGCCGCCGGTCAACGGCGCATCCTCGGCAAAGCTTGCCGCGCGCGCCGTCTCCAGCATCCGGCGGATCATGATCGCCTCGAAACCCTCGGCCGCTTTGCGCAGCTCGAGACGCTCTTTCGAGAGACCTTTCTCCAGCGGATCGGTGCCGAGAGAGGGAGCTGAAAGGATCACAGCACCACCATCTCGGCTTGCAATGCGCCAGCCTGTTTCAGGCTTTCGAGGATCACGACAAGGTCCGCCGCGCCAACGCCCAGAAGGTTGAGCGCATCGACGATTTCGCTCAGCGAAGCCGCGCCGGGCAGCAAGGCGATATTGCTCGAGCGTTCTTCGACGGTAATGTCGGTCGCTTCCTCAATGGCGGTTTCTCCATTGGCGAAGGGCGCGGGTTGGACGACCCGTGGGTTCTCATCGATCCGGATCACCAGCTTGCCGTGGCTCACCGCAGCGGGCGACAGACGCACCGCCTGGTTGATCACCACCGTGCCGGTGCGGCTGTTGACGATGACGCGCGCGGCGGTCTGCGCCGGGGTCACATCGAGCATCTCGATCATCGCCAGTTTGGCGGCGCGCTCATTGCTTCCGAAAGGCAGCGTCAGCTCGATGCTTACGCCATCGGCGATCCGGGCCATGCCGGGAAACTGGGTGTTGATTGCGTCGCGGACCCGCGAAGCAGTGAGGAAATCGGCCTCGTGCAAGTTGAAGCGCAGAGTGCCTTCGCGGTCGAAACCGGTGGCCACGGCACGCTCGACAGATGCGCCGCTGGAGATCCGTCCGACCGTTGTGACATTGACCGAAACTTGCGATCCATCGCGGCCCGACACGCCGAGCCCGCCGACAGCGACATTGCCCTGCGCCATCGCATAAATCTGTCCGTCCCCACCATAAAGCGGGGTCAGCACCAGCGCGCCGCCGCGCAAGCTACGCGCCTGTCCAATGGTCGACACCGTGATGTCGATCCGCTGGCCGGGCTTCGAAAATGCAGGCAGTTCGGCAGTGATGATAACCGCCGCAGCATTGCGCAGGTTCGGGTTCACACCTGGCGGCAATTGCAGCCCAAGTCGCCCGGAAACCCCGCGCATCGCTTCGGTCACATATTCGAGATTGTCGTCGCCGGTGCCTTGCAGCCCGACGACCACTCCATAGCCGGTCAGCTGGTTGGATCGCAGCCCTTCGAACTGGCCGAGATCGCGGATGCGCTCTGCCGAGGCATTGGTCGGGACCAGCGCGAGGAACAGTGCCGCCGCCAGCGCGAGCCATTTGGAATAGGACATCATCGTCTATCTCCTGCTGCGCGCATCAGAACGGCGAAATGAAGCTGAAGAAGCGCGACAGCCAGCCCGGTCGGCTTGCCTGTTGCACCGCGCCCTTGCCCGAATAGATGATCCGGGCATTGGCGACCTGCGAGGACGGCAAGCGGTTGTTCGCGTCGATGTCGATCAGACGGATGCGGCCCGAAAGCTGGACCCATTCATCTCCCTGACTAAGCGACATCTGCTTTTCTCCAACCACTTCGGCGGTTCCGTTGGGGTAGATCGCCGCGATGGTGACCGCGACGGTTCCGTTGAGCTGGCTCTGCTGTGCGGCATTGCCTCCACCATTGAACGACCCCTGGCCCGCAGCATTAAGGGCATTGGGGTTGAGGAAGCTGAGCGGACCGCTGGTCGGCGGGGTCAGGCCAAGGCTACCGCTGCGATCGGTTTGACCCGTGGTGCTTTTGGACGTGCTCGTGTTTTCGACCAGCACGATGGTGACCATATCGCCGAGAGCGCGGGCGCGGGTTCCGACATACAGGCCCGCATATCCCTGACCGGTCTGGAAGATCGAACCAGCGTTGTCGGATTGCTGCTGCGGCACGGGCGCTTGGGACTGCGATACGGCGACAAATCCGCCGGGAGGCGGCGGCGCGGCGAAGCCAGCCTTGGGTCCGCCGCCCATGCCCATACAGCCGGACAAGGCGACCGCGATAATCGCGAGACAAAGCAGATTTTTCATGAGCCTAGACCCCTCAAAGCGTTTGGTTGGCATTGCGCAGCATCTCGTCGACAGAGCTGACCATCTTGGAGTTGATCTCGTAGGCGCGCTGCGCCTCGATCATTTCGACCAGCTCCTCGACAACGTTGACGTTCGAGGCTTCGAGCATGCCCTGACGGACCTGCCCGCGACCATTCAGGCCAGCGGCGCCGACATCGGCCTGTCCGCTAGCTGCGGTCTCAACCAGAAAGTTGTCGCCGATGGCCCGCAGTCCCGCCGGATTGACGAAGCTGGCAACCTGCAACTGACCCACCTGCACGGCGGCAGCGTTTTGATCGGTGGTGGCGCTGACTGTGCCATCGGGGGCAATCGCGATCGAGTTTGCGCCTTGCGGAATCTGGATTGGCGGAGTCACCGCATAGCCCTGCGAGGTGACCAGCTGGCCTTCGGGCGAAAGCGTGAAATTGCCCGCTCGGGTGTAGCCGATCTGGCCGCCAGGCGGCAGCTCGACCTGAAAGAAGCCGGGACCGTCCAGGGCAATGTCGAGGCTGTTGCCCGTGGTGTTCAGTGTGCCTTGGGTGTCAATCCGACTGGTGCCCATCACCTGCACGCCGGTGCCGAGATTGAGACCCACCGCATAGGCCGTCTGGTTGGTCGATTGCTGACCGGCAACGCGCTGTTCCTGATAGGCGAGCGTCGCGAAGTCTGCGCGGTCGCGCTTGAAGCCGGTCGTACCGATATTGGCGAGGTTGTTGGCGATGACACGCATGCGTGCATCCTGAGCCTCAAGCCCGGTGCGGGCGACGTGAAGGGCGGAAGTGGGCATGGAATGCTCCTTTCAAACGTGTGCGGATCAGCGCAGCGACATCAGGCTTGCGCCCGCTTCGTCGATATCACTGGCGGTGCTGATAATCTTTGCGCGCTGTTCGAACGCGCGCTGGGCATCGATCATGTCGACCAGGGTGGCGGCGGTTTCGACATTGGACATTTCCAAGGCGCCGCTGGTGACCGTGGCGGTGGGGTCGAGGGGCAGAACCCCACCGCCAGGCACCTTCAGGAAGCTGTCGACGCCCTTGGCGAGCGCACTTCCTTCAGATGAGGTGAGTTTGATGCGGTCCAGTTCCTGCGCGGGCTGATCGGGCGCAGCCGGATCGCGGGCGAGGACAGTACCGTCCTTGCCAATGTTGATTTCGAACCCGGCCGGCACCGTGATCGGCCCGGCATTGCCGAGCACCGGCAGGCCTTCGCCGTTTTCGAGCACACCCGTGGCAGTGATCCGCAGATCGCCCCGGCGGGAGTAAGTCTCCCCGCCGCCGGGCGCCTGATAAGCGATCAACGCTTTGCCATCGACCGCGATATCGAGCGGTTTGCCAGTGGGATTGACTTTAGAAGGCATCATATCCGCACCGCGCACCGCGCCGCGTGCCACGGCCCGCGCTTCGAGCGAGCCGCCCCGCAATGTCGCCGGAGTCACCTCGAAAATTTCCTTGCGAAACCCCGGAGTCGAGGCGTTGGCAAGGTTGTTCGCGGTCGCCCTTTGACGATCCATCGCGGCATTCATGCCGTTCAGGGCGGAATAGATCATGCGGTCCATGGCGGGTCCCCGGCGCTAATCAGCGATTATCGCTGAAGGTTGATCACGGTCTGCGAGATTGTGGTCGAGGTATCGATCGCCCGCGCATTCGCCTGGAAATTGCGCTGCGCGGTGATCAGAGCGACCATTTCTTCAGCCAGATCGACATTCGAACGCTCTAGAGTGCCGCTCAGGATCTGACCGCGATTGCCGGTGGCTGGACTGTCATACTGCGGAGCGCCGGATATCCCGGTTGCGCGCCATTTGGTCTGGCCGATTGAGCGAAGCCCGTCTGGGGCGGGAAAGGTCGCCAAAGCGATCCGACCAACCGGGTCGCTTGATCCGTCGGCATAGGAAGCGAGTACAATCCCGTTGCTTTCAATCGTCACGCTAGAAAGGTCGGACCCTGCCGCATTGGTGGTTGGCACAACTGCATCACCTGGTGTCGTGCTCGTCACCGTTCCGGTCGCATCGACCGGAAAAGCCTGCAAACGCTGCCCGCTGGGGTCTTGCAGGTTTCCTGCACTATCGATCTGCATGTTGCCGTTGCGAGTGAAGAACACTTCGTTGGTTTCAGTGTTGCGGGTCGTGAAGAAACCATCACCATCGATCGACATGTCGAGGCTGCGTCCGGTTTGCTCGATCGCGCCGAGCGAGAAATCCTGATTGATCGCCGAAACGGTTGCGCCAATTCCGACCGACAGTCGCGGGTCGCTGCTCGATCCGCTGGTCACGATATCGGCGAACTGCGCGTTGCTTTTCTTGAAGCCTGCCGTCTCGGCATTGGCGATGTTATGCGAGATCACCCGCAGATCGGTTTCGGCGTTCTTGAGGCCGTTCAGAGAGGTGTAGAACGAGGTCATGAAAGAGTTCCTTTCGAGGGTAGGATCAGGTGACTTGTGTGATCGCGGCTTGGGCCGCTTCGGCCGCCTGGGTGGCGGCTTCGGCAGCGGCGGTGGATGCAGCAGTTGCCGCTTCCTGCGCTTCGATCAACGCGTCGAGCTTGGTCGAGATTTCGGTTAGCGAACTGCTCGAATCCGTCTGCGCCTGGAGCGAGGAGAATTGCGCCATCTGCGCCAGCATGTCTTCGTTGCTGGTCGGCTCAAGCGGGTCTTGCAGGGTAAGCTGCGTAGTCAGCAACCGCAGGAAGTCGGTCTGATCCAGCGTCGCAAGCTGGTTCTGCGAACTCATCGTGCTCGGTGCATTCAGCAGAT
Organism: uncultured Erythrobacter sp.; assembly: GCF_947499705.1. Classification (NCBI taxonomy): domain Bacteria; kingdom Pseudomonadati; phylum Pseudomonadota; class Alphaproteobacteria; order Sphingomonadales; family Erythrobacteraceae; genus Erythrobacter; species uncultured Erythrobacter sp. The sequence continues at coordinate 816,756 of NZ_CANMPJ010000002.1, read as the reverse complement.
CAATCGCGTTCTGCGTACCGGGCGTCGTGATGGTGTTGGCGGTGTCCATAATCAGTTGCTCCTGAGAGTTTCGAGCATCAGCTGCTTTGCGGTGGTGAGCGCCTGAACGAGGTTCTGGTACTGCCGCGCGCTCTCCATGATCTCGACCATTTCGGCGGTCTCATCGACGGGGGCTTCGAACACGTGACCATCAGCATCGGCGAGCGGATGGCCGGGGTCATAGCGTTTGGTCGGGGCGGTCTGTTCGCGCACCAATCCTTCGCTGCGCACGGTCGCGAGGCCCGACGCTTCATCGAGCTCGCTCGCAAACACGGTGCGTAGGGGACGGTACGCATCCTCCTCGCGGGTCGTCACCGATCCGGCATTGGCGAGGTTCGATGCCGCCGCATTCATCCGCACCAATTGCGCGGACATGGCGCGTTCGGTCACGCCGAACAGGGTCATGCGCTGATCACCGGGCATCGTCATTCACCCTTCAGCGCGCGTGTCAGCGTGTTGACCTTGCCCTGCACGAAGCTGAGCGTGGCAGAGTAGGCCACGGCATTTTCGGTGAAGGCGATCTGTTCGCGGCTCAGCTCAACCGTGTTGCCATCCATCGATGGCATGGTCGGCATTTTGTAGACCATATGCGCGTCGGCGCTGGCATTGGCGCTGCTGCCATCAAGCTTGGATTGAAGCGCCGCGGCGAAATCGATGTCGCGCGCTTTGTAGCCCGGAGTCGCGGCGTTCGCGATGTTCGATGCCAGCACGCCCATGCGCTGCGAGCGCAATTCAAGCGCCGCGCCGTGGATGCCGAATATCTGTTCGTTCATGGCCGATGCCTTTCGTACGAGCCGTGAGAAACCAATGGCCAACAGATTGCAGAAAGCGTGCCAAACGCAGCTACAGCTATGAATTTTCGATATTATTCGGGCCGAGCGAACTGCGGTCGGCAAGCGCTTGCCGCAACCATGCAAATCACTGCCCGATTGGATGCAGCCCACTTAATCTGATCGCGCGCGCGCCGTTCTGAGTTGAGACCAAGCGCAGCTAAGGAATTGCACCCGTGACCAGCACTATCGCCCAGATGCTCGATCCGGGCGCTTTGGCCATCGTGCTTTCGGGCACGGTGATCGCGACTGCGGCGCGCTGCGGCTGGAGCGACATGCGCGAAGCGGCAAGCGCACTTGGATCGCTCGGAGAAAGCCGCTTCGATGCGGACGAAAACCGTGTCGCTCTCGCCCGCACCGTCCACGAAATCGAGGCCAAAGGACCGCTTGGTGCAGAAGCGTCTCTGCCGCCCGACCCTTCGCTGGCGAAAGTGGTCGACGCCTATCTGCGTCATCGTTCGATCGAAGCCATGCATACGGTCCGCCGGGCCGAACGCGCCGCGCGCGAAATGGCTCGCAGCGCCGCCATCCGTACGTTCGAATATGCCGGCGAACTCGCACCTGTCTTCGGCCTTGTCGGAACCCTGTTTGCGATCACGCAGCTGACGCCCGGCGAGAGCGACGTGGTGGGCAGCACAATGGGGGCGATCGCCACTGCGGTTCTGTCGACCTTGTATGGCGTGCTGACCGCACACCTGATCTTCATCCCCTTGGCCCGAGCAATCGAACGCCAGGGCGAGGAAGAAGAGCGAGCGCGAGAGCACTTGATCGAATGGCTCGGCGCGCACCTGCGCGATGAAGAGCTCGTGCACGTGCCGCACATCCAAGAGCTGCGAAGAGCCACGCAATGACCCTGCGCGATGCCAATGGCTGGCAGTTGATCCTGGCGGACCTGTCGCTGATCCTGTTCCTCGTCACTATTGCGGCTCTGGCTGAGCAAACCGGCGAGGAGGACGCTGAGACGCCGGCAAGCGATGCTCGCCGCGAAGCTGTGAACGAGAGCGAGCAGGCGGAAGAGCGCTCTTCGACCACGATTGCCCCCGCGCAGGCCTTGTTCCGACAAACGAACGGTGGACCGACCATCAGCCAATGGCTGGCGCAGCAATCGATTGATCCGCGCGCGACGCTAAGTGTGATCGCAACACATGGGGCGGGAGAAGAACAACAGGTGTGGAGCGCCGCAAAGGCACTTGCCGATCAGGCAAAGACCGGATCGGGTGTCAATGTCCGGATCGTGATTCAGCCTGGCGAGGGCCAAGACCTCTATGCCAGCCTCGCATATGACGCGCCGCAATAGCGCGTTACGACCTTTACTGAACGACGATCTGGTTTCGCCCTGTCGACTTTGCTTCGTAAAGGGCCGCATCCGCGCGTGACAGAGCGCTGCGGCTGTCTGCGTCCTCGGTCACTTCGGCGATACCGCCAGAAAACGTGATCCTGCCGAATGGCTTGCCGGTTTCGCGGTTCATCAGCATCTTTCGCGCCATGACCCGCCGGACGACATCAAGCTTGCGCCATGCAGCGTCCTTGTCGAGACCATAAAACAGCAACACGAATTCCTCGCCGCCATGACGCGACACGAAGCACTCGTCATTCGCGATTTCATTCAGAGTGCTCGCAATCGCCACAAGAATGCGGTCGCCCGCATCGTGGCCATGCGTGTCATTGACTGACTTGAAGTGATCGACATCGCAAAACGCGACCGAGAGCGGTTCGCCCTTGTCGCGCGCTTCGGTGGCAGCCGAGGCGAAACGCCGTTCGAAAGCGCGCCTGTTCGGCAGCTTGGTCAAGTGGTCGACATCCGCTTCGATCCGCGCCTTGGCGAGGTTGGAGCGAAGCTCCTGTGTCTCGGCCTGACTGCGCTCCATCGCGGTTTCGACCTGCTCAATCCGGGCAAGCATGGCGCGCGATAGTTCGATAACGTCGGCCATATCGACACCGCCGACCGCATCATCCTCGATCGACTTGGTTGCGTCGGCGATGGCATTGATCTGTGCGCCAAGTGCCTCGCGCCCGTCGCTGGTTTCATCCTGCGCCGACTTCGCCGTCTGCGTGAACCGCATCAATGAATATTCAAGGCGGTCCATCAACTTCTCAAGCTCGCTCATCCGGTCATTGGTGCCCGGATCGAGCCGTGAAATCGTATCGAGCCAGCGTTGATCGATCGGCTCGCCCGCAATCTCGCGCTTGGCAAAAGCTTCGGAAAGCTGGCCATTCGCGCCCGACATTGCACCGCAAACTGCAGCCATATTGGCGCTGGTCACAGCGAGATCGTGTTTCACGATAAAGGCGGTGATTCGATCCAGCAGCTCGCGACGCTCTTCCATCGCGCGGGAACCAGCCGGTTCCATTGGCGGTGCTTCAGAAGGAGCGCTGTCGGCACTCTTATCGCGAGGTTTGCGGCGGACTAGGCTTGGATACGGCATGGTGCGAAGAGTTCCCGATTTTCTGTTCTCTACGCTTCCGGATTACTGGCTGAACTTCACCAACAGCCTTCCTGCGACCTTGCGAACAACCCCTAGTCGGCACGAATTGTCGGACAATCTGATCGCACGGCAAACGCTCCATACACGCTTTGGCATGCCGCTTGCTTCGTGAGTGCCAATCGAAACGCGTGATGGAGGCACACAAAATGCGCTCAATTCTGAACCTATTAGGCTTTACACCGATGGCGATCATCATGTTCGTCCCCTTAGTATCGCCCGCGCTGGCAACGGACGTTCCGGTCGCTTCTGGCTATACCGATCCGGGCGAGATCGACCGCGTCGTCGCCAGTCTTACCGGAGCAGGTGTTGGTCAAATCGGCGGAGCACGCGTTCCGGCGGATCGCCGGTTGCGGCTGGCTCGCTGTGATCAGCCATTGCTGGCGACATGGCACGGCCGGTCCAAAAGCACGGTGCGCGTCGAATGCCCGGCGGTAAATGGATGGCGTATTTTCATCGCCACACGTCCCTTGCCTCAGTCTGCGCAGCCCCAGCGGGTGGTTAAACGCGGCGACCCGGTGACCGTTATTGTGAGAGGCCGAGGCTTCTCGGTCCAACAGACCGGGGAAGCGATGGAAAACGGCGCAATTGGTGACTGGATCGGCATCCGCGTCGCAGCGCGCGGTGCGCGCAACTCCGACCCGGTTCGCGCCCGCATCGAACGACCCGGCCTCGCCATAATTCCGGCAAACTGAATCTTTTTGACGCGCACCCCTTAAACCCACCCGAACCGCGCCGTTCTGGTATTCAGGAATCCACTGGAGACGCACAATGCCCTCTATCGAACTGAGCAAATTGCAAGGCGTGAGCGCCCCGCGATCGCTGTCTGAAAGCGACCGCGCAGCTCTCGATGCGCGCGCCCAATCGCGCACCACATCTACTGAAAACGCTAGCGATAAGCCCGGCGTTTCGATTGAAGTCGGCGCTTCTGTGAGCGCAGGCGAACCGCCCGTCGACGCAGACCGCGTGGCAGAGATCCGCGCCGCTTTGCAGGATGGCAGCTACCCGCTTGTCCCGACCAAGATCGCCGATGCGATGATCGCCGCACGGGTCGGCTTCGGCCTCGCACAATGAACGCCGCAACCACAAACCAGCCTGGTGACGTAACCGGCAATCTGCGGCAAATGATTGCCGTGCTCGAAGAAGAGCGGCAAGCGCTTGCCTCGCTCGACAGCGATGCCCTGACCTGCTCGACGCATGCAAAGGAAGCCTTGTGCGACGCGTTGATGCCAATCGGCCCCGGCGAGTTGAGTGCAGAGGCCCGCGCTCTCGCGCAAACCGCGCAGCAATTGAACGAGGTCAACCGCCGCGTGCGCAACCTGCTCGCTGCCAATGTGGCCGCTCGGCTTGAAGCACTGGGCGGCACCCCGGCAACCTACACACCCGCGCATTTCGCCTCGGCCTGATCTCAGCCATTAACCACGAAACACGGTTTGGCACGCCCATTGCTTAACTTGTGACACTGCGCCCGTCAGCGGCGCGCTTGATGCAACAGGCAAGATGATGGGCAGACAGTGAGCAACCAACCACTAATCACCAATGGTCCCGTCGCCGGTTCGATGATTACCGGTGCCGCGCGCCAGATCGCCCGCGCGGACGGCGCGCCGCCTGTCCAGCGAGCAATCGCCGATGCCGCGCGCCAGACCTCAGTCGACTTCGATTACCTGCTCGCCCAGGCCGAAGTCGAATCCGCAATGAACCCCGAAGCCAAGGCCCGCACATCGAGCGCCACCGGCCTGTTTCAATTCATCGAAAGTACCTGGCTGAACACCATGAAGCGGCATGGGGATCGTTTTGGCTTGGGCGATGTCGCCGCGCAGATTGGCACAACGCGCAGCGGCTCCGCCTACGTCGCCGACCCTGCCCAAAAGCAGGCGATCCTGGCGCTCCGCAAAGACCCGCAGATAGCTTCGCTGATGGCGGCCGGCCTTGCCGAAGACAATCGCGCGCATTTGATGCCGATCCTGGGGCGGCAGCCCGATCACGGTGAACTCTACCTCGCCCATTTTCTGGGTGCGGGCGGCGCGGGACGGTTTCTGTCCGAACTGTCGCATGACCCGAATCAGAGCGCGCCCGACCTGTTCCGCCGCCCGGCGGCCGCCAATCGCGGCATATTCTACGAACGCAGCGGTGCGCCGCGCAGCCTCGCCGAGGTCATGAATGTGATCGATGGCAAGATGAGCCGCGCGCTTGCCCGTGCAGATGATGCGGGACCGGGCGCGGGCCTCGGCGGCTATTCGCAAAGCCCCTATGCACCCTCGCCCTACACCGTCGCCGCAATCACTCCGTCACCTTACATTATCGCCGACGAACAGGTGTTCGAACCGGGAAATCCGCCAGCTATCACCGGGTTCAATCGCCCGGTCATATCACCCCGCGCCACACTGGCTTCAGCGACGCCGGTCACCGCCAATTCGCCCTCAGCCCGTCCGGTCTCCATGTCGAACCTGCTGCGAGCCACTTTGGGTGGGGAGGGAACGCAGCAACTCAGCTCCGAGGGCAGCGCGCAGGTCAAACGCGCCTATGACCGGCTGAAAGCGCTCGGACTATGAGCGCCGCGACCATGACCGACAATCTGCGCGGCGTACCGGCCGCGATGGCTCTGCCAATCGGCATCTTCGCGCTATTCGCGCTGATGGTGCTGCCAATCCCGACCGTGATGCTCGACGTATTTTTCGTGCTCAACATCGCGATCACGGTCGCGGTTCTGATGGTAGCGCTCAATGTCCGCCAACCGCTCGACTTCTCGGCATTCCCGTCGGTGCTGCTGTTCGCCACGCTGCTTCGCCTCGCGCTGAATGTGGCCTCTACCCGCGTCGTGCTGGTCAATGGCCATGAAGGCGGCAACGCGGCGGGGGAGATAATCGAAAGCTTTGGCCAGTTTCTGGTCGGAGGCAATTTCGCGGTCGGTCTGTTCGTCTTCACGATCCTGCTGATCATCAACATGATCGTCATAACCAAGGGTGCGGGCCGCGTGTCGGAGGTTTCTGCCCGGTTCGTGCTCGACGCTTTGCCCGGCAAACAGATGGCCATCGATGCCGATATCGCCGCAGGCCTGATCACCGCCGAAGAAGCGCGCGAGCGACGGTCCCAAGTGACAGTCGAAGCCGATTTCTACGGGTCGATGGATGGTGCGTCGAAATTCGTGAAGGGCGATGCGATTGCTGCGCTGCTGATCCTGGCAGTCAATGTCATCGCCGGATTGGCGCTCGGAATGATCAGCCACGGCCTTTCCGCCGCTGAAGCGGGCGAGCTCTACATCACGCTGGCCGTAGGCGACGCGCTGGTCGCTCAGGTTCCTGCGCTGCTGCTCTCCATCGCCGCCGCAGCTATCGTCACCCGCGTTTCGGACAAGCGCGATCTGACCGGGCAGATTGGCGGGCAATTCTCCGATCCGCGCGGGTGGCTACCGGTCGCCTTGATCTTGCTCGCAATCGGGATGGTTCCAGCCATGCCGCAGATGATCTTCTTCCCCGCCGCCGCGATCGCCGGGGCAATCTGGTGGGGACTGCGCCAGCACAAGGCGCGCCCGGTCGAAGAGAAAGTGCAGGAAGAGGAAGTTCCGCCCGACCGGATCGAACTCGCCGACGTGTCCGACCAGACATTGGTGACAATCGAGCTGGGCTACGGCCTGGTCCATCTGGTCGACAAAGCCAAAGGTGCGCCGCTGCTCACGCGGATCACCGGCATTCGCAAACAGCTTTCGCGCGATCTGGGTTTCGTGCTGCCGCAATTCCGCATCCGGGATTCATTGGATACCGGCGCGCAGGATTACTCTGTACTCGTGGGCGGTGTGACCGTCGCCAGCGGCTCGGTACGGCCCAACAGATTGCTCGCCATCGATGCGGGCGATGTGCGGACTGGACACGGCCTGACGGGCGAAGCGACCCGCGACCCAAGCTTCGATTGCCCGGCAATCTGGATCGATCCGGCGGCGCGTGATCATGCCGTGGCCGAGGGCTTCATGGCGGTCGACCCCAGCACCGTCATCGCCACCCACGCCAATCAGGCCTTGCTTGCCCAGAGCGACCAATTGCTCGGCCCGGAGGAAGTTCGCGACCTGCTCGATGCGCTCAAGGAACGTGCACCCGCACTGGTCGAAGCCGTCCATCCGGAACCGCTTTCGCTTGCCGCGATGACGCGCATTTTCCGTGCGCTGATCGCCGACGGGATCGGCCTGTCTCACCCGCAACCGATCTTCACCAGCCTCGCTCTGGCGCTCCAGAAGACGCAGGACTTTGATGCGCTGATAGACGCCATCCGCACCGATCTGGGCGCAAAGCTCGTCGCGCGGGTCTGCTCATCCGGCGAGTCGCTCAAAGTCGCTACGCTCGACGCGGGCCTCGAAGCCTCGATCCTTGGCGGCATGGCTGATCCGGGCACTGGGCAACCGCTGATCGAACCTGATTGCGGAGCGATGATTGCGCGCAAGATCAACGAATTCATCGCGGAGGCGGATGCCCCGATTGCCTTGATCGTGCAGCCGCCCGCGCGCCGATCGCTGACCAATTTCCTCCGCCAACGCGCCAGCCGCTGCCTTGTCCTGTCGATCAACGAATTGCCCGCGACGCAGGCTGTCGAAGTGGTCGGCGTAATCGGCGCGGAAGATCCAGCTCTAAAACCGGCGCCCGAGACAATCACACCGCCCCTTGAGGGAGAAATGGCGGCATGAAACACGATCCAACCAGCTTTGCGGGCGCGAATCCCGTCGCTTACAGCAACGCCTCGCACGCCGAGGTGGAGGACCGCGTCCGCCGGTTCCTGCCGATGGTCCGCCGCGCCGCGTGGCATGTCTATGGCATGGGCCGCGAAGGACTCGAAGTCGAAGACCTGATCCAGGCAGGCGTCGTGGCGCTGACCGAATGCGCGCAAAAGCACAATGGTCCGGGAGAGGACGGTTTCGCCGCCTATGCCAAGATCCGCGTGCGCGGGGCGATGCTCGATCAGATCCGCAAATTGCTCAATGACACGCGCACCGCCAGAAAACGACGCGCTGCCTATCAGCGGACACTCGACAGTTTGCGCCAGCAGACCGGCCACGAACCCAGCCGAGCGGAAATCGCCAAGGTGATGGGGATCAGCGATGGCGAGCTGCTAGAAATCGAAGCGTCGGGCGTCACGATCTCCTCGATCAGCGATGAGTATGACGATTCCAACACCGCCTTCGCCGCAGAAGAGCCGGACCCCTTCGCGGTCCTATCCGACATGGAAGACCGCGAGCGGTTGATCCGCGCGATGACCGAGCTGCCCGACCGGTTGAAACTGGTGCTGCAACTGTTCTTCGTCGAGGAAATGAACCTGACCGAGATCGCCGCCGTGCTCGAAGTCAGCGTCCCGCGTGTCCATCAGCTACGCGCCAAAGCCCTGAAAGACCTGCGCGCGCTGATGGAGGCGGAAGAAGCCTAACCGTTATTGGCTGCCCCCGTCGGAATGGCCTGCGCCGTCCGCATGGGCAGCCGCTTCGGATCCGACCGCGCCGTTCCCGCCATTGGCCTCCCACCAATAGGGCAACCGCTCGGCATCGCCGGTCTCAACCTCGTTCATGGTCTTGGCATCGTAAAGCCGCCCGCCGAGCATCACGCGGTCGATCTTGTCGGTATCGCGGATGTTCGCGCTTGGATCGGCATTCAGTACCACCAGATCAGCTAGCTTACCGACTTCGAGACTGCCGACATCCTTTGCCATGCCAAGCGATTCCGCTGGCCAGATCGTTGCCGTCTTGAGCGCTTCGACCGGGCTCATCCCGCCGCGTGCGAAGCTCCAGATTTCCCAATGCGCATCGACGCCTGCCTGCTGGCCATGCGCGCCGATGGAGACCTTCACGCCGCGGTCAGCGAACTTCTTGGCTTCGCGTGCGGCATTGTCATCGACGAACGCCCAATCGGGAGCCTTGGTGCGCCGAGCCGTACTGGCGAGCAGCACCTTGGGCGGGGTGTGGATCATCAGCGGGTGATCGAACACGTCGGTCGCCTGCCGCCAGTATGGATCGCCTGCGAGCCCGCCATAGGTGACGTTGAGTGTCGGCGTGTAGTTTGAGTTAGACTGGCTGAAGAATTGCAGCACATCTTCGTAGAACACATCGCCCGGCACATTGTGCTCAATGGTCGAATTGCCATCCGCGATCAGGTTCATGTCCATCCCGAAAAGCGATCCCCCCTCGGCCACAACCAGCATATTCTCCTCGGCAGCCGCGCGCGCGACCATCTGGCGTTGTTCGCGCCGGGGCTGGTTGTAGTTCTTCACCGAGATGCCGCCCTGCGCCTTGATCCGGCGGACATGGGCAAGCGCATCGTCGTAGCTATCGATCCGCGCATAGACGCTCGGTGCCTTGGCGCCGTAGATGATCTCCCCAGTCGAGAAGATGCGCGGGGCGAGCAGCTTGCCCGCCTGCTGGCGCTCGGCGGCTGCGAAGATCAGGCTCGCGCGGCTCGACGGATCGTGGATCGTCGTCACGCCCATCGCGAGGTCCTGAATTAGCCGCCAGTTCTGTTGCGGGATCAAGTCGCCCGTCCCTTGCGGGCCGTGGGCGTGCGCATCGACGATGCCGGGCATGATTGTCTTGCCGCTGGCGTCGATGGTTGTGGCGCCGCTCGGCACACTGACTTCACCTGCTGGACCGATTGCGGCAATCCTGTCGCCTTCGATCACGATCACGCCATTTTCGATTACGCCAGCATCCTGCTGGTCGAGTCCCGCCGCCATTGTCAGAATGCGCGCGCCGGTGATTGCGATGGTTCCGGTCGGCTTGTCCGCACGCACCGTCATCGCCAGTGAGATACCGCCTTCGGGTGGCTCATAGCCGCCCTCGTCATCCTCACCCTTGGGCGCGTTGCGGAAGAAGCCTGCGACATCAGCGGTCTGCAATTTCGGGCCGATGGACCAGAACAAGGTCCGTCCGCCATTGGCCCAGCCGAGATAATCCGCACCGCCGACCGAAACCTTAGTCACCGGCAGCGATCCGCCCTTTTCGCTGACATTCACCGGCTTGCCGCCGGGCAGCAGCGGCATGGCAAACACTTCGTAGTTCTGACGGAAAGCGACAGTCTTGCCATCGGGCGACACGCGGAAATCGTTGGCGAGTTCGCCGCTCGCATGGGTGCGCTTGGCCTCGCCGCCGAGATCGCTTGAAACCAGCGCCAGCTTGCCGCCTTCATTCATGGTCATGAACAGCCGGTCGCCATCGGCACCGAATTGCGGGTTGCCGCCGCTGCGGCTGACCCGAGTGGCTGCACCGCCGCGTGTCGGCATCACGTAGATGCCGGTGTTTTCCGAGTATTCGGGCGAGGTCAGATAGCCGCCGGAGCGCTTTTCAAAAGCGATCATCGAGCCGTCGGGCGAGAAGGCCAGGTTGGCGTAATGGCCCGGCTGTGATGATACCGCGCGTGCATTGGCGCCATTGGCATCGGCGACCACGATCCGGCCCAACGCATCGTCGGACCATTCGACCCACGCCAATTGCGAGCCATCGCGGCTGAACGCCGGGAACGCTTGAACCGTATCACCAGCGGCGGTCAATGGGCGCGGCGCATCGCGGCCGCGTGCCGATCTGAAGTGTAGCCGACCAAGGCTTTCGAACACGACCCGGCTGCCATCAGGCGCAAGCATAGCGAATTTCGGCATGTTGGTGACGAAGCGTTCCGGTGCGACGTCGATCTCCGGATGCGGCGCGTCGGCGATGCCTCGGGTGTCGCTAATCGAAAACGGGATCACCGCATGGTTTGCTCCATCGCGGTCCACCCGGTTGAGCTTACCACCCGCCCAGAACACGATGCTGCGGCTGTCCGGCGTCCAGTCCATATTCGGATAGACCCCGGTCACCGCCCAGGTCTCCTGCACATCGAGATCGAGCGCGCCGTAGATCATGCGCTCCTTGCCGGTGGCGATTTCCTTGATCCACAGCTGCGAAGTATCCTTGTCGCGGCGGACAAAGGCGATCTCGGTCCCGTCAGGCGATGGCGCAGGACGCACCGCGCCGCCATAACCATCGACCGCAGTGGTCACTTCTCCGGTTTCCAGATCGTGTTTCTCAATCGCAAAGATCCCGGCATTGGAATCCTGCGCATAGATAAACTGGTTCCCGCCGGTTGTGTTGCGGGTGTAGTAGATCGCACTGCCATCAGGCGAAAAGACGGGTTCGCCCAGCTCCTTTTGCAGGCTCTCGCTCGCGCGCTCGACCACCTGCACACCGCCCCCGCCGGAGACATGGTACATCCAGATCTCGCCGGTCCCTAGCGAGCGTTGGGTGGTGAAATGCTTCTTGGCCGCAATGAACTCGCCATCGGGCGACCATGTCGGTTGGTTCAACAGGCGGAAGCTTTCCTTCGTCACCTGCCGCTTGTCAGACCCGTCGCGGTTCATCACCCAAATATTGTCGCCGCCGCCGCGATCCGAAGTGAAGGCGATGCGTGATCCGTCGGGAGAGAAACGCGGATGCACTTCCCAAGCCAGCCCCTCGGCAATGCGCGTGGGCGTGCCGCCGGTGATCGGCAGGGTGTAAATGTCGCCAAGCATGGTGAAGGCGAGCGTGTTTCCGTCGGGCGCGACGTCGACATCCATCCACGTGCCTTCGTCGGTCTGGATCGGGACCTGCTCGATAGTCGCGCCGCGCGGAGCCTCGACGTCCCACTTCTCGTCTGTGTCGTCCTGCGCAAGCGCGATGGACGGCATCGCGAGCATGGAGCCTGCTAAAAGGGTGCTTACGAGTTTCGGCGAAAAGCGGCGCATGAGTCTCTCCCTGTGTTGGAACGAGAGACTAGCGACGCGAAAGGATATTGCTAGGGCTGTGTGCCTTCAGAATCCAGCCAATCGAGCCAATGTGGCCGGAGACGGTTTACCAAGAAGAATGCTCCTAGGGCGATCAACCACGGCCAAGTCATTGCATCGATAAATGCCCAGAAGTCACCGACGCAATAAGAATCGCCTCGCATGACGATAACATTGTCTCGACCATTCTGGCATTCCAAGTGATCACGGCCTACGCTCAGATACATAAGAACATTGAGAAACAGCGGGATCACAATAAATCCTCTGGCCAACCAACGAACGGCCTTACGCAAGCCCGATCTCGACCGAGTTGTGCTCACCCAAACAGCCCCCGCTTCGGCCCCAGATACCCGAACAGATACGCCCCAACCTTGCGCATCTGAATCTCCTCGCTGCCTTCCGTAATCCGATAGCGGCGGTGGTGGCGATATATATGTTCGAACGGGGTGTGCCGCGAATAGCCGATGCCGCCATGCACCTGCATCGCCCGGTCCGCCGCCTCGCAGCACAGCCGGTTCGCCCAGTAATTGCACATCGAAACCTTGTCGGAGATCGTCCGTTCGATCTCCTCATGTGGCATGTTGTCCATCTCCCACGCGGTCTTAAAGATCAGCAGACGGAGCATTTCGGCTTGCGTCGCAAGCTCGACCAGCGGGAACTGGATCGCCTGATTGCGCGACAGTTCTTGGCCGAAGGGCTTGCGTGTCCGGGCGTATTTCACGCTTTCGTCGATGCAGAACATCGCCGCGCCGCAGCTTGAGGCCGCCTGCCGGATACGGTTCTGGTGGACGAAGCTCTGCGCCAGCGCCAGGCCCCGCCCTTCGACGCCGAGGATCGCGCTGTCGGGCACCCACACATCCTTGACCGAAAGGCGCGGGTGATCTGTGGGCATATTGAAGGTCCACATCCATTCTTCAATCTCGATGCCGGGATTGGGATTGGGGACGAGGAAACAGGTGATCCCGCTTGCCTGCCCCGCCTCGCCAGCGGTGCGGGCGAACATCGCGCAGTGCGTGGCGACATGCATGCCGGTGATCCACATCTTCTCACCATTGATCAGCCAGCCATCGACGCCATCGCGGGTTTCTCGCACGGCGTGTGTTTCCATGTGGGTCGCGTCAGAGCCATGCTGCGCTTCGGTCAGACCAAAGGCGACGCGGCGGGTGCGCTCGAACCCGCCGAGGATGAATTCCTGTTTCTGCTCCTCGGTCCCCCATTGATCGAACATCGCGACGAAGGGGAAGTTGCCGACGATCGAATGCTCGTTCTGGAGGTCGTTGTGCAGGCCGAGCCCTTTGCGCGCAAAATGCTCGCGGATGACTGCCATCCAGAGGTTCGACCCGTCTTTGCCGCCATATTGCTTGGGCGCAGAGAAACGCCAGTGCCCAGCCTTGTCGGCCCGAGCGGTGGCTACCTTCAGCAGTTCCTCCCAATCCTCACGCGGCAGTCCCCCGCGATCCCAATCGGTCCGCGCATGCTCACGGCGATGGTCGAAGAAGCGGATATTGTCGTTCTGCTCCTCAAGCGGCTTGATCTCGGCCTCGATAAAGGCGTCTAGATTGGCAAGATAGGCCTGTAGGTCGGCGGGAATTGCGAAGTCCATTTAGCTGTCCTCGTCAGATCATTTGAAACGTATCAAAGTGTCCGCGTCATGGGGCGCGCGGGCGCGGGCATACTGCAGTCGCAGAAAGCCGGAGTGAAACCTTGGCTAAGTCCATTTGGTCAGCTCTCCGAACCTGATTGCGGCAACGGCCACTTCTTCAGGGCAGCTTGAATCGCAGGATATTTGGGCGAGTCTTCTCGTACCTTCTCGATCGTAGAGGAGCGCAGGTCCCAGAGCAGCCCAGTATCATCGAGCGAAACTTCACCTGACAGGATTTGCTCGGCGAAATCTGCGCTTGCGTGATACTCGTGCATCGAGGTTTCGCTCCTCGCGATGATGCTTAGTGCGTTGCGAGCAACTGCAAGTTGGAACCGGTCGTGCCCCTCCATCTTGTCTTTGATCGTCGCGAGCCATTCCGAAACCGCAGTTGCAATATCGGCTGCCGAAGCTTCACCAGAGATTCGTTCTTGAGACTTTCGGCATTCGAGCACCTGTTCTCTTGCGTCCTCCGGCGCATCCTCTTCCAACAACATCAGCAGGTCCAACTCCTGCTCGCTCGTCCTCCTTGAGATCACCACCCGCTCCAGCATCCGGTCTTGTCCGCTGCGCCAGTGCTGCGCCATCTTGAGGCAACCGAGCGCCCACCACACGGTGCGGTGGATCAGCCAATAACGGAAACGCTCGCGATCAACTGTGACGCCCGCCTCGGCCTCGTAGGCGGCAAAGTAGTCCTCAAGGCTCCCAAGCCCCAGCGCCGGCCGGTCGTACCGCGCGAAGCGCCATACTGCCATGCAGCCGAACGCCAGATCCTCGTGTCGATCACCGAAATGCGCGAGTTCCCAGTCGAGCACGCCCGTGAGCTTGCCCGGCTCAGCCAACAGGTTGCCCATCCGATAATCGCCGTGGATCAGCACAGGCTCGACCGGATCGGGGCAATTGTCCTCCATCCATTTGAGGCCAAGCGCGATGATAGGGCGGTCGCCACCCGCGTCCATGAATTGCTGTTTCAGATCGGCGATGGCCTGTCGGTAATCCATCACCGGCACCGCGTCCGGTACGTCGCCCGACTTGATCGAGTGTATCCGTGCCAAATCACGCGCCGCATCTTTCAGCAGCGCATCGGCCTCGTCGAATTGCAGGATTTCCTTGGGGCTCGGCGTCCCCGGCAAAGCCCGCATGACGAAGCCGGAACTGATGCCGTCTTCCGGTTCCAGCTCGACCATCACCTCCGGCGCAGTCACCTCTGCCGCCTTCGCCGCGCGGATCACCGCCGCTTCGACATCGTGGCCGTAGGGGCGGTCTTCCATAAATTCGAGGCTGGGCGCCCGGCGCAGCACGAAGTCATCCCCGCCGCACGCAAACCGCCAGCTTTCCATCGTCGCGCCGCCAGTCAGCCGCTGCAAGCCCTCGGGCGCACCCAGCCCAGCTCGTGCGCAAGCCCGCGCCAATCCCACCATCAATTCCTCAGGCGTAGCCGCCATCGCTTTCTTCTCTCCCTATTCGCTGGCATGAGTGCCCCGGAACGCTGCCATTGGGCAAGCCAACAAATGTCAGTTTCGAAACGGGAATGGAAATGAAGAAACGCCATATCGCCCTCGCCGCATTGGGCATCATCGGCATCGGAGCCGGGACCGCCGCCTATGTCGCGACGCCGACGATCCACGAAGGCGCACCGGGCGAAACCCCTGAGCTGGGCCGCTTCGGCGAATACTCGGTCGGCACGCAGGAGCTGACTTTGTCTATGCCGGGCCGGTTGACCTTCGGCACGCTTGGCATGGCGACCGGCGCGACCGAGCCCGAGACGCGCGAATTGCAGGTGCGGGTCTATTACCCGGCAGAGGCGCGATCGGTCGCACCTCAGATCACCTACAGCCACACGATGAACCCGCCGGCGATGGAGCCTGTGACGCTGGAATTCGCCGGGCGCGCGCATGCGGATGCACCTGCGATGGGAACGGAGCAGGTAGGGGGCAAACTGCCGCTTGTCATCATGAGCCATGGCTTCAACGGCTGGAATACGCAGTTCAGCAATCTCGCCGAGCATATCGCGTCTCACGGTTACGTAGTGGCTTCGATTGACCATGCCGATATGACCATCGAGGCGACGAGCGATTTCCTGCTTTCGTTCAGCCGCGTTCTCGTCAGCCGCTCGCTCGATCAGCGACAGGTTTTGGAACAATTGCAGGCGGCGTCCGGGCCTGACGCGGAAGGGTTCAATGCCCTCATCGACCCCGAGCAGGTCGCAGTCATCGGCTATTCAATGGGCGGCTATGGCGCGCTCGCCACCGCGGGCGGGGACTACGATTACGATAGCGAGACCTTCGCGACCGTCCCGAGCGACGCACTCGATCAGCTTCGCGCAGCAGGCAGCGAAGATGTGGGAGTCGGCGCCGTGATCGCCTTCGCGCCTTGGGGTGGGCAGCCCGATAACCGGGTGTGGAGCAGCGAAACGCTGAGCAAGATGACCGCGCCGGTTCTGGTCGTGTCGGGCAGTCAGGACGATGTCTCCAACCATGCCGAAGGCGTGAGCTGGGTGTTCGACCAGCTTACCGGCACCAACCGCCACATGCTGGTGTTCCGCGAGGCACGGCACAACATTGTCGGCAACGCGTTCGATCTGCCCGAAGACGCGCCATTTCGCACCGCCGAGTTCCTGAAAGAACCCGTATGGCGGCAGGGTCGGATCAACGGAATCAACCAGCATTTCGTCACCGCCTTCCTCGATCTCCACCTCAAGGGCGATGAGGACAAGGCCGGCTATCTCGATGTGCCCACAGTCGACGCGAATGCTGGAACGTGGGAAACCAGTTTCGGCGAACAGCTCAACGGCAAGTTCGCAGGCGATAGCGAGCCAGAACATTGGCGCGGATTCCAGCGTCGCTGGGCAGCCGGACTGGAAATGTATTCGAAAGCGGCGGGGGAGTAAGTTACCCCAAAACAAACAGCCGCCCGGATCGCTCCGAGCGGCCGCCTGTAAAATTTGCGCTGATTATTTGAGCTTCTTGCGCATCCGCTTGGCGCGGCTCTTCGGGCTAGGGTGGGTCTTGGTCCACTCCAGACCGCCGCTACTGCCGCCGCTCATCGCGTCGAGCTTCTCGAGAGCGGTCGCGCAGGCCTCTGCGTTGTAGCCCTTCTGCTGCATGAAGGCGAAGGCGTAGTCGTCGGCCTCCTTCTCATGCTTCTGTGAATGCTGCGCGCTCACAACATCGCCGAAGAATCGGCCCAACTCCGAATTGGAGATGCGGCGCACACCGCTGCTGGCAGTGCCTGCGACGCTAAGGGCAGCATCGCGCTGCAACGCGCCCTGCATACGCTTCTTGGTGTGCTTGCGTTGCACGTGACCGATTTCGTGGCCGATGACGTAGCGCACTTCGTCATCGTTGAACTCGTCCATCAGCCCGGCAAAGATACGGATGGTTCCATTGGCCATCGCAAACGCGTTCACGTCGCGCACCAGATACGCCTTGATGTCGAGATCGAGCCCGTCATGGGATTCGAGCCCCTGCGAAAGCGCAGCGAGACGCTGACCATAGGGATCGTCGGGTCCGGCGACCGGGTTCTTGCCATCCATGTCTTCCGACATCTGGTCGAAAAACACCTTCATCTCTTCGTCCGAATACGAAGCCGCCTTGGCGACTTTCTTGGCCGAATTCATGATGTTGCCGAGGCTCTGCGCACCGGCAGGTGCCGCGATGCTTACCCCGCCCAAAAGCGTCGCCATCGCGACGAATTCGCGCCGCGAAGTCGTGCCGTCATTCCTGTCCATAATGTCCTCCCTGCGACTGGATAACTCCCCAGCTTTTATGCCGGGACATTGTCCTTCTTAACAGTGATGACTTGCGGATAGGTGAATTCTTTCAACCCCTCCTTGCCATATTCAGCGCCAAAGCCGGACTGCTTGTGCCCGCCAAATGGCGCGAAGGGTGACAGGTGGAGGAACTCGTTGACCCACACGGTACCGGTTTCGAGCTGCTCTGCAATTTCGACGCCCTTGTCGGGATCGGCAGTCCAAACCGCTCCAGCAAGTCCGTATTCTGAGTTGTTGGCACGCTGAATGACTTCCTCTTCGCTCGAGAATTTCATCAGCGGCATGACCGGGCCGAACTGCTCTTCAGCAACAATCCGCGCGTCTTCTGGCGGGTTGTCGAGGATGGTCAGCGGCACGAAATAGCCGGTTCCGGACGGGTCTTTGTCACCGCCCAGCAGGAACTTGTAGCCATTGTCCTTGGCGTCTTCGATCAGCTCAAGCACGCGGTCATATTGCTTCTTGTTCTGGATCGGGCCGACACCGGTCCCTTGCTCGGCACCGTCACCGACGACAACATTCTTGGCGTAGTCCGCGATTGCCTGTGACAGCTCATCATAAATATCCTCGTGGATATAGATGCGCTTGGCAGCGATGCAGATTTGCCCTGCATTGGAAAAGCTCGACCAGAACAGCTGCTCGGCGACCTTCTTTGGATCGGCATCGGGCATCACGATGGATGCGTCGTTGCCGCCGAGTTCCAGCGTGATCCGTTTAAGATCGCCACTTGCGCCTTCCATGATCTTCTTGCCGGTCGCGGTCGAGCCGGTGAAAGTGATCTTGTCGATATCCGGGTGCGCGGTGATCATCGGGCCAAGATCGTCTTCGCCGGTAATGATGTTGACGACGCCAGCAGGCACCTTGTCCGCGATCAGCTCAGCAATGCGCAGAGTTGTGAGCGGTGTGAAGGGCGACGGCTTGAGGATGATCGTGCAGCCTGAAAGCATCGCAGGAACGATCTTCTGGATCGCCATCATAACCGGGAAATTCCACGGCACGATGCCGCCAACCACGCCAACCGGCACACGGCGGTGACGGTGCAGGCGCGTGTCGGAATCCTCGATGATCTCCTCTTCAAGCTCAAGCGTCGATTGCGCTGCCGAAATACCGGCTGCGCCGTAAATCTCGCCCTTGGCTTGATCATGCGGCTTGCCCTGCTCGCTGGTCAGCAGGCGGAACAGCTCATCGGCGTTTTCCTTGATCGCGCCAGAGATCGCCATGATCGCCGCACGGCGTTCTTCAATCGGCGTTTTCTTCCAGGTCTTGAAGGCAGCGCGCGCTGCGGCGACGGCGCTGTCCAACTCGCCCTGACCGCAAGCGGGGACCTGTCCGATCACTTCTTCGGTCGCGGGATTGACCACGTCGAGCCATTCGCCGGTGTCGACCATCTCGCCGTTGATCAGGTTCTTGTACTGGGTGACCATGATAGTTCCTCTCTCGAATCTCTGCGGGGATTTCTCTCTGCTGGAAGGTGGACCTTCACGCGCAAAAATCAATCGTGAATAGCGATGATGCTGTACCCGCTGCGCCGAGCCGTATCGCCTATCAGTTGCGCTATGCAACCGGCGGCGTATTGAGAGCCGCAAGAGGAGACCCGAAATGCCCGACACCCAACCTGATTTCGTGATCTATGGAAGCCCCGTTTCGCCCTTCGTGCGCAAAGTCGCCGCGGTTTGCATCGAAAAGGAAGTCCCGTTTGAAATCGAGCCGGTCAATGTGTTCGATCCGCCGCAATGGTTCACCGATATTTCACCCATGAAACGCATTCCGGTGCTGCGCGATCGCTCGATCGCGACCGAGGGCGTTGAAGGCACGCTTCCCGATTCCAGCGCGATCTGCGCCATGATCGAGAAGAAACACCCCTCACCCGCGCTATATCCTGAAGATGCTTTCGCCCAGGGCAAGGCGATCTTTATCGAAGAATATGCCGACACCAGTCTCGCCGCGACGGGCGGCCTTGGTATTTTCCGCCCGATTTTCTTTGCGATCAATCAGGGCAAGGAACCGGACGTCGAAAAGGCTCGCACCACGTGGGCCGAGCAGATGCCAGCGATCCTGTCTTACCTCGATACTGCGCTGGGTGATGGCGAATTCTATGCAGGCGAAACGCTGTCGATTGCCGACATTTCGGTCGCCTGTGTGCTGATGCAGATATCACTGGTCGCGGAAACGCCGCTCGACAATTACCCGCGCCTCGCCGCGCATTTCGAGCGGATGCAGGCCCGTCCGTCCATCGCCGGGCCGTTCGCCAAGGCCGATGGCTTTATCCGTAAGGCCTTGCCCGAGCGCTTTAACCTGACTTAAGGCCCCTTCATCTAAGCGATTGTTCACCGCCACAGGGCGAAGGGGAACTCTACGAATATGGCCAGCGAATGGTGCATCGGGATCATCGGGGGATCGGGCCTCTATGCCATGGAGGGCATTGAGGATGAGCAATGGCTTGCGATCGAGACGCCGTGGGGCGAGCCGTCCGATGACATCCTGTGTGGACGCATCGGGGATGTGAAAGTGCGGTTTCTGCCGCGCCACGGTCGCGGCCATCCGGTCTCGCCAAGCGAGCTGAATTCCCGCGCAAATATCGATGCGCTAAAACGCGCGGGCTGCACGGACATTCTGGCGATTTCGGCGGTCGGATCACTGCGCGAGGAAATCGAGCCAGGCCGCTTCGCAGTCGTCGAACAATTCATCGACAACACCAAGGGCCGCGAAAGCACCTTTTTCGGCAGCGGTTTCGTCACCCATGTCTCGATGGCCGATCCGGTCTGCCCGCGCCTCTCCGAAATGGCGGGCAAGGCGATTTCCAAGGCCAGGGGCAAAGTCGCCACTGGCGCGACCTATCTCGCAATGGAAGGCCCGCAGTTCTCAACCCGCGCCGAAAGCCGGTTGTACCGGGCGTGGGGCGCCGACATTATCGGCATGACCGCGATGCCCGAAGCCAAGCTCGCGCGCGAGGCCGAGCTGCCATACGCACTGGTCGGCATGGTCACCGACTACGATTGCTGGCGGGACGGCGAAGCGGTCGATGTCGCGCAAGTAATCGCGCAGATGGAAAGCAACGGCGAACTGGCGCGAACCATGGTGAAAAACTTCATCGAAGCCCTTCCCAAGAAACGCCCCGCTTGCCCCATCGATACCGCGCTGGACGACGCAGTGATCACCGCGCCCGACGAGCACGATCCGGATATGGTGGCAAAGCTGGACGCGGTGGCCGGGCGGCTGCTCGGGTAAGCGAACCCAAGCAGCTCCGGTCCTTTACTCAAAATCGATAGCTCACCCCTGCGCTCAGCACCCAAGGATCAAGGTTGTGATCATTCTCGATCACAAGCGTCTCACCAACGAACCACCGCGCGGTGGTGCCGATGAAGTAGCGCTTTGCATCGAGACTGACGCCGAAGCCATCATCCCCGACGGGAACATCGACACCGGCCTGAAAGACAAATCCGAACTCGTCGGAAAGGGTCGTGTTGGTAACACCGAGCGCGACCGTTCCAGCAGCCGTATCATCGACGTCAAGCCAGATGAAATAGGCAGCTCCCGCACCGACATAAGGCTTGACGCCGCCTACATCGAAATGCGCCTTCGCCGTGACAGTCGCGGGTAGCAAAAGCCCGTCTGACACAAGCTCGGTCCCATCGGGCAAACCAGCAATTGCATCGACATCGTGCTGCGTGGTGCCTGCAATCGTCTCAATCGAGAAATTGTCGGTCACGAAATACTCGACCGCGATTGTGGGCACGAAATTGTCGTTGGCCTTGGTGTCGAGATCAACGGGCAGGCCTACGACATCGACATTGACCTGATCGATTTCGCCATCGGGCAAGACGCCGGTTGCGAGCACTTTGAACTGAACATCGCCGGCGCGATCCTGAGCCATGGCGGGGGTTGCAGCGAGTGCGAGTGCGGCACTCGTCATCACAAGCAGAGTTTTCATTTTTCATCCCAATGAGCAGCAGTGGCCGCCCGTCGCGGCCCAGGGTTGTTGCTGCTTCGAGAGGTCGAATAGCCTGGAAAATAATCGCGCTTCATTGATCCGGATCAAAGACGCGGCTGCGATGATGCAGCACTTCCTTATTCCATTATGGCAACACTCAGCCAATCTCCTGAGCTAGCGAGCATGGCCTCGTTCCGAGCCGCCGTGCCGTTCGGCAATGGTCCCGAGGACACAGCCGAGCGCCTGTGCGCGGTAGGGCGATACCGCGCGCTTGAGCGTGGCCGCGAGCTTCCGGGCAATCAATCGGAGGACAGGCTCGTCTATGTTGCCAGAGGCTGCGCCAAGCTGGTTGCACAGTCGACCGGCGTAACGGCCACCAACACCTGCGAAGCGCACACAAACAACCATGTGCTCGCCTTCCATTTCGCTGACGATATCGTCTCGGTCTTGCGCCAGGCCGATGCTGATTTTCGCCTGGTCGCATTGAGCGATCTTGAGCTCGTCATCTTCCCCTCGAACCAGTTCCTCGATGTTGCGCAAGACGATCCGATCGTGCTGCGCTCGGTGCTGACCCGGTCTCTGCAGGCGCTTCATCGCAGCCGCACCAAGATGATGCAGCTGGGGCACAAATCCGCGCGTCAGCGGATCGCGGACTTCCTCGTTTCGATGGCTGAGCGGATGTGCGGCTGCACCTGCGGCGTGTGCGAACTGTCACTCCCGATGAGCCGCCGCGACATTGGCGACAGTCTGGGCCTGAAGATCGAGACTGTCAGCCGCCAGTTCACCGAACTGCGCGAAGCTGGGTTGGTCGAGACCGAGGGGCGGTCGATCGTGCGCCTCAAAGACATCGCGGCGCTCGCAGCAGAAGCCGGAAACGCCGCGCCGCAGGAAAAACCTCCGCAAACTTGATCCAGATCAAATACCGCAAAATCGCCCCGCGCTAGGCCTCAAGTCAGGCCCCGCACGGGACAAAAGGGATAATCGACATGGAAGGTGTACTTGGACGGTTTGGCATCTGGGCCTTGGTCCTGCTTGCCTGCATTGCCGCAATCGCGGGCGCTCAGGACAGCGGTTTCGCGATCCATATGGGCATCATCGCGCTGGTCGCAGTGCTGGTCATGGTGGTGACGCTGACGAGTTATGACCCGTTGGCCAAGGCGCAGGGCATCTTCAAGATGCCGACCGACCCATCGAAATATGACGATGAAGTCATCCGTTGGGGCATCATCGCGACGATGTTCTGGGGCATCGCGGGTCTACTCGCGGGCGTGTTCATCGCGCTGCAAATGGCATTTCCGGCGCTCAATATCGAGCCCTACTTCAATTTCGGCCGCGTCCGTCCGCTGCACACTTCGGCGGTGATTTTCGCGTTCGGCGGCAATGCTTTGATCGCGACCAGTTTCTACGTCGTGCAGCGCACGTGCCGCACCACTTTGGCCTTTCCGTCGCTCGCGCGGTTTGTGTTCTGGGGCTACCAACTGTTCATCGTGCTGGCTGCCACTGGCTATCTGCTCGGCATCACTCAGTCGAAGGAATATGCCGAGCCGGAATGGTATGTCGACCTGTGGCTGACCGTCGTCTGGGTTGCCTATCTCGCAGTGTTCGTCGGCACGCTGCTGCGCCGCCATGAACCGCACATCTATGTCGCCAACTGGTTCTACCTCGCCTTCATCGTCACAGTGGCCATGCTGCATGTGGTGAACAATCTTGCGGTGCCGGTCAGCTTCCTCGGCGCGCGCAGTTACTCCGCCTTTGCCGGGGTGCAGGATGCGCTGACCCAGTGGTGGTACGGCCACAACGCGGTCGGGTTCTTCCTCACCGCAGGCTTTCTGGCGATGATGTATTACTTCGTGCCGAAGCAGGCCAATCGCCCGGTCTATTCGTACCGGCTGTCGATCATCCACTTCTGGTCGCTGATCTTCCTCTACATCTGGGCCGGCCCGCACCACCTCCACTACACCGCTCTGCCCGATTGGGCGCAGACCCTCGGCATGGTGTTTTCGATCATGCTGTGGATGCCCAGCTGGGGCGGCATGATCAACGGGTTGATGACGCTGAACGGCGCGTGGGACAAGGTTCGCACCGATCCGATCATCCGCATGATGGTGCTCGCGCTCGCCTTCTACGGCATGAGCACATTCGAAGGTCCGATGTTGTCGATCAAGGCGGTGAACAGCCTGTCGCACTACACCGATTGGACCATCGGTCACGTCCATTCCGGCGCGCTCGGATGGAACGGCATGATCACCTTTGCCTGCGTTTACTTCCTCGTGCCCAAACTTTGGAAGCGCGAGCGATTGTATTCGCTGCGGATGATCAATTGGCACTTCTGGCTCGCGACGCTCGGCATCGTTTTCTACGCCGCCAGCATGTGGGTCGCCGGGATTACTCAGGGCCTGATGTGGCGCGAAGTGAACCCGCAGACTGGTTTCCTCGTGAACAGCTTCATCGACACCGTCGTCGCGCTGAAGCCGATGTACTGGATGCGCGCCTTTGGCGGAGCGCTCTACCTCACCGGCGCACTGATCATGACCTACAACATCTGGATGACGATCAACGGGCGTCTGCGCGATGAGGCCGCCCTGGCCGATACTTCGCATAACGAAGCGGCAGACCGACCGATCATCAACCAACCTCAGCCTGAGCCGGCGGAATAGGAGCCAGAACGATGAGCACCACCTCACCCACTGGCGCACCCGATCAGGGCGCCTTTGAAGGCCACAAGAGGCTAGAGAAGAACGTCACTCTGCTCGGCGTCGCGACCTTCGTCACGGTCGCCATCGGCGGCATTGTCGAGATCGCCCCGCTGTTCTGGATCGACAACACGATCGAGGAAGTCGAGGGCATGCGCCCCTACACCCCGCTCGAGCAGGCAGGCCGCGACATCTATATTCGCGAAGGCTGCTACACCTGCCACAGCCAGATGATCCGCCCGTTCCGCGACGAGGTGGAGCGCTATGGCAATTACTCGCTGGCGGCTGAAAGTATGTACGATCACCCGTTCCAATGGGGATCCAAGCGGACCGGACCGGACCTCGCGCGGGTCGGCGGGCGCTATTCGGATGAATGGCACGTCCAGCACCTGAAAGATCCGGAAAGCGTGGTGCCGCAAACGATCATGCCGTCCTACAGCTTCCTGGCGGAAACCACGCTCAAGGTTGCCGACCCAGCCGCCAATCTCAGCGCGCTGCGCACCGTCGGTGTGCCGTACAGCGACACCGATATCGAGCAGGCGGAAAATGATCTGTTCGCGCAGGCCAATCCGGAACTCGACGCGGGCGATCTGGAGGAGCGCTATCCCAAGGCGCAGATCCGCGATTACGACGGCGATCCGAGCCGCGTGACCGAGATGGATGCGCTGGTCGCCTACCTGCAGATGCTCGGTACGCTGGTCGATGTGAACAGCGTCGCCGCGCAGCAGGAACTGGCCGAGGAGACCGGACGATGAGCTTCTACGAAGTCCTCCGCCACTTTGCCGACAGCTACGGACTGGTCGTGATCTTCGGCCTCTACCTGCTGCTGTGCGGTTGGCATTTCCTGCCCCGCGCTCGCGGCCATGTCGAAGATGCCAAACACTCGATTTTCAAGGAAGACGACAATGTCTGATCCCAAAAACCGTGACTCGCGGATCGACGAACCCACCGGCACCGAATTTGTCGGCCACGAATGGGACGGCATCGAAGAGCTCAACACGCCGCTGCCGCGCTGGTGGCTGTGGACCTTCTACGCCACGATCGCGTGGAGCCTTGTCTATGTCGTGCTCTATCCTGCCTGGCCGCTGGTCGAAAAGGCAACCGCTGGGACGCTCGGCTGGTCAAGCCGCGGCGAGCTGGCGAAGGACATAGCGGCAGAGAATGCCAAACAGGCTGGCTTTAGGTCGCAAGTTGCAGCGCTTTCGACGGCGGAGCTGCTCAAACGAAAGGATTTGATGCCGCGCGCCGTCGTTGGCGGCGAAGCAGCGTTCAAAGTCAATTGCGTGCAGTGTCACGGCGCGGGCGCAGCGGGCTACGAAGAATTTGGCTACCCTAACCTAAACGACGATGACTGGATCTGGGGCGGCGATGTTAACGCCATCGAATACACGCTGATCCACGGCATCCGCTGGGAAGGGTCCGACCAGACGCGGCTGAACTACATGCCAGCCTTCGATGGCATCTTCGAGGATGCGCAGATCGACGCGCTGACCAATCACGTTCTGTCGCTGAGCGGAAAGGCTCAGTCCAATACCACCGGCGCTGAACTCTACGCGCAGAACTGTGCATCGTGCCACCAGCCTGCGGGCGAAGGCGATCCCATGCAGGGCGCCCCGGCGCTCAACGACGCGATCTGGCTTTACGGGGATACTCCGGCGCTGGTGCGTCAGCAAATCCTCAATCCTCGTCACGGCGTCATGCCGGGCTGGAGCGACAAGCTTGATCCGGTGACGATCAAGATGCTCGCAGCCTATGTCCATACGCGCGGCGGCGGTCAGGCGCTCGAAGCTGAGGGAGATGACACGCCGGGCGATGCACCCGCCATCATGGAAGATCAGCCGGAAGAAGTCGCGACTACGAATCGGAGCAATGGTCAGCGCTAACACCACCGCACCGGCAACCGAGCCCCGCGACTGGGGCGGAGCTGTGCCTGGAGGAAAGCCCAAGGGCGGCGGCGGATCGGGCGGTCCGCCGCAGCATCAGGATCTCTACGAGAAGCGCAAAGCGGTCCACAACAAGCGGATCGACGGGCCGTTTCGGCGGTTCAAATGGCTCATCATGCTCGTCACTTTGGCGATCTATTACATCACGCCATGGATACGCTGGGACCGCGGGCCCTATGCACCTGATCAGGCGGTGCTGATCGATCTCGCGCATCGGCGCTTCTACATGTTCGATATCGAGATCTGGCCGCACGAGTTTTACTTCGTCGCTGGCATGCTGATCATGGCGGGCGTCGGGCTGTTCCTCGTCACCACAGCCGTGGGCCGCGCTTGGTGCGGCTATGCCTGTCCGCAAACCGTGTGGACCGACCTGTTCCAGCATGTCGACCGCTTCTTCGACGGTGATCGCAATGCCCGGATGCGGCTCGACAAGGCTCCATGGGGCCCGAGCAAGATCGCGCGGCGCACTTCGAAATGGGCGGTCTATCTGCTGATCAGCATGGTCACCGGCGGCGCGTGGATCCTCTATTTTGCCGATGCGCCGACCTTGTTCGTCGACTTCTTCACCGGAGAGGCCGCGCTGGTTGCCTATGCCACCGTCGGCATTCTTACCTTCACCACCTTCTGGCTCGGCGGGTTCATGCGCGAACAGGTGTGCGTCTATATGTGCCCGTGGCCGCGCATTCAGGCCGCCATGCTCGATGAGCAATCGCTGATCGTGACCTACAAGGATTGGCGCGGTGAGCAGCGCGGCAGCCTGAAGAAAGCGCAGAAAGAGCCGGAGAAATACGGCGACTGCATCGATTGCCGCGAATGCGTCGCGGTGTGCCCGACCGGGATCGACATTCGCGAAGGCCAGCAGATCGGCTGCATCACCTGCGCTTTGTGTATCGATGCCTGCGACCGGGTGATGAAGGATATAGGCCGCCCGCGCGGGCTGATCGATTATGCGACGCTCGACCAGTGCGAGCGCGAAGCGGCCGGGGCAACCCCCGAACCAGCTTGGAAAGCACTGCTGCGCCCGCGTCTTTTCATCTATTTCGGCGTCTGGGGCGCGATTGGCCTCGCCATGCTATTCGCGCTCGGAACGCGAACGCACACCGATCTCACCGTCTCGCCCGACCGAAATCCCCCTTTCATGCTGATGAAGGACGGCGCGGTGCGCAATTCCTACACTCTGAGGCTGCGCAATATGGAGGCCCGCCCTCGCGAGATGGAAGTCGCGCTGATCGGCCTGCCCGCAGGCTCGGTGATGTGGACCGACGCGATTAGCGCCGACGATGCCGCCGCCAAACAAGTGATCGAAGTGCCCGCCAACGAAACCCGCGTGGTGCGCGCCTATGTGATGGTGCCCACCGGCGAGATCGCGAGTGAATTCACCTTCCGCCTGACATCGCTTGATGAGCAGCGCGAGCAAGACATCGCCCCGACCAACTTCACCAATCCCGGAGACCTCTGATGGCAACGGCCCCTGACAAACGAGTGTTCACTGGCCGTCACATGCTCGGCGTGATGGTTGGCGGGTTCGGGATCGTCATTGCGGTCAATTTCTACATGGCCAGCCTTGCTGTTGGCGGATTCCATGGGATCGTGGTCGAGAACTCCTACGTCGCCAGCCAGAAGTTCAACGGCTGGCTCGAAGAGGCCGAGAAGTCCCGCGCGCTCGGCTGGGAGGCTATAGCTGCGCGCGACGAAGCCGGTCACGTGGTGATCTCGACGGAAGGTGTGCCAGCCGGAGCCACCGTCAGCGCTGAACTGCGCCGCCCAATTGGTGAGCGCGACTATGCCAGCCTCACCTTCACTTCCCAAGCGGATGGCTCATTTCGCTCAGTCGAGACTGTGAGCAATGGTCGTTGGACAATGCGGCTCACCATCGCGGCAGGGGGTAAGAACTGGACCGAGGAAAGCGAACTCCCGTGAACGCCCCTGTCGCCTTCGCAGACACTAGTTCGGCGGAATTGACCGGCACCCGCTTTACGGTGCCGGGCATGCGCTGCGCCGGGTGCATGGCCAAGATCGAGCGCGAATTGCCCAAAGTCGATGGCATTGCCGCCGCGCGGGTGAACTTCTCAGCCAAGCGCGTCGCCATCGAGCACGATCCGGCACTGGGCGAGGACGCGCTTGGCGACGCCCTGCTGCATCTCGGTTTCGAAGCCCAGCCCATTGCTGACAACCCGCTCGGCAATGACGACAAGGAGCACAAGCAGCTCATGCGCGCGCTCGCGGTCGCAGGCTTCGGCATGATGAACATCATGCTGCTGTCGGTTAGCATCTGGTCGGGCGCGGAAGGATCGACCCGCGAGCTGTTCCACTGGCTCTCCGCACTGATCGCGATGCCGGTGATCGCCTATGCGGGCCGTCCGTTCTTCGCTTCGGCCTGGATGGCGCTCAAATTCCGCCGCACCAACATGGATGTGCCGATCTCGATCGGGGTGATCCTCGCCACCGCGCTCAGTCTCTACGAGACCGTGACCGGCGGCGAACACGCCTATTTCGAAAGCGCTGTGATGCTGCTGTTCTTCCTGCTCGCAGGCCGGGCGCTCGATGCCGAGATGCGCACCCGCACCCGAGCAGGGATCGGCGCGTTGCTCGGGCGGATGGGCAAAAGCGCCAGCGTGATCGGGCCGGATGACACCACGCAGCGGATTGCCGCAGGCGATCTCGAACCCGGCATGCTCGTGCTGGTCGCTGCGGGTGAGGCGCTCGCCGCCGATGGCGAAGTCGAGGACGGCAACAGCGCAATCGACAATTCGATGCTAACTGGCGAAAGCGCGCCTGAGCACGTTGGCATCGGCAGCGTCGTCCATGCCGGATCGATCAACCTAGGCAGCCCGATCCGCGTGCGGCTGACCAAAGTTGCAGATTACACCGCCATAGCCGAGATCGCGCGCTTGATGGACGAAGCGGGACAGTCGCGCAGCAACTATGTCCGCATCGCCGACCGTGCGAGCCGGGCCTATGCGCCGGTCGTGCACATACTCGCTGCGCTGGCCTTCGCCGGATGGATGATCGCCGGGGCAGGCTGGCACCAATCGCTGCTGATTGCGATTGCGGTTCTGATCATCACGTGCCCCTGCGCGATGGGCCTTGCGGTTCCGACAGCGCAGGTGGTCGCATCAGGGGCGCTGCTCAAGCGCGGATTGCTGGTGAAGGATGGAAGCGCACTGGAGCGGCTCGCCGAATGCGATACCGCCATATTCGACAAGACCGGCACGCTGACGTTGGGCGAACCGCAGCCCGACATTTCTGAGCTGACCGACGAAGCACGTTCCGTGGCACTCGGTCTGGCGCAGCACAGCCGCCACCCGCTCAGCCGCGGGCTCGCCGCTGCGCTTCGACGCGAAGGCGTAAGGGCCGCCAAGGTGTCGGACGTCGCCGAGGAGGCCGGTCTGGGGCTTGCCGGCTGGTGGAATGGCAAACCGGTCTCACTTGAACGACCAGATCAGCAATCCAACGATCTGGCGTCGCGTCTCACCTTCGGCGAGGACATCCAAATGCTGTCATTCGCTGATCCTCTGCGAGGTGATGCTGCGGAGACAATCGCGGCGCTCGAACAGGCAGGTATTTCCTCAAGCATCCTCTCCGGAGATCGGGCCATGGCCGTCGAAGCGGTTGCCACCCAACTGGGACTCCCAGCCGCCGGTTCCGCCAGCCCGCAAGACAAACTCGCTTCGCTTGAGGCCTTGCGCGCAGAAGGTCGCAAGCCACTGATGGTCGGTGACGGCCTCAACGATGGTCCCGCCCTCGCTGCTGCCCACGCCTCGATTGCACCCGGCACCGCCTCCGATGCTAGCCAGCAGGCCGCCGATGCGGTGTTCATCGGTGAGAAACTGATGCCGGTTGCTCTTGCGATCCGGGTCGCGCGGCGCACCATGCAGATCGTCAGGCAGAATTTCGGCTTCGCGATTGGCTACAACGTGCTCGCCGTGCCGCTTGCGCTTTTCGGCTATGTTACCCCGCTGATTGCAGCCATCGCGATGTCGGTCAGTTCGCTGGTGGTGGTCGCGAATTCCTTGCGCCTGTCGGGAGCTGCCAAATGACAGGTCTGGCGTTCCTTATCCCCATCGCGCTCGGTCTGGGCGCGCTCGGTCTCGCTGCATTCTTCTGGGCGATGCGAACCGGGCAGTATGACGACATGGACGGTGCCGCCAACCGTATCCTCATTGACGAGGAAGATCAGCAATGAATGGCTCTGCGCTCGCAATCCTCGCAATTGTTCCCTTGGTCACCGGCCCTCTGCCGAGCGAAGCAGAGGACACGCTGACCATGACGCTGTGCGATGGCGGCTCAATCACCATTTCGCTCGGCGACGAGGATGAAATGCCAGCCTCCGACTGCCATCAGAAAGCATGCCATGCAGGCAATTGCAGAAAGCAATTCGATCCAAAGCAAAGACAGGAAGTCGCCTAACCGCGCGTGATCGCTGTGCGGTTAGATCCATATTGATCCGAATCCGCACAATCTTTCAGTTCCGCGATCCAAGAGCGCCGCACCTGGTGATTATGGCCTTGTTTTACCTTCGAAGTTGGGAGAATCGCCCGGTTTCCTAGCGTAAATCACGCCATTTCCCCCACCGGCAAAAATCAGTCCGATCATTGCACTCTATGCGACAAACAGTATCTTTTGACTGTGAAGCAGAGCGCAAACCCATCTCCAGTTCCAGACGCGGAAGATCTTCGCCGCTGGGAGGCGCTTACCGCTGATCAAAAGCAACTGCTCGAAATCGCCGATGATGGCCACCGCGACAATGCAGCGATCGCAGAGGTGCGCGGCGTAGGCGAAGACGCGGTCAACGGCATGCTGCGACGTATTCGAGAGAAGCTTGGCACCAACAACAAATGGCATTCGGTGCGCGAGTACAAGCGGCTGCGCGACCTGTACGGAGAATCTGTACACGGTTTTTCTGGTCTCGAACAAATGCCCGAATCCGCTGATGAGGACTTTGAGGACGCGATCGAAATCCCTCCCGAATTTTTCGCAGACCCCGTCTTTGCGGAGCGATTGGAAAGGGAGGTGTTCGGCTCGCGCCTTGGGGTACAAAGGGCCAAACATCCGGTCCGCACGCAGGTCGCGCTGACGCTCGTTCTGATGCTGGGCTTTGTGGTTTTGCTGGTCCTGATCGCCGCGTTAGCGCTTCTCACGAGCGTTTTCTTAAGCGGCGATGTGCCTTCGTAGATTGTGCAAATGCACCAACGGAGACAACAATGCCGATGACACATGATGAAATGACCGCCCGCGCAATTGCAGTTAGCGATCTTTGCCACGCAGCCGAGAAACAAGCTTACGCGTCACTTGCCGCCACAATGGAACTTGGCTCCAAGATGATGGAATTCTGCGCCGATGTCGGGGAATCTCCCATCTCGTCACGCAAGACTATCGCAGATATCAAATCGTCCATCGACTGCGGCTTTACCGCGCTTGAAAAGGTCGGCAGCGCGCATGTCCGCGCAGAGCACAAGATCAAGGAAATGGGCGACTTCCCACCGCTTTGTCCGAAGCAGCGCGATGAGGGCTCAACTGTTTCGCATCTTCGCGAGGTCGCGTAATCTGTGACCACTGAACTCCAAATCTTGATGGCGGCAATATTTTACCCGCTGTTGATTGCAACTCTAATTGCCGCCTTGATTTGGGGTGGAATGCCGTCGCCAGAAAAGTGGTCGCAGCGCCAGCAATCGGGCCTGCGAAACCAGCTCTGGCGATGGCTCCCATTTGACCGCCATCTGGGACCGGAAAGGCTGGCAGCGCTGACGTTGATATACATGGCGACTGTGCAGAACGTCACCTACGAATTGATGCCGCCGCGCTATCAGACTGTCGATGCCGCGTCGGTTCTGGCGGACATTATCGGGCTTATCGGGCTGTACGCCATATCACGGTCGTCCCGGTCGTATTGGCCGCTCTGCGCAGTGGCGCTTCAGGGCCTGACCATCGGCACGCATCTTGTGCGGCTCGTCATCGATGCCGAGCGGATTATCGGCATTGCATACTCCGTCCTGAAAAGCGGGCCGACCTTGCTGGTTATGCTGACCATTCTGACCGCCACTATTCTGCATCAAATCAAACTTCGCAAAGAGGGGCCGTACCAGCAATGGCGCGATCCCGATCTTTGGGAGGAATTCGAAAATCCGGTGGCCCGCATTCTTGTCGAGCCCGACCCTGAAAAAACCGTGAGGATCGTGTCATGAGTATGAAAAAGGTCGGCGGTGTCGACCGCGCGATGTACAATGCCGGTTTGCGCGAAGGCCGCCTTCAAGGGCGCTCAGAAGCGATGGCGACCGCGTGGCCGATCATGATGGCTTATCTTAAGGAGCGTCAGGACGCCTACGGCTCAAGCCAATTTGGGTGGGCCCCGATCCTGGCCGGGATCGTGGTTCTGCTGTTCGGCCTGGTCGCCCTGCTCGAATCCCAGTTCGAACCGCAGAGCTGGCTCGCGGTTGGCGGTGTCGTATTTCTCGGTTTCGCTGGCATCGTCGGTGGCTGGCTATGGACCCGCAAAGAACAACGCGAAATAAAGATCCGGAGCGAAGCGCACGAAAGAAAGTGGAAAGTGCACCGCAAGTTCGGACCGAGCGCGCTTGAAAAGGGCGTGATCTATTTCGAACCGAAAGGGTCCTAAGCGGTTTTAACCTGCCAGCGCCAATCGGCGTAGCGATTGGGCTCACGGCGAGTGTGCGCAATCAAGCCATAGGTAAAAATGAAGACCTGCGCCCAGCCGGGTGCGACCGTCATGAATACGTAGGTGAACGGCGTCATGCCCTCGATGAGGGCGCGCAGCAGGTGAGCAGAAAGAGCGATCACCTGAAAAGCAGCAACCCAAAAAATGTATCTCCTGTTCGCGACAAGTGCGATCGCGACAAATCCAACAAAGAGCAGCACATCGGTCAGCAGGTCAATCGGCTGTACTGTCCATAGGGCGGCGGCCAGTTCAGCCTCACCCGCAGTCGGCCCATCATACAGGGCCCGAACAACGGTGCTGCTGAAGGTAAGCACAGTCCAAACAGCAAAGCCGATCTTTTCCGGACCGCCTCCCCACCGAAGGCAAGCGAACATTAGCGCCACTGTCCAGACGTCCTGCAGTTCACCACGAAAGTGGCTTGTGTAGACCAGGAACTGGAAGAAAAGGTCGAGCACATCGATCATGTCGATATTGGCCGATCACCCTGACCTTCGATTTCAACCTTCCCATCCGATGCATCGCTCATCGTCGTGGCGAACAAAACAAGAGCGAGGCCAATTGCCGAGATGAGAAACGCCAGCGCCAGGATCGCGGTCACGCGATTCACAGTCGCGTTTGGGCCATTGAGATAATCAGGCACAAGGGTTTCGTCCGCCGAATGGTCGGCGAATTCCTCTGCAACCTCATCAGCCGAATGGATCTCGGTCGCGCTGGAGCGTCTGAATGTCGCGGCGATTCCGGCCTGGGTTTCGACTTTGAAACGGTCCTTGAGCGCTCGAACGATCTGATTCACGCGGCTCTCGGTTATGCCGAGCTCCTCTGCGATGGTCGGGATGTTCTTTCCGGCAACCAGTCCTTCCGCGACCTCGCGCTGCCTTTGCGTCAACTCAAGTTCAAGTGCCACTTTTTCTTTCGCTACTAATTCAGTTACTTCAATGGTTTGACCCTCACTGCAGGGGTGCAGTGCAGAATTCCATAGGTTGGCAATCGATCTGACCCTCGTCAAGCCGAGCCCATAACGGTTGGGGGGCGGGTCTAGTGTTTTCTCGCGATGAGAGAAGCCAACAGATACAACTTTGCAGGAGTGATCTGAAGCCTATGTCCTCAGTCATCACGAGGCAAATCCAGCGGCAGCGAATAGCGTACATCAGGCTCGCAAATACCACTCTTCTCGATCCACCAATTCCCGTTAGGCCGGGCGTCGTCCCCGTCCGAACAGCTTCGCATGGAGAATACTGAATTCGGCTCATCGCCTAAAGGTGAGAGCCGATACGTCCGCACTCTTCGATGTCATCTCGTGTCCAGGGACTAGGTCGCTTTTTTCCTTGTTCACGAGAGAAGCATTGGAGGGTGCGGACAATTGTTTGCTTGGCGAAGCCGACTTCACGCATCCGAGTCTTGCCAATTCTGACAACGATCAAACGACTTGGCTTGCGCCACAAGCCGTGCGGGTCCAGATCGCTGACATCTGGTTTCTTGAGCAGGATTCGCATTGCCCGTGACGTCGCCCGATTTGCCCCCGGCAACCCCAAACATGCTTGACCGCGCGGAGCTGCGCCGCGCCTTTCGCGCCGACGAAGAGGCCTGTATTGCCGAGCGCCTCGAACAGGCAAAGCCCGCCTCCAAAGTGAGGGAGCAAGCGGCTGCGCTGGCCATCGATCTGATCGAAGGCGCAAGGGCACGCAAGGCGAGCGGGATCGACGCGTTCCTGCAGCAGTTCGGGCTCGACACCGAAGAAGGTATCGCGCTGATGTGCCTTGCCGAGGCTTTGCTACGTGTACCCGATCACGAAACCGCCGATGCTCTGATCAAGGACAAGATCGGCACGATCGACTGGGGCGAACATTTGGGCGAAAGCTCATCGACCTTCGTCAATGCCGCGACATTCTCGCTGATGCTGACCGGGGAAGTTCTCGAGCAGCCCGATGCGCACCAGCGCGGCATGGGATCGACGCTGAAACGCGCGGTGAACCGCATGGGCGAACCAGTGATCCGCACGGCGACGTTGCAGGCGATGAAAATTCTTGGCGGGCAATTCGTGTTCGGGCGGAGCATCGAGGAAGCGCTGAAACGCGCCGCGCCGGAACGCGCGAAGGGTCTCACGCACTCGTTCGACATGCTCGGCGAAGCGGCCATGACCTATCCCGACGCCGCACGCTACCGCGAAGCCTATGGCCGCGCGCTCGACCGACTGGCCAGGGAAGCCAAGGGCGGCATCGGCCCATCGCCCGGCATTTCGGTCAAGCTGTCAGCGCTGCACCCCAAATACGATTTCTTCCATGCCGAGCAGGCTCGCGCCGAAATTGTACCGATCGTCAAGGAACTGGCGATGAAGGCGCGCGACGCCAACATCCACTTCACCATCGATGCCGAAGAAGCCGAGCGGCTCGAACTGTCCCTCGACGTCATCGAGATGCTGGTCGGCGATGACGAACTGTTTACCCGCGAAGACGGTTCGCGCTGGGAAGGTTTTGGCCTCGCATTGCAAGCCTATCAGAAGCGCGGCGCTCCTTTGTGCGACTGGGTCGCCAAACTGGCCCGGCGGCATGGGCGCAAGCTGTTCGTGCGGCTGGTCAAAGGCGCCTATTGGGATAGCGAGATCAAGATCAGCCAAGTCGGCGGATACAGCGACTACCCGGTCTTCACCCGCAAGCTGGCAACCGACGTCTCGTATCTCGCCTGCGCGGCGCGATTGTTCGAGCATGACGATGTTATCAAGCCCGCCTTTGCCACGCACAACGCCTACACGATCGCCGCAGTTAAGGAGATGAGTGCAGGTCGTACGTTTGAGTTCCAACGCCTCCACGGCATGGGCGAAGAGGTTTACGACGCGCTGCACAAGCTTGAAGGCAATGCGCCGACACCCGTGCGGATTTACGCACCCGTAGGCGGGCACAAGGAGCTGCTCGCCTATCTCGTACGCCGCCTGCTCGAAAACGGGGCCAACACCAGCTTCGTCAACCGCATGGGCGATGCCGACATTCCGGCGGAGGAACTGGTCGGCGATCCGGTCAGCGAACTCGAAGCCATGTCGCCGCGCCGCAACCCGGCGATCCCGCTACCCAAAGACATATTCGAGGGTCGCTCAAACAGCGCCGGGATCGACCTCGCCGATCCGCTTGTGCTTAGCCCGCTTCAGGCGCAACTGCGCGATTTGGAAGATCGCAGCTGGATCGCTGAACCAACCTTCCCCAGCGATGCGCCCGGAGAGATCGCGCCGATCACGTCGCCGCAGGACACCCGGATCGAAGTCGGCACGCGGCGCGATACGACGCCGGCGGAAGTCGAGGAGGCGATCACACGAGCCGTCGCTATCCAGCCGGGCTGGGACGCGCTGGGCGGAGAGAAACGCGCGGTGCTGCTGGAAGAAGCCGCCGACCTGTTCGAAGCGCACAGCGCCGAGTTCCTGTCGCTGTGCCAGCGCGAAGCAGGCAAGACCCTGCTCGATGCGGTGCTGGAGCTGCGCGAAGCGGTCGATTTCCTGCGCTACTACGCTGCCGAGGCACGCTACCATTTCGCCGAACCGATTACCCTGCCTGGTCCAACCGGCGAAGAGAATACGCTCAGCCTGCATGGGCGCGGGGTGTTTGCCACCATCTCTCCGTGGAACTTCCCACTGGCGATCTTCATCGGCATGGCCTCCGCTGCGCTCGCCGCTGGCAACACGGTTGTCACCAAACCCGCTGAACAGACGCCGCTGATCGCCGCGCTTGCCGTGAAGTTGTGTCACGAGGCCGGTATCCCGCCAGAGGCGCTACAGTTGCTGCCTGGAGCGGGTGAAGTGGGACAGGCCATCACTTCCGATCCGCGGATCGCCGGGGTCGCCTTCACGGGTTCGACCGAGACCGCGCGCCTGATCAATCAGTCGCTCGCCGCGCGCGAAGGGCCGATTGCTACATTGATTGCCGAGACCGGCGGACAGAACGCGATGATCGTCGATTCCTCCGCGCTCCCGGAACAGGTGGTGCGCGATGTGCTGGCCAGCTCGTTCCAGAGCGCAGGCCAGCGCTGCTCTGCTCTGCGGGTGCTGTATCTTCAGGATGATGTGGCCGATTCCATGCTGGAGATGATCCGAGGCGGGTTCGAGGCGCTCCACGTCGGCGACCCTACAAACCTCGCCACGGATGTCGGCCCGGTGATCGATGCGGATGCCGAGGCGGCGCTGGAACGCCATGTCGCGCGCCGCAAGAAGAGCGGTCGGCCAGTGGAACGCATCGCCTTGGGCGAAGACACTGCCAATGGGCACTTCGTCGCACCGACCATCATCGAACTGGATTCGATCCTCGACCTCAATCGCGAGAACTTCGGCCCCGTGCTACACGTGGTGCGGTTCGAAGCGGAAGCACTGGAGCAGGTGGTCGAAGACATCAACGCGACCGGATATGGGCTGACGCTAGGCCTGCACAGCCGGATCGAAGCAACCCGGCGCTTCGTCCAGAGCCGCGCACGCGTCGGCAATTTCTACGTCAACCGCAACCAGATCGGGGCAGTGGTCGAAAGCCAGCCGTTCGGCGGTGAAGGTCTGTCCGGCACTGGCCCCAAGGCGGGCGGCCCGCACTACCTTGCCCGCTTTGCAACCGAACGCGTCACCTGCATCGACACGACGGCGGCGGGCGGCAATGCCAGTTTACTTGCAAGCTGAAACATTTGCGCGATAAGCAGCGAGTTATGAAACGCCTCATCATTCATCTTTTCGCGCTGCTCGCCCTCGTCTGGAGCGGACCGGCGCTGGCCGACGTCCAGATCCACTTCCATTCCTTTAACGGGTCGGTGCTGTTCGGACGCTATCCGCACACCTTCATCGTGCTCGAAGGGGAGCTTGAATCCACCGGCGAGAAAGTGGACGAGAATTACGGCTTTTCAGCGCGCAAAGTAACGCCAGCGATCCTCAGCGGCCCGGTCGAACACATGGTGCTCGCCGAAAGTGCCAAGAATGTGAAGAAGACCAACCGTCACTTCACGATGACGATCACCGACGCGCAGTACCGCAAGATCATTGCCGAGGTGCGCACATGGCAGAACGCGCCGGGCAAATATTACGACCTGGAAAAGCGCAACTGCATCCACTTCGTTGGCAAAATGGCGCAGATCCTGGGGCTACAGGTCGAATACCCGGACAACATGCTGCGACGGCCGAAGAAGTGGTTGAACCACGTGGTGTCGTTGAATCCGAGCCTTGGGGCGAAGAAGGTGAAGTGAGTATGCACCTTTTCCACCTTTTCAAGGGAGGGGATTAAGGGGTGGCTGCGAGGCGTCAGCCTCGTCCTGCCCCACATCAACGCACGCAACTCTCTTCTCTAAAGAGGTGAGGGACTTCAGCAAGACTCCCCCAGCTAAATCCACGCCTCCGCTTGCCGCCCCGACTACAATCGGGAATCACTCACCCATGGCGATTCTCTCAGACAAATGGATTCGCGAGCAGGCGCAATCGAATGGCATGATCGAGCCGTTTGAGGAGGCGCAGCGGCGCGATGGGTGTATTTCCTACGGGCTCAGCTCCTACGGCTACGACGCGCGGGTTGCGCCCGAGTTCAAGATCTTCACCAATGTCGATTCCTCGACGGTCGATCCCAAACAGTTCGACCCGAAGAACTTCGTCGACCGCGAAACCGATGTCTGCATCATCCCGCCCAATTCCTTCGCGCTCGCCCGCACAGTCGAATATTTCCGCGTGCCCGAAGACGTGCTGGTCATCTGCCTCGGCAAAAGCACCTATGCGCGCTGCGGGATCATCGTGAACGTCACCCCGCTGGAGCCGGGCTGGGAAGGCCATGTGACGCTGGAGTTCTCCAATACCACGCCGCTCCCTGCCAAGATTTATGCCAATGAGGGTGCGTGTCAGTTTTTGTTCCTGAAAGGCAACGAACGCTGCGAGACGAGCTACAAGGACCGCGCGGGCAAATATATGGGTCAGCGCGGGGTGACGTTGCCTAGGCTCTAATTGGGGAGGAGGCAGGAGACTCGCCGCAGTGCCAGTCAATCAAGATACTGTGCCTACTCCCAGCTTTGCTTTAGCCATTTCCGCGAAGCGCTCTGGTTCCGGCGGCAGTCATTTAGAAAACACGTTGCCCAAAAGCGCCAGCCTACGAGAATACTCGATACCAGCGACCAGAACGAGGCCGGATGCTATGGCAATGTTCTTGAAAAATAGGGACAGCTCCAATTGAGCAATAACTCCCTCCATCATCCAAAAGCGGTGAAACATCACGTTCGTCGCCAAAGTGAAAACTGCCAACGCAATTGCCGACGGCCATGAACCACGAACACCAAATGCCACGATAAGTCCGCCGATCAATTCGAGCAGAATGACCGCCGGTAACAGCAGGTCCGGCTGCTGTATTCCCGCCTCACTCATTTTCTGCAATGTTGGCTCGTACGAACCCAGCTTATTGCCCGCGCCCAGTACGAACAGGGACGCAAGACCGGCCCGACCAACCGCGTAAGACACGCGCGTAAACGTCATTGCGATTGGGCGGTGCGGCCTTGTGCGATCAAAGTCGCCGTATTGACCCATTCGGCGATATTCGCGACCTTTCCGTCATCATTTATCGTAATTTTGAACACGTAGCGGTTGCGGTATGGGGTGCCGGTTTCTGCAACTCGGAGGTTGCCGTTAGCCTCCATCCAAACGGTCTTTTTGTCTTCAGAGACGGTGTAGGTGCGATCGACAAACTCGATATTCTCGTAATTGGCCGTGACGATCCCGAAATACGCTGTTGCCGGGAAACTCCTGATCGATCCCTCACCGGTTTCTCCGTTCGGGTTGAACATCGCATGGACCATCGCCCCGTCGGCAATAACTTCGCTGACCGCGGACATGTCTTCGGCCAGAACAGCGTCGAACAAGGGATCAACAGCGGTTTCGATCGGGTCTTTTGGATCATGGGCAAGTAGAGGCGAAGACGCCAGAGCGGCAGCGGCGACTGCGACTTTTAGATATTTCATTTTGCAATTTCCTCGTTTGACGGTGGTTTAGGCGGATGAGCGGTTCAGTCCGTCCAGAAGTCTTTCGCCGCTTCCCGGCGTTGTCGGATCGGACTGGCAGGATCGTTGGCGGCGTAAGACGCCCAGCCATGCGCAGCATCGGCTTCTGGAACTTGCCAAGATCCGTTGATGGCGCCGGTCAATGCTGCGCCAAGCGCTTCGAACCCTTGAGCTGTATAAAGGTCGGCCTCGACATTCTTGTTGATCATGAACTTTAGCTGTCGCAGCCCTTGCTGGTTTTTCAGCAGCAGCAATTCCACAAGCGCCTGCGTCTCATCAGCCAACCTGTCGTTCGGCACGACGCGGTTGAATAATCCCAATTCGACACCTCGGCGCGCAGGGTGCAGTGCGCCCAGAAGATTGATCTCTTTTGTCATGCGGCGGCCAATCAGCCGCGCCATGCGCGTGGTTCCTCCCCACCCCGGTGTGATGCCCCAATCAACTTCCGGCATCCCCCATTTTGAGCGTTGCGCGCAAATCACGAAGTCACACGCCATCGAGATTTCCAATCCGCCTCCGACGCAATAGCCGTCGACGGAGGCGATGGTTATCTTGTCGAGCTCTTCGAGCGTGTTGGCCATATGCTGGTACAACCGAACGCGGCGCATGATCTGGTTGGCATCGCCCCAAGCGCCCGAGCCCATTTCGGTCAGGTCGTCTCCTGTACAAAACTGATCGCCAGCACCGCTGATAACGACAATCTTTGTCTCAGGATCGTCTCGCAAATACTCCAGTACAGTCGTAAACTCGGCGGACAGGTTGATGGACAAGGCATTGAAGACCTCGGGCCGATTGAGCGTAACGCGTGCCACGGGACCGTCTTGCTTGAACGTGAGGTCTTCAAAAGGTGGAAGCTTGGCCGCCTGGAGCATTTTCGGTATCCTTATGGAGTTGCAAATAGAGTGCCGACTAGTCACTATCGAATCGCAAGTAACCTATAGGATATCATTTTGCAAGTGACTGATGGAACGGGTGGAACTGCACGTCCTGAGCGGGACTCAGTGGAGCAGGCCGTGGCCGAGATGGGCGACAGCTGGAGCTTCCTCATCCTGCGCGACGCATTTTTCGGCGTCAGGCGGTTCGATGGTCTGTTGAAGACGACTGGTGCGTCGCCGAATATCTTGAGCGCCAGACTGAAAAAACTGGTGAGCTTTGGCATTTTGGAAAAGCGAGCATACCACCAGAAGCCCCTACGCTTTGAATATCGGCTTACGGAAAAAGGCCGCGACCTTTATCCGGCGATCGTCCTATTGATGAAGTGGGGTGATCGCTGGGCCGGGGCCAATGGTGTGGATGACGCAAATTCCGCCGCAAAGCCGCCTATTGCGCTCATCCATCGCACTTGCGGCCTAGCAATTGATCCCATTCTAGAGTGTGACAAATGCGGTGAACCAATAACAGTCCAAGATATGGAATGGAAAGCTATTGGCGACTAATCCACCGTACTTGTTGCCCCCAAATAGCGATCAGGATTTTCCTACATCGAGGCCAGCTGTCATGGTCGACAGGCAATGATGGACGCGCTCACACTGGCCCAGAAGACCGTGAACCGAGTTGGACAAGTGTCAACTTCGTATTTTCGCCACAAGCCTCGGAATACACACTCAAAATACGTCAGATTGGGAGGTGACGCACTGTCAATGATGTCAACTTCGCCGGTGCTCCGCACCCAGCCCTTTGACTCTGCCACCGCTCGCGAGCATTGCGCATAGCCAAAGGAGAAGACCCCATGGCAGACACTGAATTCGATATCATCGTCTATGGCGCAACCGGCTATACCGGCCGCCTCGTCGCCGAGTATCTGAGCAATCACTACGGCAGCAGCGACAACGCCCCGAAATGGGCGATGGCGGGCCGCAGTCAGGACAAACTCGAAGCCGTGCGCGATGAGATCGGTGCGCCTGCCGATACGCCGCTGGTGGTCGCCAACGCTGATGACTCCGCCGATCTCGAAGCCATGTGTGCGCGGACAAAGGTCGTGCTCACCACGGTTGGCCCCTACCAACTCTATGGCGACAAGCTGGTCGCCGCCTGTGTGAAGACCGGCACCGACTACGCCGATCTGTGCGGCGAGCCAGCATGGATGGCTGACAAGATCGCCGAGCATCAGGAGGAAGCCGTCAAAACCGGCGCGCGCATCTGCTTTTCCAGCGGGTTCGATTCGATCCCGTTCGACCTCGGCGTGCTGATGACGCAGAAGGTCGCCATCGAGCGCTTTGGCAAACCTGCCCCGCGCATCCGTGGTCGTGTTCGCGCCATGGCGGGCACGTTCTCTGGCGGCACCGCAGCCAGCCTTGGCGCAACGATGAAAGCGGCGGCCAAGAACCCATCTATCTTCAAGACGCTTGCGAGCCCCTTCGCTCTCACGCCTGGGTTCGAAGGACCAAGCCAGCCAAACGGGATGGTCCCGGCTTATGAGAAGGATCTCGACAAATGGGCCGCGCCGTTCGTGATGGCTCCGATCAATACGAAGAACGTCCACCGCACCAACTTCCTCGCCGGCCATCCCTATGGCGAGGACTTCAAATATGACGAGATGATGCTCACCAGCCCCGGCGAAGCGGGTAAGAAAATGGCCGAAGGCGCGGTCGAAATGATGAAGAACCCGTTCGGCGCAAAACCGCCCAAGCCAGGCGAAGGGCCGAGCAAGGAAGAGCGTGAGAACGGTTTCTATGACGTGCTGTTCGTGGCTGACATGCCTGATGGCGAGAGCGTGCATTACGGCGTGAAGGGCAAGTACGATCCAGGATATGGCTCGACCAGCCGGATGCTAAGCGA
The DNA here is from genome assembly GCF_947499705.1 of uncultured Erythrobacter sp. Classification (NCBI taxonomy): domain Bacteria; kingdom Pseudomonadati; phylum Pseudomonadota; class Alphaproteobacteria; order Sphingomonadales; family Erythrobacteraceae; genus Erythrobacter; species uncultured Erythrobacter sp. The sequence continues at coordinate 774,228 of NZ_CANMPJ010000002.1, read as the reverse complement.
AACCGGCATCGCCCTGCTATCGTGCGACAAGCCGGGCGGCATTGGCACGCCGGGCTATTTCCTGGGTGAAGACCTCGTGAAGCGGCTCGAAGAACACGCCGAATTGAGCTTCGCTGCGGAGAATTGAACTGATACAAAAATGGCGGGCCAATCGGATGAACCGACGGCCCGCCATTCCAGTCACGGAGAGGGTGACTTAGAAGCTCAGACGCACGCTCGCTTTGAAATTGCGTCCCGCTAGCGGGACGAAATCCTTGGTGAAGCTGGCATGGCGGCGGCCGGAGACATCGAAGACGTTGTCTGCAGCAAGCTGCACGGTGACGTTTTCATTGTTCGGCAGCGGACGCCAGGCGACTAGGAAGTTGACGAAGGCGAAGTCGTCGGTTGCCGTTTCGAACGCGGCGACCTCTTCCTGAGCGGCGAACCATTGCACTTCGCCGCGGATGTCGAACGCGCTGCTTTGCGCTTCGAGCGCGCCGAGCAGGCTGAGCGGCGGGATGCGCGGAACAGCGGTGCCGTCACCCAGCTCGGCCTCGACATAAGAGGCGCGCAGATCGGCGATCAGGCCAAACGTGCCGGTGTCGAACAGCGGGAAGCTCACCTCGCCCTCAAAGCCGAAATAGTCGGCGTCCTGCTGGAGGTAGACGAAGACAGGCAGGCCGTCTTCTTCATTGCCGGTCTCGGTCAGGTAGATGTAGTCGTCGAACCACTGATTGAAGACCGCAAGGCTGAAGGTTGCGCCGGCGACTTGGCCGCGAACGAACCCTTCGACGCCCCAGGCGCTCTCGGTCTCGAGATTGGGGTCGCCGATTTCAAAGGCCTGCGTCGCGATGTGCGGGCCATCGGAAAACAGCTCTTCAGCCGACGGCGCACGCTCGGCACGCGACACATTGATCCCCGCACGCAGCGCATTGTCGCCTTCGTAGATGAAGCCGAGCGCACCGGAGAAGGTCTGGAAGTCGCGCTGAATGCCAATCGGCGGGGCCTCGACGTCGGTGGTTTCGAAACGGGCTGCGGCTTCGAGCTGGAACGGGCCTGTGCCGAACTCTTGGAGTGTGAAGATCGCAAACTGATCGGTCAGGTTCGGCGGAACGTAAGCTTCAGCGCCTTCGGCGAAGAAGTCACGGTGCAGGTACTGGATACCGGTTGACCCGCGCCATGGACCGGCTTGCTGCTGGACGAATTCAACCCGGGCTTCGATGCTTTCGCTGTCGAATACGGTGCCGACTTCCTCGCCCTCGAATTCGGTGTGGGTGTAGTCGGAATAGCCAACACGGGCTTTCAGCTTGGAGAAGAACCCGTCGCCCAGCGCGATGTCGGCTTTGAAATCGGCGCGGAACTGCTCAAGGTCGATGGTGACGATTTCTTCGCCTTCCTCTTCCTCCTCCTCTTCGCCTTCTTCTCCCTCTTCGCCGTGCGCATGCTCGGTGCCTGGACGGCCCGGCACGCCATAATTGGTGTCGTACCAGCCGATCGACGCGCCAAACGTGCTTTCACCCAAAATCACACCAAAACCGGCATTGACGGTCCATGCCTCACTGGCGCTGTTGGGGACAAAGCCCCGCTGGTCGGCTGCTTCGCGGAACTCTGCGGCCTCTTCGAGCTCGCCTTCCGCTTCCTCTTCGGCTGCTTCTTCGAGAATTTCCGCGCGGAGCTCTTCAGCGATCTGGAAGCCGGCGATCTCCAGGTCTTCGGTTTCGCGCCAACTGCCATCGACATGAAATACGAAGTTCGATCCAATCGGCAGATCGACCGAAGCACCGCCACTGCGCAGGTTGGTGACCGTGTCGACCGCAGCAAGCGCATCGAAGTGGATTTTTTCATCAGGGATGCGCGTCGGGATACGCTTGTCAATCACATTGACCGCGCCGCCTATCGACTGGCTGCCATAGAGCAGCACGGCAGGGCCTCGCAGCACTTCGATACGCTCCGCCGTCAGAGGGTCGATGGTGGTGGCGTGATCGACCGAGGTGTTGGAAACGTCGGCAGTGCCCAGCCCGTCAACCAGCACTCGAACGCGCTCGCCCTGGAAGCCGCGCAGCACGGGCCGCGATGCGCCAGGTGCGAAGCCCGAAGCGGAGACGCCTGGCAGCTTGGTCAGCACTTCACCAATCTGACCGTTCAGGTTGCGCTGGATCTCGTTGGCTTCCAGCACGCTGGTGCCTGCCAGAATGTCGAGCTGGCGCAGTCCTTCCGCGCTAACGATGATGTTACCTTGGTAATCGACCTGGCGGGTATGGAGGTCGTCTTCGACGCGCTCTTCGCTCGATCCGGTCTCGGAACCCTGCTGCTGTTCATCCGCTGCGCCGTTTTCGGCAAAAGCAGGGCTGGCAGCAAGCCCAATGGACAGCGCACTCGCAAGAGCGATGCGTGAGGTAAGGGTTTTCATACAAAACTTCCGTATTGAGAATGTGATAACGTATCATTCCGCTAGCACGCACTCAGACTGGCGCAAGGGTGTTTTTATTGCAGCTCGACGAACGGCGCATTTCTGCCGACCATTGCCAGCCATGTGCGGCAGGAATGGCACACTCACGCGCCAGGCGCACAATTCGAATGTCGGGAAAAATGAAAATGGAGCGGGCGAGGCGATTCGAACGCCCGACCCCAACCTTGGCAAGGTTGTGCTCTACCCCTGAGCTACGCCCGCTCACTGACGCCTCGCAGAGATTGCTGTAATCGCACCTCTCTGCCGGGGAGGCGGCGCGATTAGCAGCGGTCCGCAATGCCTGCAAGCCCTAAGTTTCGCCAATTAGCGCTTGATCACTGCCGCCTGAGCCTCCAGCGAAGGTGCACGCTTCACAAACCGGCGACATGCACCACATGGAGGCATGACCGCAGCGCATATTGAACAACAGGAGCAACCCCCTTGGCCAGCATGGGTCTCAACATCGAAGAACAAAAGGCAGTCGAGAAATTCCGCACGGAAGTTGTCGAGCCATCGCAAAGCAAACTCGTCATCCTAGATTTCTGGGCCGAGTGGTGCGGACCGTGCAAGGCGCTGACGCCGACGCTAGAGAAGGTCGCTGCCGATTACGCCGACAAAGGCGTGATCCTGGCGAAGATCAATGTCGATGAACAGCAGTTCATCGCCAGCCAATTCCAGGTGAAATCGATCCCGACCGTCTACGCGATGTTCCAGGGCCAACCTGTTGCCGACCTGACGAACGCACGGACCGAAACGCAGCTCAAGCAGGTGCTCGATCAGATACTCGAGAAGATTCCGGTGCAAGCCGGTGCAGAGGGCGCAGATGGTCCGCAGGGCCCCTCTGAAGAAGAGATCGCACAATTCATCGCGATGGGTGAGCAAGCCCTCAGTGAAGGCGATGCTCAGCGTGCGGCGGGGATCTTTGCGCAGGTAACTGAATTTGCAGGCGACAATGCTCCGGCGCATGCCGGGCTCATTCGTGCGCTAATTGCGCTCGATCAGGTAGACGAAGCGGGACAGGTGCTGGCGGCCATCGAGGCCGACCCAAAACTCAACAGCGATCCGGCGATTGCCGCCGCCAAGAGCGCGCTGGAACTGGCGGGTCCGCAGGTCGACGATAGCGAACTTGCCGGACTGAAGGCCGCTGCTGCTTCTGCCCCAGACAATATGGACGCTCAGCTTGCCTATGCCGAAGCGGCCTTCGCTGCCAACGAACGTGATGCAGCCGCCGACACATTGCTAGCGATGGTAGAAGCCGATCGCGAATGGAACGAAGGCGCGGCGCGGGCAAAGCTCCTGCAAATCTTCGAGGCGGTTGGCCTTGAAGACGAGTGGGTGGTTGCGGCCCGCCGGCGCCTCTCAAAGATCCTGTTCGGATAAGCGGCCGGATGCCGACACGTCTTTCGATCTTTCCTTTGACCGGCGCGGTGCTGTTTCCGGGCCTTCAGCTGCCGCTGCACATCTTTGAGCCGCGCTACCGGTCACTCGTTGGGGACTCGCTTGTGCGAGATCGCCGGATTGCCATGATCCAGCCCCAGCGTTCGGAGGACGGAGCGCCGCTGTATGATGTCGGTTGTGTCGGGCGGATCGGCGAGATCGAGGCGATGGATGACGGGCGCTATAACTTGATTCTGGAAGGCGAGAGCCGCTTCAAGATGGTGCGCGAGCTCGATGTGACGACCGCTTTCCGGCAGGTGGAAGGCGAGTTGATCGAAGACGATGAGGACGAAGCGCTGAGTTACGCCCAGCGTGGCGGGTTTGAAGACGAAGCGCGTAAATTCGCCGACCGTCAGGGCTACAGCGTGGATTGGGATTCGGTCGAACGGCTTGACGATATGTCGTTGATCAATGGCGTGTCGCAGATCGCTCCGTTTGATCCGGCATCCAAGCAGGCATTGCTGGAGGCGCAGAACCTGTCGGCTCGGTGCGAATTGCTGGTGCAGCTGATGCAGTTCTATGGCCGCCGCGACGGCGACGAAGAGATCATCACCCTTCAATAGGACTTTGGTCCGGAACCGGCATACTACGGAGCAGAGTCGTCAGAACGACGAACGTGTTCCATTCGGCCTTTTTGCGATTGTAGTGCTCGCTCTGCACGACCAGCACCGCGTCCAAAGTCGGCACGATGGCGACGACATTGCCGCCATTGCCCTTCATCATGAATGCAGCCTCGTAACCGCGCGACGACCGGATCGGAATCGCCCACCACAAATAGCCGTAATGGGTATGCACCCCAAGCTGATGCCGCGATGTCAGCGTGGTACGCAGCCAATCCTCGGGCAGAATCCGCTCGCCTTCGCACATGCCGCCATCCATCACCATCCGCGCAATCTTGAGCAGTGCGGTATCCGAGATCGTCAGCTGCCCGCCCGACTGAATCTCGCCGCTGCGCGAAGTGCGCCACTCGGCTCCGTCGATCCCGAGCGGATCGAACAACCGGCGCTGAACATACAGATCAAACCGCTCACCAACCGCCTTTTCGACCACTTGCCCCAGCAGGAAAACACCAGCCGTGCAGTAGGAGAACGGGCCATCGCCATCCGCATCGCGCTCATACTCGCGCGCAGGCAATGCCAGCGCAAAGTCGCGCCATATGCGCTTGCGATACATCTTCTCTTCCTGGCCCGGCGAGCCTCTGTCCCAGTCATTGCAATCGAGCGCCGATGACATCGACAGCAAGTCGCCGACAGTGATCGTGTTATGCGGCTCCCCTCGGTCCGTGCCGAGATAGGGCCAGACCTTCAGGTCTGTACCTTCCAAGTGTCCGTCTGCAATCGCAGCACCAATGGCGAGTGCTGTGATCGATTTGCCAGCCGATTTGATATCGACGCGGTCACCCAACTCGCCTTTGCCAAACCGCTCGCGATATACGGTCTCGCCACCTTGCTCGGCTGCGACTGCGCGGATTTTGCCAAGCTGGCCTGCGCGAATTTGCGCTTCCATTTGCTCGATGGTGAGGTCGGGTATCGGCTGCGCGGCGGCTGGTGTTGCGATCACGGACACGGCCAGTGCGATTGCGACACCAACCTTGTTCAAAGCCTCAAACACAAAAACCTCCTGCGAAGACAGACACAGTTGCGTCAGGCCGAATGAACCGAAACCGAATGACCGCTTGCGACAATCCGTCGCATCACAGCGCTTTGCCGGTTGCACCGAAGTAACTAAACGGTTACTTATGGACATCGCAGCACTTCCAACCAAGGGCGAACGCACAAGGGCGCATATCGTCGCCACCGCTGCCCAGCTGTTCTGGCGTCGCAATTTCCACGGGGTCTCGGTCGATCAGGTCGCCGAGGCTGCGGAGGTCAACAAGGCGACGGTCTATCGCTATTTCGCTGACAAGCGCGACCTCGCGCTGGCCGTGGTGAAGTTCAACGGCGTGGTAACACTCGAAGTGTTCTTCGCTGCGACATTCGACAAGTATTCCGCACCGCAAGATCGCCTCGCAGAAATCTACCGCCTCGCTTACGCTGCGCATGCTGCGGTCCACGCGGACACGGGTGACGTGTTCGGCTGCCCGATGGTCGGCCTAGCGCTGGAGCTGGGGCAGGACATGCCTGAAATCCGCGAAGAAGCGGAGCGGGTCTTCACTCAGGTGGAAGAGTTCCTCATACGGATTGCCCGCGATGCGCTGGCCGCACGCGGCGTTGATGGCGATCCGCAAGCATTGGGGCGCACGCTGATGCAATTGCAGCACGGGGCCTTTGCTTCGTCGCGCCTGTCATCGAACCCCACCCGCATGCTTGACGCCGGCCACGCTGCACTGACCCTGATTGGATTTCCAGACACCCCGATTTTGGAAGAGGAACACCCTGACCCATGAACTTACCGATTTACGCCGCCGCGCTCGGCGCCTTCCTGATAGTCCTGCAGGTCGTCCTGATGTTGAGCGTTGGACTGCACCGCTCAAAGGGACAGTTCCTTGGCATCGGCGATGACAAGGACCTCGAACGGAAGGTTCGCCGCCATGGCAATCTGGCGGAGAATTCCGGACTGTTCCTTGTGGTGATCGCACTGTTCGAGATGCTTGCTGGCCAGACCACCTTCGTGCTGGTGCTGTGCATCGTCTTCGCGGTCGCCCGCATCCTGCACGCGCTCGGCTTTGCATCGCTCGCCGGGTCGCATGGCGAGAACCTGACCGGAGGCCGCAAGGCATTCGCAGGGATGCGCGCGATGGGGGCTTTCGGGACCCTCGGCGTCGCGCTTGGTTCGGCCTATGGGATCGTCAGCACGATTGCCTAAGCGATCGAGCTTGCGGTCGCGGTTCCGATCTCGAACGCGCCCTTAAGCCCGTCGATCACATATTGCGCGGCGAGCGCGGCGAGCAACACGCCGAGCAGCCGCGTAATCACCGCTTCGACCTTGTCGCCCAGCAGCCGGATCAACGGTCCGGCTGCGACCAAGGCGGCGGCGGTGATCACCAGCACCAGCCCAAGCGCGACAAACACTTCGACCGTCTGCTCCACCCCGTCGGCTTCATTCATCAGCAGCATAACCGCCGCAATGGCACCGGGTCCGGCCAGCATCGGCATGGCCATAGGGAAGACCGACACGTCCTCGACCTCGGAGGCGGAGACCTTGTCCGCGCGCTCCGTTCGGCGCTGAGTGCGCTTTTCGAACACCATCTCGAACGCGATCCAGAACAGCATCAAACCGCCAGCGATGCGGAAGCTGTCGAGCTCGATATGCAGCGCGCCCAGCAGGTCTTCGCCAAAAAACGCAAAGATCACCAAGATCACCGCTGCAATCGCAGTCGCTCGCAGCGCCATGATCCGCGCTTGTGCAGCGGTCGCATCTTTGGTCAGCCCGGCATAGATCGGCGCACAGCCGGGCGGATCAATCACTACGAACAGCGTGATAAACGCGGAAATGAAGAGTTCTGGCAGGACCATCCGTCCGGGCCTTTATGCAAGAATGTGAAGATGCAGCGTGCGCTGCCCCTCATCATCCTTCTGGCGGCGATGCAAGGCTTTCTTCGACCGCCGTCACCCATTCACCTTCGTAATAATAGTCGGCGGTGACGTATTTCGTACCGTCGGTGCGGTGCTCCCAGCGCCAGCGCAAAGTGCCATCGCGGGATAGCTGCGCGTTGCTTGCACCGTCTTCACCAATCGGAATGGCTGGCGGCGGCGGCACGCCTTCACCGCGGCTCGGGCAGGTCGCAACCAGCCCGAGGATAGAATCGATGGCCGTCACCACGATGTCGCCGTCTTCGAATTGACGGCGCGGCGGTGGCTGCGGATCGTCGCGTCCGGCCACATCATAGGTCCATTTATAGCTGTTGTCGGCCTGGCGCACCCAGGTCGTAACGTAATTGCCGACAAGACCTTCCTGATCGCGAAACCGCCCAACGCTTAACGCTAGCGCTCCATCGCAGCTCATCACAACCGTGCGCGGCCCCCACTCGACGGGGGTCTCAGGATTTGCGGTCGATTGGAACACAGCCAGTGCAGGGACCGGGCCATTGCGGCCATGAAGCAGCGCGCCGGATGCCGCGAACTGGCCGGCAGCGGTGTACTGGCCCTGCAGCTTGGCTTCGCGGGCATAGGCGACCTCGGTCGCGACGATAGCGCTAGGTTGCGCCTTGCCGGGCGCGCTTGAGAGTACGCGTTCGATCACCTTTACAGGAGGACCTTGCCGAGGAGCAGCGCAAGCAGAAACGGTAGCGACGATTGCGCCGGTAAGCAGGAGAGTGGGCAGCGATTTCATGGGGCCTCCAATGCGGTCAATCATGCCGTGGCCATCGAAGGATTTACTGTTCCTGACCGGGAGCGAGCGAGTCTTCGAGAACCAGCCGATAGGCCGCGCCGTCCCACAGTTCCACGGTCAGTTTCTTGCCCGCTTCCTCATCGAAAGACCAGCGATACCTTAGGCTGGCATCTGCCGAGTGACCCATCCGGGCGATGTTCACTAAAGGCTCCGGAAGCGCATCACACGATGCGGCTTCGACCTGCGGAGCTGCCGGAGCAGGGCGTGGCTCATCTACACCGGCGCCGTGCGAGAGGATCCAGCGCCATTTGCCCCGCGCACTGTCATCACCCGGCGTCTCATAGCGCCAGATCGTGGTGTAATATCCGGGGTGATCGTCCCAACTGATCGAGCCAGTTGCAACTCCGATTGTCCCGTCGCATGAAACCAAGATGCGATGAGCCCGCCAGTTTGTCGGCGGAAACGGCTCGGCAGCGTCCAACCACTCTTTTGCACCAATTGGTCCGGGCGCAAACAGGATCGCGTTTTCTGCCGCAGTAGCTCGCAATGCTGTGAGGACGCCTTCGTCTTGCGCCAAGCGGTTTTGAGCGACATCCGCTGCAAGTACTGGCATTCCAGGTCGCGCGGTGCCAGTTGTGGCGCAGCCAGTAACGGCGACCGCCAAAGCAATTGGCGCCAGCGCTTTCAAAGCTCTTCCGGCACCGAAAGGCCAGCGTTGCGATACGCTGCGACCAGCGTGTTGCGCAGCAGAACGGCGATTGTCATCGGCCCGACGCCGCCCGGCACAGGCGTGATCGCACCGGCTACTTCGCTTGCTTCATCGAAGGCGACATCGCCGACGAGCTTGCCCTTTTCTGCACCAGGTTCAGGCGGCAACCGATTGATACCGACATCAATCACCGTCGCCCCGTCCTTGAGCCAATCCTTGCCGATCATCTCCGGCCGTCCGACCGCAGCGACGACAATATCGGCGCGCTTCACGACTGCGGGCAAATCCTTTGTCCGACTATGGGCAATCGTGACGGTTGCATTGGCATCGACCAGCAGCTGCGCCATCGGCTTGCCGACAATGTTGGAGCGCCCGATCACGACCGCTTCGAGGCCGGACAGATCCCCCAACCGGTCAGTCAGCAGCATCATGCACCCCAGCGGCGTGCACGGCACAAACCCTGACTGGCCTACGCTCAACCGCCCTGCGTTGATCACATGAAAGCCGTCGACATCCTTGTCCGGGCTGATCGAGGCGATAATCGATTGTTCGTCGAGATGATCGGGGAGCGGCAGCTGGACCAGAATGCCATCGACCGCCTCATCGCCATTCAACTGCTCGACCAGCGCCAGCAAGTCTGCCTCGCTGGTGTCCGCCGGCAGGCGATGCTCGAAGCTTTCCATATTGGCTGCAACGGTCGCTTTGCCCTTGCTGCGAACATAGACGTTGCTCGCCGGGTCCTCGCCCACCAGCACGACGGCAAGGCCGGGCTTGCGCCCTGCCGCCTCAGTAAAGCCTAGTGCGTTCTCTCCCACGCGCTCTCGTAAACGCGCGGCAAAGGCTTTTCCGTCGATCCTTGTGGCTGTCATGTCTTCGCTTGAGCTCAGTAGGCGGTGGCAAGGTTGCCGAGGATAATCAGCACGATCTGCAGCAGCAGGATCAGCACCAGAGGCGAGAAGTCGATCGCTCCGGTTGCCGGCATCACATTCCTGATCGGCCGCAAAATCGGATCGAGCAGGCGATTGATGGATTCGTAAACCTGTCGCAGAAATTCGTTGGAGGGGCTGATGACGTTGAATGCGAACAGCAGACCAATCACGAACTGAATGATGATCAGCATCACAAACGCCTGCGTCAGCAGCGAGACGATCTGATAGAGTACGTCTAATCCTTGCATAGTGCGGTAATCTCTCGTTGTTTCGCGCTGGCTGACCGCCCGCGCGTGTTTAGGTCCCGTTGAGGGCGTGTTACCCGACTAATACGGCTTTAGCCACCCCTCACAAGCGTACCGGCACCGCGTGCGGTGAAGAATTCGAGCAGCATTGCGTGGGCTACCCGGCCATCGAGCACAACCGCCGCTTCGCAGCCCGCCTCGACGGCGTTCACGCAAGTTTCCAGCTTGGGCACCATGCCGCCGGTGATCACGCCGTCTTCGCGCAATTTGGCAATGTCTGCTGGCGTCAGATCGGTCAGCAGCTCACCGTTTCCGTCAAGCACCCCCGCCACGTCGGTCAGCAGGAACAGTCGCGCTGCACCCAAGGCCGCCGCAATCGCTCCCGCCATCGTGTCGGCGTTGATATTGTAGGTCGCCCCATCTTCGCCGCCTGCGATCGGCGCAATAACCGGGATCATTCCGGCAGCCACCGCCGTGTCTATTACGCTCGTGTCGACCTCAGCCGGTTCACCAACAAACCCCAGATCGACCACACTTTCGAGCAGGCTTTCGGGATCGCGGGTCGTGCGCTCGACCTTACGCGCAGTCACCAAACCGCCGTCTTTGCCCGACAGGCCCAAAGCTTTGCCGCCTGCCTTGCCGAGCCAACCGACGATTTCCTTGTTGATCGCGCCGGACAGGACCATTTCCGCGACCTTGGCTGTGGCTTCATCGGTAACGCGCAGCCCATCGACAAATGTGCTTTCGACGCCGAGCTTTTCCAGCATCGCGCCGATTTGTGGACCTCCGCCATGCACAACCACCGGGTTGATGCCGACCGCTCGCAGCAGCACGATATCCTCAGCAAAGTCGCGCGCGGCCTGTGGGTTGCCCATCGCGTGGCCGCCATATTTCACCACAAAGGTGCGTCCGGCATAGCGCTGAAAATAGGGCAGCGCCTCGATCAGCACCTCGGCCTTGGCCAACGTCGCCTGGTCGCTATCTGCTGTCATTGCGGTACGCCTTCCCCAGTTCGCCCGCAGCGCGGCGCGTTTCGAATGAAGCTGCGCTTAGCGGCTTCAATCCGCGCTGCAAAGCGGTCGGTTCATGCGGTAGGCTGCAACAGCTTTCGAATTTTGCACTTGGCACTGTAACCGTTTGTTGATTGAGTGCGAATCGCCTGGAGAGCGGCGCGCAATTCGTGCCGTCAGGAATGCTTGGAACGGAGGACACTCAAACATGAACACCACTCGCCTTAAAGGCTCGATTGCTCTCGCAGCTGCTGCCGGTCTCGCCGCAGCTTGCTCGGGCGGCACCGATGCACCGACCGAAGCCACCGCCGCTGGTGAAGGCGCTGCTTCGACTGAAGCCGAAGCACTTGCTTCTGCTGGCAGCGGCGAAAAGGAAAAGTGCTACGGCGTTTCCAAAGCTGGCGAAAATGACTGTGCCGCAGGCCCGGGCACCAGCTGCGCCGGTACCAGCGTTGTCGATTATCAAGGCAATGCCTGGACCTATGTCGATGCTGGCACTTGCCTGACCATCGAAACGCCGAATGGCACTGGCTCGCTCGAAGAGATCGCAGCCTAAGCCGCTTTGGCACCAAGGCGGCTTTATCCGCCTTCGCAAATAAAGAGGCCGCCGGGGCGAAACCCGGCGGCCTTTTGCGTTGCTCACCAAAACTGGCGATCCGCATTTGGTGACCGCCCAGCAGCCCTGCTATCGTGGAACGATGCTCAAACGCCGATCCCGCACTCCCCGGTTCAAGCGCCGCCGCACCGGCGGACGCTTCGCCAGTTGGTGGGTGCTGTGGCGTGTACCTGTGCTGCTATTGATCGTTATGGCAGCATGGTGGTTCGGCGTGCGGCCGGTAATGGAAGAGCAAGGCTGGGTCCGCGTGACGCAGGACTTCGCGCTATGCGGAGAGCGCTCTTCTGAAGCGGCAGGCTGCGTTGTCGACGGCGACACTCTAATCATAGGTTTCGGCAATGATCGCAGGCGCATCCGCCTGACAGGCTTCGACGCGCCTGAACTGGACGGAGCATGCCAGGCCGAACGGGAGGCCGCACAGAAGGCGCGAGGCGCTTTGCACGACTGGATTGGCGAGGGGCCAATCGAATGGAATGGGGCCGACGACCCGCCTTACGATCAATACGGGCGCGAACTGCGCGCCGCACGCCGCGTCGCCCGTGACGGTTCGCGCGAATTCCTCGCTGAAACCATGATCAAGCGCGGTCTCGCGGCAGAAAGCGGCTGGGGAGCCGAGCCAAAGAATTGGTGCTCCGAATAATCCGCTGGGCACAATTGCTTGCACCTGCCGTAACGGAAGCCTAATGGCGCCTTCCCGCTGTGGGATTCACCCCATGCGCAAGATGCCTGAAAGGAGGCGCTGATGTTTACAATGCTCATACCTCCAGAAGGCCGCAATTCGGCGGGGAAACCCGCGCAATCCATCGCCGAACACAACCGAGCCGCTTAGTCCCCGTTTTCTGGAGGTCTGCGGCGCGCGTTCGCTGCATTGCACCTCCCGCAGGGGATTTTCCAAATGTACTTACGATTCACCGTGCCCAAGGAGCACGGCGGAACAGTCACGCGTGCCAAGCTGGCGCCAGGACCGTTCCGGATAGCATCCGATCTTTGGTGGAGCGGTGATCAGGACTGTGATCCGGTTCTGATCGCGCTGCGCCGCGAACTCAATTGGTTCAACGACCAACTTCCGGTGCCGAAGCGCTTTGACGTGAAGGCAAAGGGGCGCTGGTGGGATGATGGCATCTGCTGGTTTCACGACAATGCACGCGAAGCCATCGGCCATATGCAAGTGATGGTCGCTCTGATCGAGGATTGCGGCGTGCCGGTAGCACGTCTGTGGACCCGCAACCCCGGCCAATTACTCTACCGTGATCGCTGGCAGGTCGTGGCCAAGCCTGATCGGCAGCGTCTCAATTGACCCAATCGGATGCGGCCAATTGGTGAGAGTGGCGTATCGCCTCATACGCCACTCTCATAGGTCCGCAGCGGTGCCTCACCGCATCTGGCGGGCAATTGTTCGGGCAATTCGCGCCGTTCGCCGAGCAGCAATCACGGCTCCCAAGGTCGCGATTCCAACCCCTCGCTTGCGGTGCCGTCGTTGCAGGGCTGAGAATGGCGACAAACGCCGGCGAAGAAGGTGGACCCCGGGCATGTTATGCGTGGACCAAGTTGGCTTCTGCTTTCTCAAGGAGCGCAGCGATTTCATCGAGAAGTGACAGGCGCTGTTTCTTCAATCGATCGGTGTGTTCATCGCTGCACGGCTCAATCTCCGCCTCGATCCGGTGGATCGCCCGGTTTACGGCATGGTAGCGGTCAGCCAGCTTGCAGAAATGCGCGTTTCCTGACTTCAGCCTGCGCAGAGTCTCGGCGTCATGAGGAAACTCGTCATGGAGTTCGTGCGGCGTGTGGGCTGACATATCGGAATTCTCCCTTTGGCTTTCGAAGAGAGAATATAGGCGGGCTGGAAAGCAGTCTTTGATGTGGGTCAATTGCGATCGAGGGAACTGACCGGCAAAGATTGCGCTCAGCGCCGAACCAAACGGCATTGTCGCCAGGCTCCTCATGCTGATACGGCGCGGCATGCCTATCTCTCGCACACTCACACTTTCGCCCATCCTTGCCATTGCCTCGCTCACTGCCTGCAGCGAAGAAATCAAGGTCGCACCGCCCAGCTTTGGCCCACAAGACGTGTTTTGGGAGGCGCTGTCGAGCCATTGCGGCAAAGCCTATGCCGGCAAGCTGGTGAGCGAGGACCCCGCCGATGCCGACTTCGCCAGCGCCGATATGCGCATGCATGTCAGCGAATGCAGCGACACGAGAATCGCGATCCCATTTCATGTCGAGCTTGGCGGAAAATGGGACCGGTCGCGGACCTGGCTTATCACGCGCAACGATGCTGGCGGATTGCGGCTTAAGCATGATCACCGGCACGAGGACGGCTCCAGTGATGCGGTGACGATGTATGGGGGGGACACCGCGGAGGCAGGCGTGGAGAACATACAGAACTTCCCGGTCGATGCCGAGAGTATCTCTCTGTTCGAGCGCGAGGACTTGCCCGCCTCGGTGACCAATGTCTGGAGTGTCGAGGTGACGTCAGCGGATACGGACGGCGGAACCTTCGCCTATCAACTGCGCCGGACTGTCGACGGCGGAGCCCCGGAAGATCGCTTCTTCCGGGTTGAGTTTGACCTCAGCGAGGAAGTCGAGGCGCCGCCGCCCGCATGGGGTTGGGAATGAGGACCTCAGTTGCCCCAGTCGCTGGTTTTGTCTCCGCCCCAGTCGCCGCTTTGAAGCCCTGAAGTCATACCAAGATCAGCCCGTACCGAAGCCGGAGCCATGCTTGGGTTGCAGCCCGCGCTGTCGATGTTGTTCATGATCTTCGCAACGCGCACTCCAGTCGTAAAGCTAGGCTCGCGCATGCCGCCGCCGGGCTTCTTGTGGTCTTCAGCAATGTCGACCAGTTTCTCGACTTGATTGGTGCAGTATTCGCCCCAACCATTGACCGCGGCCGCGGGAATACCGTCGTCGCCGTCCGCGCTTGGTCCATCGCCAAGCATGCCAGCCGAATACATCACGCCCAGCACGACTACTGAGCCACCGAAAAACACTTTTCCGAACATCGCGACACCCCTTCATTCAACACCAGTCGGGTATCGCAAATATCGGTAAAGACGCGCTTAATCCCGTTTGGCAGGCGGGTAAGGCTCAGCCGCGCCATGGTCGATGCTGAGGCTTTCGGCGAGGCGAAAGCGCCCCTCTTCGGCGATCCACTGCCAGACATGGATGTAGCGTGCGCCGCCCACTTGCTCCCACCCTTTGTCTCCGCCGCGCCATTCGTGAAAAGTGTGGTGCGCGCGTTCCAGCACGCCCCATTCGCCAAGCGGCGTGACCGTGCGCGATCCGGGAACGAGCAGGCGGCGGTTCTTGTAGCCTGGATTGGCTCCGTCCGGCTCTCGGTCAGCGCATTGTTGCGCGATCGAGGCAAGAAAGGCGTCGCGGCTCGGCACTGCAAGTCCGCCCAAATCATGCAACATGCGGAAGTCCTCGGCGAGAATGCCGCCCAATTCATCCGGTTCGCACCCTTCGAACGCAGCCCAAAATAGCCGAGAATCCAGCTCCGCGATTTGAACGCGCGCGTCCTCGATAGACGGAATCGGCGGCGGTTCGGTGGCGGGCGCAGCCTGTGCTAACATCAGAGCGATTGCCGAAAACATGGGATCTCCTTGAGGTGTGTTATTCGATTAATACACGCGGCATTGACTTGGATCAAGCGACGCAAGGGCTTGCCCTACCGCCCGTCTCAACGATATATCATAGATATGGCTAAAGTTGAGAACATCACCATCCCCAGAGGAAGCCTGTTGGCGGAATTTGGTCCGGCAGAGGCTTATCGCGACTGCTTCCAGTGCGAGGTTCCCGGACAGGTCTCACTTACGCAGTTTATCGAGCGCTTCTATTGTTCCGTCGCCTTTCGACCCGAGCGGATCGTGCTCGGACTGATCGGCAAGGGCGCGAACAATTCGGATGTGCAGGAACTTGCCAGCGGCGCGGCAGACAGCTTCGCAGCTTGGAAGGTGATCGAACGCCGCGACGATGAGATCCTACTCCAGGACTTTCGCGGCACCACTGCCAGCTGGCTCTCGGTCAAGCCGCATGACAAGACGACTACGCTGCTGTTCGGCAGTTGGGTCGGCCAGCCCGATCGCGGGATCGTCAAGACGCTGATGCCCTTCCACCGCTGGTATTCGCGGGTTCTGTTAGGGGGTGTCACTTAGGCCTGCCCCTTAGGGCTGTTCCTGAGCCGACTTTCGTCATCGCCAACGCCAAAGTCGCGCCATGCGATTTGGCGCGATTGTCCTGTTGTCCGCTCTCCTGCTCGGACCACCTGCCTTTGCCGAGAGCGCTATGCCCGCAGCCACTTCGCGAGATAGCGAGCGCGCCACCTTCCCAATCTGCAAGGGTTCGGGCCGCATCACCTGCATCGTTGATGGTGACACGATCTGGTATCGCGGCACCAAGATCCGCATCGCCGACATCGACACGCCTGAAATCTCGCGCCCCGGTTGTGACCGCGAAGCCGCCATTGGTCGCCGTGCCACGCAGAGGATGCAGGCGCTTCTCAACGCCGGCCCATTCACGCTAGCCCGAGGCAGCGGTGGCCGCGACACCGATCGCTATGGCAGAGCCCTTCGCGTGGTGATGCGAGGCGGCAGAAGCCTTGGCGAGACGCTGGTGTCCGAAGGCCTTGCCGAACGGTGGGGCGGACCGCGTATCGCATGGTGTTGACCGATGCCTTCGTGCCTACCACCCACTCGGCCCCGTAGGAAAGCGTCCCGCAGCCTAGCTCGAACCGTGCTATCCTGCCCCGCGACTCGAAATGTACAGGGGAAGACCGGCTATGAACCGCGATGACATGCTCGCCACTATCGGATCCGTTTACAAGGCGCGCGCCACCGGCGACCTGTCGCGCTTTCCGGACTTGTTCGCGCCGCACGCCGAGTTTCGCTTCGTCGGCGATGGCAGCATCATCATGGAGTTTCCCGGCGGAAAGTCGAACCAGCCCGAAGAGGTGGCGAAGGAGCTGTTCGAACAGCTCGACCTGCTCGACTTGCGGATGGAATCATCGACGATCGAAGACGAGCGCGCGGCGATCCACTGGCGCGCGGTGATGCGTTTCAAGGGCGGCGACCCGTTCGAACTGGAATTGTTCGACCTGTGGGAATTCGGCGCTGACGGGCGGATCACCAAAGGCAGCCAGTCCTTCGACACCGCGCGGGTGCAGAACGAGATGGACGACGCCGACATGGCCCGCGCCGCCGAGGAAACCCGCGTCGCGACAGACACTGCGCGCAGTGACGCCGCGCGGGTCGATTCGATGGATTTTGGCATCGGTTCGCGTTGACGCGACGTTGAGGGATCCAGGCCCGGATCCGGCGCTTACTCCCAGCCGAAGTCAGCCTTGATCTGAGCGACCAGCTCCGGCTCCAACTCGGGGAACAGCACGCGGGTGGTGCGGTGGCCGTGCATCACGCCGTCCGTGTCGCGATAGGACCAATCGGACACATCGTAGATCGAAACGCGCACGAAATCGCGATATTGATAGCCATCGGAATGCGGCGAATTGGCAAGCTGCCCTTCGAGAAATTCGCCGTCGAGCCGGACATTGTCGACCCAGATATGCTCCCACCCGTCGAGCGGAAACTTGAACGCAATATCGCGCGTGCCGAACGGCGGGTCGATCAGCACATCGAGCCATTCGTCAATCGTCGCGCGCGCCTCATCCTTGGCCGCATTCATTTCCGCGTCGTCCGTGGGCAGCTCGACAATGGGATCGGGCTCATCAGCAGCCTGCGCGAAGGCCGGCGCAAGCGGCGCAGCAGTGAGCGCGAGGCTCAGGGCAAGAAGGGTCGGTCGAAACGTCATGGTCAAAGCTCCGTATGCATTACGCGCGGCGATAACACGCAACGGTTGAGAAGAGATTGAGCGCTGCGAGTGGCCAAGCGAAGTTGACACAAATGACAGTGTGTCAGGCACCGTTTCTGTAGATTTACCGTTTAGTTTGAAAGGGTTGCGAGCGATTGGCGAAGTTGACACTTCTCCAACTTGAAACACGCTGGTTGGGAAGGGCTTTGGGGCTGCAAGGCGTTGAGGGAAAAGCGAATTCATGGCCCGCGCCTACCACCTCAGCCATGCTGTAGGAAAATGGACGAAGGTTCACCCCCGTCTACGCGCCTAGGCGGTTCCGCAATGTCGTCCCCAGTTGTCTCCAAGATCACAGGAAGCGTTGCAGATACTATTGTCATGCAGTACTTTGAATTCCGGTAGAGTTTTCGCTTTTTTGGGGGTTTGGCGTGCGCGTTTTATTGTCTGTTTTTGTGTCGTTCGCCTTTCTTGTCTCGTCTGTGACGGCATCGTCCCAAGCCGGATTGTCGCCCACCAGTCTGAAGGTCGATGGGCTCAATTTTGAAAGCGAAGTGACAGCCCTTTACCTCGGCGATTTCGGCAATGCGCGCATGGAGCGCGACGGGTCGGCCTATTCGTTCTTGCTCAGCGAGTTCATCAATGCCTATTCGCGCATCTGCCCCAGCCACTTGCCGCGCAACAAAGTCGAACTGACCAAGACGCGCTGCATCGCCGAGACCGTCACCAGAAACGGCTTCGGCGTCGAGACCAACCGATATTGCTCCCAATACGAAACCTATGGAACCGGGCGTTACGCCGATCCCGCGCTGCTGCGCATTTCATCCAACCTCGATGCAAAGCTATCGCGAGAGGTCCTAGGCGACATCATTCCAAGGCAAGGCTCCGATCCCGCCGCCGCGTCGCGCCGCATGACCGATGTCGCATTGTCGGCAAAAGGGGATATGGACCGGCTGCTTGCGCAGAACAGCTGCGGCAGCGCTGCCTTGAAGCGCTTTCAGGCGAACCTCGAACGGTTCGGATCGCAGCAGGCTCCCCTGCGGCTGGCCAATAGCGCAACTCTGGCGACGGTGCGGGGCGGCGGCGGGGCCTATGTGAAGTCCGATTACAGCAAGCTGGTCGATGCGCTGGTCCGGGTAAATGCCCAAGGCTGGATGATGAATCGCTATATCGGCGGCAGCATTTCGCAAGTGTCCGTCAGAACTGGCGCGGACGGCAGGCCGATCCGGATCAATGCACGCTACCGTTTTAACACGCTCGGCCAGGTGTCGAACGGCGCGGTCGATGTGTCATTCGAGAATGGCCGGCCAAAATGCCTGTTTTTCTTCGACGCCCCACAAACCTGCCGCGTGCCAAGTCCGGGCGTTGTGACGGCCTATGAGAAGGGCGAGTATCGTTAGCGGTTTGGAGGTGAAGGTGATCCCTGACTGTCTGAGCAGTCAGATCCTAGAAAAAGGTGGCCAAGCTACTCTCTTCGCGCTTGCGGGGAATCGAAGAGGGCGCATTGCGCCGCGGTGGCCCTTATCGCTCCCCTCCCGCTTGCGGGAGGGGCTGGGGGTGGGCAAAAGCAACACATGCCCAACTGGCAACCCAGAAACACCAAACGCGCCCGCTCGCTACGCCGCGAAGCCACACCAGCAGAACGCGCGCTCTGGGAACACCTCTCCCGCAGCCAGCTCGGCGCAAAGTTCAGCCGCCAGATGCCGGTCGGCCCATACTTCGCCGACTTCCTCTGCCGGGAGTTGAAACTGCTGATCGAACTCGACGGCCACAGCCATGATGTCGCGCCGGAACGGGATGTTACGCGAGATCAGTGGATGGCAGAGAATGGCTACACTGTAATGCGTTTCACCAACGCCGAGGCGAAGGACAACATCGAGGGCGTAGTCCAAGCAATCAGCGCCAAAATCGAAGATTTGCGCAAAACCTAATCCCTCCCGCCTGCGGGAGGGACATGAGACTTAGCGAACGCAGTGAGCTTAGTCGCAATAAGGTGGGCACGTATCTCCACCCTCCCGTTCACGGAAGGGTCTCGAGACTTGGTGAGCCAAAGGCGAACTTAGTCGCAGAGGGGTGGGCGCTCCTTGATCCCTCTTGCTTGCGGGAGGACCGTGAGACTTAGTGAGCGTAGCGAGCTTAGTCGCAACTGGGTGGGCGTGTAATCGAGCAATGGACCAGGCCAAGCCCACCCCTAACCCCTCCCGCAAGCGGGAGGGGAAACTTGGCGAGATCTCTTAGCCATAGTTGCTTCGTCAATCTTCAATGCGGCCAAATGGTTATTCAAAGTGGCCGTTCTTGTCAGTCATACTTAGCAAAATCGACTTGCCCAAAGATCCAGAAGAGCTGGAATGATCGGTGTTTTTTTGGCGAGAATGAGCTGCATACTCCTTTACCCAAGCACTGGGCGGGACATCCATCGGCATTATCATTTCATTCCGAAATTCGAGCGGCCAGTCGGCATTGGCAAGAGTGACCTTATCTGATGGGGGTGGTTCACCTAAAGTACTACCCTCTTTCGTGGAAATATTGGTATTGAAGACATGAAATGTGAAACTCCATTGCCCTACTGGATGTAGATGGTGAGGTTTTAGCTCTCCGATAGCGGCGATGCTGATCGGAGATCGCATGTCGAGTCGAAGAGTAATATCGGGTCGATCTTTCGCAACGACGACCGCACCATGCAACGTAGCCGCGGCGTGAAGTGCCAGCCTTCTTTTTACCGGTTCATAGACCTCATCCCCAAGACCGGTATTCATTACGTCTTGATCTGAAATCCTCTTGAGCATCTGCCGAGCAAGGTCATCTGGGTCGAACAGGTTTGGGATATCCATTTTGCCGAGAAGTTGGTCCGAGAATTTCCTATCTCTCGCTGTCGGTCGTTTCGCCCATTTAAGCCCAGTCTTGGGATCCCATCCTTCGACTGTTCTAATAATCCGCTTGGCTCTTCCCACATACTCGCTAGCGTTGGGCTTTGGAGACACTCGTGATGCTACCAAGGCTCTAGATTTCAACACATTGGCTACATCATTCTCGTCGAGTGAGAGGCTTGCAGTCTGCGCGTATATGAAACGCGCGCTCTCCACGATGGCGCTCACCCAGTTATGATGGTGTCCCTGGTTCCTAGCGCCTCGATGCGCGACAAAATCTCTCAGATCGCGCAGAATGGGCGGAAGCTCGCCCAGTTCTGCAAGGTCAAGGTACAGAGTGTCGAGATCAGACCCTTGAGCCTGACCGGTAATTAGACGTCTGGCATTGGTGGCTGCCCGTTTTCGTAACATTCATTCTCCTGCCCTCAGCGTGACCACAGAGCGGTCGAATGGGAGCAATCCAAAAAAACGAAAGCAGAGCCGCAACTGAGTGGGAGAAAAGAGTCCGGAGTTCTCACTCCGCCGCTTCAACAGCCCCGAACATATCCGGCCCGTCATTCACCGCTTCGCCTTCAGCCGGCGCTTTCGCCTTCTGGCGCTTGTCGAAGCTTGACCATACGGTGTTCCAGTCGCCCTTGGTTGCGCCCTTCGAATATTCGGTCGCGCGGGCTTCAAAGAAGTTGGCGTGCTCGACACCGTTCAGCAGTGGGCTGAGCCATGGCAGTGGGTGCTCGTCGATCATGTAGATCGGCTGAAGATTCAGCTGACCCAGACGCCAGTCGGCGATGTAGCGGATATATTTCTTGATATCCTTGGCCGTCATCCCTTCGACCGGGCCCATTTCGAAGGCGAGATCGATGAAGGCGTCTTCAAGCCGCACGGTCTTCTGGCAGATATCGATGATGTCTTCCTTCACCGCCTTGGTCAGGCAGTCGCGCTCTTCGCAGAAGGTGTGGAACATCTTGATGATGCCTTCGCAGTGCAAAGTCTCATCGCGGACCGACCAGCTGACGATCTGGCCCATGCCCTTCATCTTGTTGAAGCGCGGGAAGTTCATCAGCATCGCGAAGCTGGCGAACAGCTGCAGCCCTTCGGTGAAGCCGCCGAACATGGCGAGCGTGCGCGCGATATCCTCATCGGTGTCGACGCTGAACTGGTGCATGTAATTGTGCTTGTCGGCCATTTCCTCATATTCGAGGAAGGCGCTGTATTCGCTTTCGGGCATGCCGATCGTGTCGAGCAGGTGGCTGTAGGCCGCGATATGCACCGTCTCCATATTGGAGAAGGCGGCGAGCATCATCTTGATCTCGGTCGGTTTGAACACGCGGCCATATTTGTCGTGATAGCAATCCTGCACCTCGACATCGGCCTGGGTGAAGAATCGGAAGATCTGGGTGAGCAGGTTGCGCTCATGCTCGGTGATATTCTGCGCCCAATCGCGGCAATCCTCTCCCAAGGGCACTTCCTCGGGCATCCAGTGGATCTGTTGCTGGCGTTTCCAGAACTCGTAAGCCCATGGGTATTCGAACGGCTTGTAGGTGTTCCGGGCTTCGAGCAACGACATCTTGTGGTTTCCTTATCGCGTGTTGGCTTACCCATATAGGGAATCAGAGCTGCGAATCGAAGGCAAGGGGGTAGATTTACGCGGGGATAAACCGTGCTTTTTCTGAGTCGAACGGTGTGGGCCCGGTGCCCTCTTGCAGCATGCTCAACGGATTAACGTGTGCGCCGCGCAAGTGTGCCGTATTTTTGCGGATCTGGCAAAGGCCTGCAAGGTTTCGGGCCGAGGCTAACGGTGCCTTAAGCATGGCGGGCTAAGGCGGGGTCATGGGGGCGATCCAGACAATCTCTGCGGCAGATGCGGCACCTGCCGAGCCGGAACCGGTGAGCGGGTCCGATGCATCGTCGGAGATTGCGCTCGAGAGCGTGGACCGAATCATCGAAAGCGCCGAACCGCTGCGCCGCTGGCCCGATGCGATCCGCAGTCGGTACCAGGAAACCGTCACCAAGCGATTTTACCAGGAACAGCATTTCCTGTTCATGCTGGGCCTGCTGTCGTGCCTTGCCACGATTGCCGTCGATTATCTGATTGCGCCGTCCGTCGCCCGGGACGGGTTCGTCTACCGGGTGCTGGCCGTCTGTCCGATAACTCTGGTCGGGCTGTACGCCGCGTCCCGCAGGTGGACGATCCTGACCAAGATCTGCATGACCGCCGCGCCCAGCGCCTTCATCGCGGTGCTTGTCGTGCTGGCAGTGAACCTGCCCCCGGAGAACACCGCGCAGTATCTGACGGCCACTCCGCTGATTGTGGGCCTTGCCAATATCGTGATGCCCTACACGATGCGGGAGCTGGTGCTGTTCAACGCCGCCCTGATTGTCACTGCGGCTACGGCGCTGGTCCTCGGCTCGCCATTCCCGCTCGTCGCCTATCTCGACTACCTCGTCCTGCTGACGGTTGTCGCGCTTTCGACCTTGCCGATCGCCCTTCGGTTCGAACGATTGCGGCAGCGGAATTTTGTGCTCAATTTGCGGTCGACCATGACCTCGGAAAAGCTGCTCCAGGCAAATGAGCGACTGCGCGCGCTTTCGGAGCGAGACCCGCTGACCGGCCTGCCCAATCGCCGCTGTTTCGAGCGCGTGTTCGAAGAGATGGTCGAACAGCGCCTGTGGGCGAACACCACGGACGGAAAGCCGCAAGGCCGGATCGCGGTGTTGATGATCGATCTCGATCATTTCAAGGCCTTCAACGATACCCACGGTCATCAGGCAGGCGACGGATGCTTACGACTGGTCGGACACGAACTCGGATCGCTGCTCGACAAGGCCGGAGGCGTAGCGGCGCGCTATGGCGGCGAAGAATTTGTCGCGGCTGTGTACGAGGAAGCGCTCGGCGATATCGGCCGCGTTGCCGAAGAAGTGCGACACCGGATTTCGACAATGCTCGTGCCGGTAGGCCCTTCGGGCAAGTCGATCGTCACCACATCCATCGGCATCGCTCTCGCCCCGATGGACGGCGAAGTGAACCGCGAAGACCTGATCGAAACCGCCGACGCCGCGCTATACAACGCCAAGCGCGCTGGCCGAAACCGGGTCAAAGCGATCGAAATCGACTCGCCGGTGGGCGCCTGCGCCTGACGAGGATTTGACCGGCTGTTTGGGCCCGCAAGGCGGCAGTTCGTTGGCTGACTCCAGTTCCATCGAACACCCTGAATAGCTTCAACAAGTTGCAAGAAGCGCAACCTCGAACCGCTCCCCAATTTCGAAAAACCACGGAATTCTGCTAAAAACCGGGCGGGGAGAGACATTATGGGGGCGGTCCGAACGCTTGGACTGGCGGCTGCATTCATCGGCAGCGCGGCCATGACGCAGGATGTTATTGCGGTGCGCGATCTGGGCACGCGGCAGGCGGGTGAGCAGTACGAACTGACGCTGACCGCACAGAACCTAAACTGCGAAAAGCCGCAGGACTTCGAATTCCAGCTCGACAATATGCCATGGCTCAGCGCCGACGGACCGCTGATCGTACGCGGACTTGGCCCTGGACAAAGCAAATCGATCCAGGCGACGCTCGATTTCCAATACACCGAACCGGGTATCCATTACGGCCGTGTCACGTCGCGCTGCATCACCTGCGGTTGGTACGTCTTTGCCGCCTGCAACGAACAGGCACAGGACGTCGTGCTCAAGATCACGGTTGAAGACCCCTCCGCGCCGGGTCCGCAGAGCTTTGCCGACATCAATCCCTATGCCGGTATGGCACCGCGCCAACCCGTAGCGGTTAGGCTCGCGCAGCCTGTTAGCGATGACAATGTCCGCGTTCTGAAAAGCGGCGACAAGAAGGAGCTCGAAAAGGCCCGTGCGGGATTGCGCCAGGCCGAAGCACGAGGGCAGGCGGCGCAAAATGCGCTCGCAAACGCGCAGCGCGCCAAATCCGATTGCGAACGCAAACTGGCGCGATTGAAGGCAGAGGCAGCTGCCGCTCAGAGTGCCGCCGACAGCGCCAAGCAGGAATCGCGCAGCGCAGCAGACGCGGCGAAGGCGGCAGAGAAATCGCTTAAGGACTTCGAGAAAGACAATCGCAAAGCGCTGAAGAGCGTCGATGATACAGCGCGGGCCGTGGTGGTCGCCGTGCGCTATCGCGATGCTGTGGAGAAAGAGGACGGGACCGGGACAGGCCGCTACCAACGCGCGCAGGAACAGGTCGACCGCTTTCAGGAAGAGCACTTCGCGGCGCTGCGCGAGCACACCGCAATCAGCACAAGCCGGGATCAGCGCAAAGCCGCTGCCGACAAAGCCAAGCAAGACGCCGCCGATGCGTAGACAAAGGCAAAGACCACTGCCGATGCCGCCAAGACCGCGCACCAAAAGGTGAAAGACCAAATCAAGATCTGCGGCGGCGCAGCAGATGCCGTTGTGACCGCACAAGGCAATCTCGACGATGCACGCAAATCGGCCGCCGATGCTGTGCGCACCGCCAACAAGGCTGAAACGAAGGCGGCGGGGCAAGCGCTGGACCGGCTCAAGGACCGAATCAAGAAGCAAAAGCAGAAATGCAAGCGAGAAGAGGAATCGGCCAAAGCCGAAATGGCGAAGTGGGAAGAAGCGATCGAGGCCGGACAAAAGCTCAAGATGCTCGAGGATGATGGTGGGCGTGCCGCTTCGCAATTGAAGGCGATCAACGACAGGATCTGGGCTGCGGCTCAGGACCTGGCGCAGGATCACACCATCGCCACGGTCGACAATCAAGGCAATCTTGGTGTCGCCAATGATGAAACAGCCGACCTGCCCAGCGCCGACACCGCCGAAGACATGCTGGACCGCGTGACTACCCTAATGGGGTGGGCGGTTGACGGGATCAGCAGCATGCGAGGCAGCAAAGGCGTGCCTGATTGGGGGCAATCGCAAGTGCTGGGCGGAATGAAAGCGCTCGGAATGAACATGCAAGGCATGGTCCATGCGATCCGCAATCCCAACACGAATCTCGCGCAGCGCAACCGGCTCGGAGCGGCGTTGCAGGGCAAGGAGAACTATCTCGAAGCCGAAATGCGGGAGAAAGGCATCGGCAAGAACGCCAAGGACCGCACGGAAATTCTCAAGAAGATCGACACGCTCTTCAACAATCGCGATTACGAACAAGAGCTGATTGCGCGGTTTGCAATGCATGCCGCACGCTGCGCGGCGGAAACCCGCGCTCTGGAACAACAGCGCGCCGAATTGGAAAAGCAAGTCGCGCGCAAATAGGCTCGATGGGATTCAGTCGCCGCGGCTTTTCTTCGATCCGAAGAATGATCCGCCGCCCAGAACCGTGATGCCCAGGAAGAACCCGAAATCGTACCAGCGGCCTTTGTTCGGTACGGCGTAGACCGCGATATCGGGGTTGAACAGCGAACCGATCCACGACCACGGGAAGATAAATCCGTGCCACAGACCCCAGAGGAATCCCGGCGTGTCTGGTTCCTGGCTCACAGTGGCGTCGATCTGGCTGGCGCAGGCCGACAGCAGCAGCGCGAGCGCGCCAGCGGCTAGGATTCGACCCGTATTACTCATCCCAGCGCCGCAACCAGAATGACGACCCACATCACCGGCAGTGCAATCGATGCCATGCCGATATGCAGAGCCCCGGCATTGGCCGCATGACCCGCCGTGCCGCGTACCAACCGGAGGCCGTTCAATAAGAATGCGAGAAAGATCAACGTCCCGATCGCGCCGATCCATAGTGGTGGTTGCATGACAATATCTCCCGTCCAATGCGCCGAAGCGCGAACGATCCCGGGAACGGTTATGTCACAGAACTTCCTGCGCGCCCAGTTCTGGCATGACGAAGGTCAGAAATACGTAGGCGGCGATGGGCAGCGTAATCGATAACGCTGCGGCGGTGTAGGCTGCTGAAACGGGCATTTTCCCGGAACCGTACCAGCGCAAGAACAGCGGAAGCTCGATCAGCGCAAATCCGATCAGAATGAGGGGGATCAATTGGCCGAGCGTCATGGCCTCAGACTAGACTCGCGGTTGCGGCGTGCCAATGGCTTCAGCAGAAGCGTTGCGGCAGGGCGTCCGGAACGATCTCGAATTCGCCCGGCGTTGCGTCGGCGGACGTGTCGGGCACATGGCTCGCCTTGAATTTCTCAACCTGTTCCGGCGTCAGCGGCGTGGCAAAAGTCACACCGACATTGTCATCATCGATCCAGCGGATCGCGGCCCGGTGTGGACCCGAGCCGGCGACATAGATCTGCAGCGGTGCGCCAACGGTCAGTTTGTGCGAGCCAACGGGAAAGCGGCAGCCGCCTTCCGACAGGTCGCTCAGCGTGACATCGACCGGATCGCCAAGCCCGGTGAAATACCGGCCTGCGACATTGATGGATTTGCGAGGTGTCTTCCGTGTGCGCATAGCGGCAAGGTTAATACGGCAAGGGCCTTAAAGCCGCGTAAAAGCGAGCGGATATGAAAAGCCCCCGCGAAGCTGATGCTTGCGGGGGCTATTCTGATGAAGATCGCGCGGAGCGTTACTGACAGCTCAGGCATTCCTCGTAATCGGTCTGCTGCTCGCCGAGTTCGGCTTTCAGCTCGATTTCGGGCGCTGCTGCCGTGTTGTCGGCTTCGACACCGCCGGCAAAGCCTGCGCGCTGGATCGATTTCGAGCGTAGGTAATACAGCGACTTGATGCCTTTCTCCCATGCCTGGAAGTGCAGCATCATCAGATCCCACTTGTCGACGTCCGCCGGGATGAACAGGTTCAGCGACTGCGCCTGATCGATATAGGGCGAACGGTCGGCAGCGAATTCGAGCAGCCAGCGCTGATCGATTTCAAAGCTGGTCTTGAAGCTCGCCTTTTCCTCTTCGCAAAGGAAATCGAGATGCTGGACCGAGCCGCCATTTTCCAGGATCGAATTCCAGACATTGTTGGAATCCTTCGATTTTTCACGCAGCAGCTTTTCCAGATACGGGTTCTTCACGATGAAGCTGCCCGACAGGGTTTTGTGCGTGTAGATGTTCGCCGGGATCGGTTCGATGCAGGCAGACGTGCCGCCGCAGATGATGCTGATCGACGCGGTTGGCGCGATTGCCATCTTGCAGCTGAACCGCTCCATTGCGCCCATTTCGGCGGCGTCCGGGCATGGCCCGCGTTCTTGCGCAAGCAGCATTGAAGCTTCGGATGCCTTGGCCTGAATATGCTTGAACATTTTCAGGTTCATCGCTTTGGCCATGGCGCTTTCAAAACCCAGTCCCTTTTGCTGAAGGAACGAGTGGAAGCCCATCACGCCCAGACCAACCGAACGCTCTCGCTCGGCGGAATATTTGGCGCGCGCCATCTCGTCGGGTGCGCGGTCGATATAATCCTGCAGGACGTTGTCGAGCATGCGCATCACGTCTTCGATGAACTGCTTGTCGCCGTTCCACTCATCCCACTTTTCAAGGTTGAGCGAAGAGAGGCAGCACACAGCGGTGCGATCGTTGCCGAGGTGGTCGACACCGGTTGGCAGTGTGATTTCGCTGCACAGGTTCGAGGTCGAAACCTTGAGGCCCAGATCGCGGTGATGCTTTGGCATCATGCGGTTCACCGTGTCGTTGAACACGATATAGGGCTCACCGGTCGCGAGGCGGGTCTCGACGAGCTTCTGAAACAGCGAGCGCGCATCGACTTTGCCGCGCACTTCGCCGGTCTTGGGTGATTTCAGCTCGAACTCGTCACCACCCCGAACCGCTTCCATAAAGTCGTCGGTCAGCAGCACGCCGTGGTGGAGGTTCAGCGCCTTGCGGTTGAAGTCGCCCGATGGCTTACGAATTTCGAGGAATTCTTCGATCTCCGGGTGCGAGACATCAAGATAACATGCCGCCGAGCCGCGCCGCAGCGAGCCCTGCGAAATCGCCAGTGTCAGCGAATCCATCACGCGCACGAACGGAATGATACCGCTGGTCTTGCCGTTCAGGCCGACCGGCTCACCGATGCCGCGAACATTGCCCCAATAGGTGCCGATGCCGCCGCCCTTCGAGGCGAGCCAGACATTCTCGTTCCAGGTGCCAACGATGCCGTCGAGGCTGTCGGAAACCGAGTTGAGATAGCAGCTGATCGGCAGGCCCCGTCCCGTACCGCCATTCGACAGCACCGGGGTCGCAGGCATGAACCACAGGTTCGAAATATAGTCGTAAAGGCGCTGAGCATGCTCGGCATCGTCGGCGTAGGCATCGGCGACGCGCGCAAACAGATCCTGATAGCTTTCACCGGGAAGCAAATAGCGGTCGGTCAGCGTTTCCTTGCCGAACTCGGTCAGGTTGGCGTCACGTGCGTCATCGGTCTGAACATCGAACCGGCGCGCATTCACAGTCTTGCTGTCGGGAATGGCTGCAGACTTGGCGGCTTCCGCCACGGCACCGGCCAGCGCTTCGCCTGCTTTCGCGGCGATCAGCTCTTCGCTGCCCTTGTCGCTCTTTTCCATGGATACAGCTTTCTTGTTTTCTTCCGGCTGCCCCAGCACCTCGCCCGAATCGGCGTCGGTTAGCACTTCTGCAGACACATTATCGCTCGCTTTGAATTCCATCTTTGGCCCCGCTTCGAGTTCCCCGAATCGGTCGCCGGCCCCTTCTAGCGAATGAAGGCCTTTGTTCCGATTCTGTTCTATACAGACCTTTCAACACAAAACCCACAGCTTCCGCAGTGGGTTTTCAGCCAATCGGTCCTGTTCGGGGCCACTTTCCACCCTCTCCAGCGACTCCCTCCCCCTCGCAAACCCTCCACGTTGGGATATGGGTATTGCGTGAACGATCACTAGGTCTTGTGGGTGGGCGACCCCGAACAACCACTAGATACTGAATCACCAGCGAGTCGCGCGCAAGAGGGTAAATGTCGAATTAACAAAAGTTGCAGCTTTGTGACGAGGTGTATTACTTTGCTGCAACGCCGCGACGCGGCGGAAATGCTAGGCTTGTGAAGTGCGCAAGTCCTAAAATGAATCTGCGAAAAAATTTAAGCGGGCAAAACCGGTAACCAGAGCCTTTGAATCAATCGAATCGAGCTTTGAAACTTTTGAATCAATCGGCGCGAAGGAGCGAACTCGACGATGAACCGGAAAGCAATGCGGCAATGCGTGGATGGACCAGTGCTGCGCAGATCATTGGCTGTGTCGATTGTGGTCGGCACGGTCTTGGTGGCGATCAATCAGGGCGACGTGATTCTGTCCGGGGCTACGCCGAACATCTGGAAAGTCGTGCTGACCTATATCGTACCATTCTGCGTCGCGACTTATGGCGCCTACAGCGCGTGCGTAGCGCATTCGATGATGGCTGACTGAGCTGCGCCCATGCTCGAACCTGTCCCCGAAGACGTGCTGCAGGATTTGCATCGCCGCCATGCCGAACCGCAGCGGCACTATCATGACTGGTCCCATATCGAGGCGCTGCTGGGTCACTTGGATGGGATCGCCAGCCAGCTGCATGACCCGCAAGCGGTTCAATACGCCATTCTGTTTCATGACGCGGTCTACGATCCGAGAGCGAAGGACAATGAGCGCCGCAGCGCCGAGTTGCTGATCACAGCCGCTCCACCACTGCCGCGGCGAAGCCTCGCCAACGCCTGCCGCATGATCGAGGCGACCGAGGGGCATTTCCTGCCGGACGACCTCGAGGATGAAGCGCGCGACGACTGCGCGCATTTCCTCGATATGGATCTCGGCATTCTCGGCGCGTCACCTCAGCGCTTCGCCATCTACGAAGATCAGATCCGGCGCGAGTATGCGCATGTGCCTGACGATGCCTTTCGCGAAGGCCGGGGGCAGGTGCTGCGCCACTTTGCGGAGCGCGAAACGCTCTATTTCAGCGAATGGGGCAAAGACCGTTTCGAAGAACAGGCGCGAAGCAATCTCGCGCGCTCGCTGGCAGCGCTCGAAGGTTAGGCCGCTTCGGCCTCCCTCGCCGTGGCACCCTTGGCATGGTCGGCGATCTCGCCCGCAAGTCGGTCGATCAGTTCCACTGGCAGATCGTGACCCCAGCCGGGAATAGTCACCAGCTTTGCGCCGGGAATGTGCCGCGCTGTTTCCTTGCCGCCATCCAGCTTCACCAGCGGATCGTCCTCACCATGCAGCACCAGCGTTGGAGCTTTCACGTTCCGCAAACGTGCGCTGCGATCGCCATCATCGATGATCGCGGCCATTTGGCGGGGGAGACCTGGCGGGTAGACGCTGCGCTGGACCATTGCGGTCACTCGCGCTTGGCGCCGCTCGGGATCGGCAGGGAAGCCGGGGCTGCCAATTGTCTGCTGAACATTGATCCCGTGCGCAACGAGGGCCGCTTCGTCCATGGAGACCAGCGGCGCCGTAAGAGCTTTGATCGCGGGCCTGTCCGCCTGCGGAAGTTTGGGATTGCCTGTGGTCGACATGATCGAAGTAAGCGAATGCAGCCGCTCGGGATGGTTCACCGCCATTAGCTGCGCGATCATCCCGCCCATCGAAGCGCCAACGACATGCGCGCGTTCGATCTCCAGCGCTGCAAGCAAGCCCGCGCCATCGGCGGCCATATCGGCCAAAGTGTAAGGGACGCGTGCGGGAAAGCCGATCAGTTTGCGCAGCACCTGCATCTTGAAGCCGGGAGCCCTCGTGCCTTCCATCTTCTGGCTCAGGCCGATGTCGCGATTGTCATATCGGATCACACGGTAGCCGTGGCCAACCAACTGGTCGACAAACTCATCGGGCCACAGCAGCATCTGCGCACCCAGCCCCATTACCAGCAGGATCGGCTCACGGTCTTGATCGCCGTGATCGTCGTAGAACAGTTCGATCCCGGTGTTCGGCGTGGTGATTGTTGGCATGAAAGGCGACTTCCCTGTTTCTGGTCTTTTGCTGCTTGGCCGCAGCGCTTAGAAACAGGCATGCCGCAGACAAACGCACGCCGCAACCCGAGCTCGCCTAATAGGGACTGGTGACGAGAGCGGGGTGCGGCGTGGGCAGCCACCCGAATCGCAATCCGGGTGGCCGCATTACTTGGCGGTTCGTGGTTTCAGGGGCCTCTAGCCTCCAAGTAAGATGTATTCGCTATCGCCGTCTGCAGCCGCCAATTGCGCGCCCAGGGTCTTGTTCAAATCAGCTTTGAGCTGCTTGTGAACCTCCATGCTGCTGGCAAAGAAGATGTTCGCCAGGAACTGCGCGCCGTCCGCATTGTTGACCGGAACCGTATCAAGGTCATTCAACCGCCTGACCGCGTAGGTCGCAGACTTGCGCGCGGCCCAGTTGCCGTTGCCACGCAGCACTTCGATGTCTTCCGCCTTGCCGTCAGCACCAAGCGTGAAGGTGACCTGCACCACTGCATCGTTGGGACGGCTGTTGTTCGGTATCGGTGCATTCTTGAGCGAGCGATTGATCCTGGCCGTGGTGGCGGCCTGCCATTCTTCCATCGCAGCTTGCGAGGTCACGACGATACCGTCGGATTTCTCACCAGCGAGAGCAGGAGCAGCAAATGGAATCGCAAATGCGAGCGCGGCAGCGGGCAGCACCGCAAGGTGCTTTGTCAACGTGTTCATCGATTCATCCTCAATCTCAAATTCATGGATGATCGATCGCAAGGACCGTTATAGCCGAGCACCAGTCCCTCAACTCGCGCAGTGGCTCTATTGGTCGATCAGGCACAGCATTTATGCGGGGGTGTTGTTTATCGCTGTGTCAAAACGGTATGTGCCCCATTTGCACGATTATTTCAATCGCGTATCTTCAATTCGTCGAATGTTTCGCTGAGTGGCGATTTTGCGCAGACAAACTGCATATGAGGACGGACAAACGTAGTCGGGTGGCTCAGGGCCCGTCGTTCGTCGATCCATTGTCACTGACGACGGGCCAGACACTCACAAATGCCGTGATGCCATCGTCGACGTCAGCGGTGCAGTCGACCCGGACAATCTGGAAAACGCGATAGGCGCGCATGGCCGCACTTTCGAGCACATCTCCCGGCTTGCAATCATCCGCTGATGCAAAGCGACCGGCAAAAACTTCGCGCGTGGACATGGTCGACATGCGCCTCCGATCAGCGACGTTTTCAGCCATAAAGGTCGTCATGCGAGCAAACCGCTGCGCGATTGTCGTCTTGTCGATCCCGAAAGTGATGCCGCCGGGATAGCTTAGAGTGTAGCCAGTTTCGGTTTCACCCAGCGTCGGTTCGACCAAAGTCAGCTCGATTGCGCTCCAGACCAATCCGCCGCGTTCGGTCAAGATCGAAATCGGGTTGATCACCGTGGCACCTGCATCGCGTTTCACGACGTGATCGAGTGGGTCGCCGTCTACATCGTATTCGAGCGTCCGCTCAGCGCGGTCGACCAGCCAGAACTCTTCCTCACCCGTCGACAGATCAATCGCGACCAGAAACGTCTCGGTCCGCATGCTATCGTATAAGCCGAGATTGTCGGACGAGCTGCGCAGCACGAACAAATGCGTTTCGCTCAGCCCGAACGGCGTCTCAACAATGTCGATAATGTCTGGAGGGGTTGCGAAGGCAGGGTTTGGTGCGCTCAGAGCAAGAGTGCATCCAGCAAGCCAGGCGAGCGAGAGCTTTGTCATAGGTGCGGTTTAGGCCCGATCGGCTTGGCTGGCTATTGCGGCGGCGTGCGCCATTCCGGCCCGCTGATCAAAAACTCGCGCGCTTCGAGCTGGTCCAGCACGCCGTCCTTCTCGGCCAGCACGCGCAGCGGCACCACCGCCAGGGTCACGCCTTCACTGCCTGCTGCGCCAGCAATCTTGTCGGTCCATTGGTCGCGGATTTCCTCACCTACTTCCGCATCCGCCCACGGCCAACATTGTCCGAGCGCGATCTCAAGCGGGTTGGCCATGACGGCTGGCACATCGAACTTTCGCCAATCGTCGCCGCGCTGCGCGATGATCTCCTGCCCCGCTTCGGTCGCGGTCATCGCCGCCTCGAGACAGGGGATGTGGCTGGCCGGTTCGGCCTCAGCGAGATTGTCGAGCAGGTCTTCGCCGCGAAACCGCTCTGGCCGGTCGATCGGGACATCGACTTTGTCGGCGGCTTTGCGCACCACCTCGGTCGCATCCTTGGTCGTCGAGTCGTCGAAATCGAGCCGCCGCGCGAGCAGATCGAAGCTCGTCATCAGGAACGAGCCTCGATCGTAATCCTGATCGTATTCCGTTTCGAGCGCGGCAAGACGCGCGCGTTGAGCCTCATCAAGATAATCTGCGGCGACGTTCTTCTCGGGCAGCTTGGTAAAGCTCCCCCCGCGAAAGATCAGCCGCAGCACATCACCGGGAGAAAACTTGGGCCGCGCGCGGATGATAACTCGCTGCGCCTCTGCGGTGGCTTCCTTGAGCCGGTCGGGCTGCCACGGTGTCGATTTGGGCACCGCGCGGATTTCACCGACAAGGATGACAGTGCCGGTCGGCGTATCGATAGTCCACATCGGCGCGCCTGAGCGCTGCGCGGTGACGACGATGGAGTTGGGGGCGGGTGGTTCTTGGGCGGATAGTGGAACGGTCAGCCCAGCGAGCACAGCGAACGTAAGAGTCAAGCGAACAACCATGGCGCTACATTCGTAAGGGTGTTCGGATTGCCGTTCGATGTACAGAAATTAGATCAGGCTACCAAGCAGCAAGCCCGTGCAGATAATGTCTCACACGGTGCAGATGATCGCCCCAATGCGACTGATAACCAAAGCGAAACTCCCAGATCGCGTCAGCCTCTGCGCCATTTTTGAACTCCCAGAGCACTTTTGTCAGGTCATTGGCAATTTCAGCCAGTTCGGAAGTTGCGAAAGTGCACACGGGATCTTGATCGTGTCCTCCCTTAGAGTCGACCAACCAGATCACATCGTCTCCTTCAAAAAAGCGCGCGGCGTTGCGACTGAATGCAGCCTCATCAATGCCCGGTGCCTCAGTCGGATTCTCCGACAAGGGTTCAACGTCAGGGGTTTCGAAGTAGACTTGCACCAGACCATCCAATGAGACTGCAACGTCGCGCAAATCGGAGGAGATATTGTCGGGCTGGAAATGCGAAAGATAGCGGTGGATCGCCGACTCAATTCTTGTCCGGTGCTCGTTCAAGGCACCAGCACCGTATCCTGCACCGCCTCCGACGTTTCCGGATAATCCATCGTATAGTGCAGCCCGCGGCTTTCGTGCCTTGCCAGCGCGGATTTCACGATCAGTTCCGCCGCCTGAAGCAGGTTGCGCAGCTCGATCAGGTCGGTGGTGACGACGAAGCTGCCGTAGTAATCCTCCACCTCCTGCTTGAGGAGCGCGATGCGGTTTTGTGCGCGTTCCAGCCGCTTGGTGGTGCGGACAATGCCGACATAGTTCCACATGAAGCGGCGAATTTCGGTCCAGTTCTGCTTGATCACGACCTGCTCGTCCGAATCTGAGACGCGGCTTTCATCCCATGGCTTGATCGCCGGTGGATCACCCAGTTTGTCCCAGTTCGCCAGAATGTCGCTCGCCGCCGCCTCGCCATAGACGAAGCATTCGAGCAGGCTGTTCGAGGCCAAGCGGTTCGCGCCGTGCAGGCCACTTTCGGTGCATTCGCCCGCCGCCCACAGGCCAGGGAGATCAGTCCGCGCATCCAGCCCCACGACCACGCCGCCGCACGTGTAATGCTGCGCAGGGACGACCGGGATCGGCCCAGTGGTCATGTCGATACCAAGGCCGCTGAGCTTCTCGTGGATCGTCGGGAAGTGCTCTTTCACAAATTCGGGCGGCTGGTGACTGATATCGAGATGCACGTAGTCGAGGCCAAAACGCTTGATCTGATCGTCGATCGCGCGGGCGACCACATCGCGCGGGGCCAGCTCCATCCGCTCTGGATCGTAATCCGCCATGAAGCGGTGGCCGGTCTCGGGATGGAACAGCCGCCCGCCCTCGCCCCGCACCGCTTCGGTGATCAGGAAGTTCTTGACCTCGAGATTGTAGAGGCAGGTCGGGTGGAACTGCATCATCTCCATGTTGGAGACCCGCGCACCCGCTCGCCAGGCCATCGCGATTCCATCGCCGGTTGCCCCGCGCGGCGCGGTTGAGAATTGGTAGACGCGCCCTGCGCCGCCCGCTGCAAGCACAGTGGCGCGCGCCACATGCCGCTCGACCCGGCCGGTCTCCTCATTGAGCGCATAAACGCCCCAAACCCGGCCCGCAGCGGAGAACTTCTCGCGGTGGCGGTCGGTGATGAAGTCGATGCAGGTGCGGCCCGGCAAAGTGGTGATGTTGGGGTTGGCGTC
The DNA here is from genome assembly GCF_947499705.1 of uncultured Erythrobacter sp. Classification (NCBI taxonomy): domain Bacteria; kingdom Pseudomonadati; phylum Pseudomonadota; class Alphaproteobacteria; order Sphingomonadales; family Erythrobacteraceae; genus Erythrobacter; species uncultured Erythrobacter sp. The sequence goes on along the minus strand of NZ_CANMPJ010000002.1, from coordinate 738,729 downwards.
GGCAGCTTTCAGCAGCGCCTCCTGCACCGCCCAGCCGGTCGCGTCGTCGACATGCACGATCCGGCGGTGCGAGTGCCCGCCTTCGCGGGTGAGGTGCAAATCGCCCGAATCTTGATTGAACGGCACGCCCAGCTCGACCAGCCGATCAATGCTCGCCGGAGCCTGTTCGATCACGAACTCGACCGTCTCAAGGTCGTTCAAGCCTGCGCCTGCAACCATCGTGTCGCGCACGTGGTTTTCGAATGTGTCGCCCGCATCCAGCACGGCGGCGATCCCGCCTTGCGCCCAGGCGGTCGATCCGCCCGTCAACGATCCCTTGGCGAGTACCAGGACACGCTTGGTCTCGGCCAGCGCCAGCGCAGCGGTCAGCCCGGCAGCGCCGGAGCCGATAATAATGACGTCGTATTCGTTGTTCATCGCCAAAGCCTTGCCGCGCAATGCGGGCCCGGGCAAGGCTCACGAGTACCAGACAGCAGGCGAATCCTAGTGGCTGGGCACTTTGCGATAGGGGTCCGCCGCAAAACCGGCATGGCTTGCCGCAGTTCAGGTTCAGCAGTGGAGCCAATGCGCCCGCAATGAGGTAATTACCGTACGAGCGCGCGCCGCGAGTCGCATAAAAACAGGGGTTCACGGCCGTTCGGGCCGATCGAAAAGGACACCCTCTTCATGTCCGCTCTCACCAAAGCGATGTGTCTGGCTGGCAGACACAGACCAAATTCGAACAAAATCAGGTGGTTCGGCGGCCGCTATATCGGCAAATGCCAAGGCTGTGGCAAATCGCTCCACCGGATATCGCATGGTCGCTGGCGGCCCGAGGAAACCAAGCCGCACATCATCCATGTGCTTCGATCACGTCATAAGGCGTAGCAATCGAGATCCATCGCTACACTGACTTCGCCCGGGTAGCTCTGAGCTATGGCTGAAAGACTGGCGTCGATCGGCATGAGCGAGCGATCCATATTGTGGGTCAGCACCAGCCGCCCTGGTTCCAGCGCACCGGCCAAGTCGCCGATCTGCGCAGGCGTCCGGTGCAGCCCGCGCGGCTGGCCGTCCTCGCCATTGATCACGTGATGCGCGAACAGGATCGTGGGCTTGCTGCCGGTCAGGTCGGCAAGGAACCGCTCGCTCAGCGCGCTTTGATCGCCGGTGATAACAAAGCTCTTGTCTCCGATCTCAATGGCGTAACCGAGCGCGGGGACTGGACCGTGATGCACCGGATGCGCCATCACGGAATAATCGTTGGAAACGTCCAGGCCGATGGGATCAGCTGACCCTTCAGCAGTGGTGATCTCGCGCACCGACAATTCCGGCTTGTTTTCGGTGCCGTCTCCATAGCCGCCATTATAGGCGAACGCACCGCCCTCTTTGCCAAGCAAGCGCTGCGTGAAGGCGGACATACCAGGGAAACGCGGCGCGGCATCGGGGCCGACTAAGACGAGCGGCTCACTGCGCCCTTCGAACCCGCCCGAATTGAGCACATCGATCAGATCGCCCGCATGATCTGCGTGGAGATGCGTCACCAGAATTGCGTCCAGCGTTTCGAGCTTACCGCCAGCCTCGGCATAGCGCAGGAAGCTGCCCGAGCCTGCATCGATGAGGAGGCGCGGCTCGCCGTCGATCCACAACAGATAGGAAGTACCAGCGCGCGCCGCTTCGGCAATCGGGCCGCCGCTGCCTAGCACTTGCAGGGCCGCGCCTTCGGTGGCGCAGGCGGCTGGTTGTTCGGCGCGTGGAATGCCGCTTGCAATGTCAGCAGGCGAGCTTTCGGGTGAGGTGCTCTTGTCGTCGAAAGCGAGAAATCCGCAGCCAGAAAGGCTGAGGGCCGCGCATGCTGCAAGTGTCGTACGCATTTCGCTAACTCCCAATTCTAAGCACCCGTTCCCGTCAGCTGCACAAACACGTCCTCAAGGTCAGCCTCTCGCGTTGTCACATCCTCGACCGTGAGACCCTGCTCCTGCAGGATCGCGAGCACCTGTCCGGCGTTCAACTTGTCCTTGTCATAGGTAACCTCGACGCCGCGCTCTCCCGCCAGTTCGACCTTCGAAAACGCTTCGTGCGATGGTGCCTGAGCCAAGTCATTCGCCACAGTGACAGCGACGATCTTTTCACGCGCCATCTCGACCAGCTCACGGGTTGGCTTATGCGCGATCAGTTCGCCGTGATTGATGATGGCAATCTCGTCGCACAACTCTTCTGCTTCTTCGAGATAGTGTGTGGTCAGGACCACGGTCACGCCTTCACGGTTCATCTCGGTTACGAGTTCCCACAGCTGGCGGCGCAGTTCGACGTCGACGCCTGCGGTCGGTTCGTCGAGGACAAGGATCGGCGGCGAATGGACCATCGCTTTGGCCACCAGCAGGCGGCGCTTCATTCCGCCCGAGAGCGTGCGGGCATAGGCGTTGCGTTTGTCGGCAAGGCGTACGGCGGCGAGCAATTCCTCGCTGCGGCGGTCCTTTGCCGGGATGCCATAAAAGCCACCCTGATTTTCGAGCACTTCATAGGGCGTAAAGAAGGGATCGAAGACGATTTCCTGCGGCACGATCCCGATCGCGCGGCTCGCATTGCGGCGCTGCTGATCGATGTCGAAACCCCAGATCTCGGCCGATCCGCCGGTCTTGTTGACCAGCCCGGCGAGGATGTTGATCAGAGTCGATTTGCCAGCGCCATTGGGTCCGAGCAGACCGAAGATCGAACCTTCGGGCACGTCGAAACTCACACCCCCCAGCGCGAGCTTTCCTTCCGCCTCTTCGCCCTTCGCACCCTTTGGCGCGGCATAGCGTTTGACGAGATTGTCGATCCGAATTGCAGGAGCATCAGCCATCGCCGCAGCCATAGAGATGCACCCGGCGCACGCAAGAGCCCTAGTCAGGCAGCGGGGTGAACGCGGCCGCTTTTGCTACCTCGATATTAACCAAGTTTGGTCGCCATGCCGACATACCTAGACCGCTATTGGAGCGCAGTGATGAGAAGCCTTTCTTCGATCCTGCGCGCCTGCGCCAAGGGACGGTTCGCTGTTTGCGGCTCGTTTGCGGCTGCCCTTGCTCTCACCCCCACGGGTGCGGCTGCGCAATCGGAATCGGCGTCATTTGACGCGCGGGCTGCACTGATCGAGCCGCTCACCATCACCAAGCTCGCCGATCTCGATTTTGGCGACATTATCGGCAGCAGCGGGGGCACGATCGTGCTGACCCCGGATGCGTTGGCGACCTGCACCGCCAGTGCAGGATTGGTGCAGACCAATCAATGTCAGCCAGCCGTTTTCGGCGGGTCAGCGAGTTTCAACCAGCGCGTGCGTATTCGCCGCCCGGTCGGCAACACGATTACGCTCACTGGCCCCGGCGACGACATGACCGTCACCGACATCACGATCAACGGCTCACCAAGCCTCCGGCGCGTCCGGTCGAACCCGAACTGGGAACGGTTCCGTATCGATACATTGGACGGAACATTCATTTTTAGGGTCGGCGGCACGCTCAATGTGAACCCCAATCAGGGACCTGGGTTGTACACGGGTACGTTCGAAATCCGCATCGACTATCAGTGATTGAAAAGTGCGCGGTGCGCGATTATTCGCTCACGCCATGAACACACCGCCACCTGAAGTCATCCTGGTCGATACCAAACGCGTCAGCTGCGACGGCTCCAGCGGCATTCGCGGCGGAGATAATTATCGCCCCGCAGCGCTCGGCCACCCGCGCATCTATCTTGAGATCGACGAGCATGGATATGTCGATTGCGGCTATTGTGATCGGCGCTTCGTGCTCAAAGGCGGCCCGGCGGAAGGTGCCGACCATGCCAGCCTGCCTGACATTTCCGAAGGTTCCGACCCCGGTCACCGGTGAAATTTTCGATCATCAGTAATCCGCCAAAGTAATGCGGAATTAACGACGGTCTCAAAGCAATATTAACGGTCCCACCCTAATAGCCTTGTTCAAAGGACTAACAGGGCCGCACAATGCATCGAATAGTTTCCAGGGTTTTGCTTTTATGGGCTGCACTGCTTGCAAGCGCAGTGCCTGCATATGCGCAAGACGCCGATAGTGCGGACGCGCAGGCGTTTCTCGTTACGCCGCTCAGTTTCGTCAAACAGACTGATCTCGATTTCGGGCTGATTATCCCAACCAACACCGCTGGCACTGTGGTGATGGATTCCACCGGTGCCGTGTCCACCACTGGCGGTGTTACTCAGGTGGATGGATCACAGATTCCGGCACGGTTCTGGGGCTTTGGCCAGTTCAATCAGCGCGTGCTGATCAATATCGATGCCAACACCTATCTGCTGACCCGCGATGGCGGGACCGAGACCATGCTGCTGGACCGCGTGACGATTGGCAGTCGCCCGCCAATCCTGATCACCACCAACCCGCGCCGCTTCCGCATCGCCAATCCTGATGGCTTTTTCAGCTTCACGATTGCCGGACGTTTGCAGGTCGGCGCGAACCAGGAACCTGGCGTCTACAACGGCGAGTTCACTGTCACACTCGAATACGAATGATCTGATTCCGGCGAAAACCGGTAAGAATTCGAAACATTGGTGCTCATTGCACGTTCAGGCAAGAGACGTAGTCTCATATTGCTGAACCTGAGGAGATGTTCGATGCTTCGCCTGACCCGCTCAACCCGCGTTCCCGCTCTTGCCATTGGAGCCGCCGCTGCTGGCCTCGCGCTGACCGCCGCGCCGCCCGCGCTTGCCGAGGAAGAAAAGCCCGAATCCACCGAGATGACCAAGGGCGAAAAGAAACTGGCCAAAATGCTGGAGGGCCGCGTTGCCGGGGAACCGCAACGCTGCATCCGTACCCGCCTCAATGACCGTCTTCGCGTGATCGACAAAACTGCCTACGTCTATGGCAGCGGCCGGACGATCTATGTCCAGCGCACGCGCAATCCAAACGATATCGACCGCGACGACATTGTGGTTTCGCGCCGGTTCAATTCCAGTCAGCTGTGCCGCCTCGACGTGGTGACCACTGCCGATCGTTTGGCGGGCTTTTTCACAGGAGCGGTCTTCTTCGAAGACTTCGTGCCTTACACACGCGCAGAACAAGCCGAAAGCTGATCATTGAAGGCGTAGTCCAACCCCGGATTGCGCTTTGGAATTAGATGAAGAGCTCCTCGTTCTTTTGATCGAGGTCCATCGGTGCCGCACCCGCAAACCGCGGGAGCACGTCGATGGAGTCTTCGTCAGCCCGCCTAAGGGGCGATGCGCAATCATTCTCCAGCCTCGCATTGCAGCGCGCCAATTCGTTGATCGAACCGACATAGTGCTGAAGCACGCGCGCCGAGATTGGGTCGGTCTCGCGCAAGCTACCCTTCAGGTCAGGATCGTCCCAAACGGCATCGCTTTCGCGAATTCGCTGCGCCTGGGCGTGCAGTTCAGCAACAGACGGCATTCCATCGAACGCTTCGCGGCGGCGGCGTGATTGGATTGGATCTGCACTGCGCTGCATCGATTTGGTTGCGACGTGCTCCTTTGCCCGAGGATTGCACCCACCGGGTTCAGGAATTCCAGCGCTTCGATCAGCATAGTGCTCAGTATCGTAGGGCGCACCGGGTGCAGGGACCATGACATCCCTCGGCCCGAAGATCAGCGTCCGCTCAGCCTGGCAATCCGCGCTTGCAGGCGCCGCGACAGTGGCCAAATGGTCATCATCAGGACCGGAGCCCTCCATCAGTTTGCGGACCCGCGCCGCGCCATACATCTCGCCCAAAAACCAGCTAATGATGCACGGTGCCGCCACCATGATGGCCCAGATTTCGAGCGATATAAAATGCTCCACACGCAGCTCCCTTCGCCGCCAGAATCGCGGCCAAGAGCGCGTTCGACGGATGTCCAAGTTCAGACCCCCGTCCTGAAGAGTCGATTTTCTGCCGCTTTGTCGAAGTGCCTCCCACAGCGCTTCGGCAGCAGAACCGAAAAATCCAAGACGCAGAAACACTACCGCACCTCAGGGGTTTCCGGTATTCGCAGGACTACGTAGTCGTCCGTTAACTCGCTGAAATCACTTGGCTCTGCAAAATCTGAGCATAGGGCAAATTACGCAGTGACGCTTTCGCGCGCCATACCGTTCATCCGCGCCAGGATCGCATCCGCCTCGCTCATGATCCCGTCTATCAGCTCCTGGCAGGTCGGAATGTCGTTGATGAGACCGGCGACCATGCCGCAGCTCCACGCACCTTTGTCCATCTCGCCTTCCATCATGATCGACGGATAGACCCCGGCGACCTCTGGCAGGATGTCCTGGATCGTGATCGCGTCGCCCAGCTCCTTCTCTTTCTCGAGCAGGCGTTCCACCGCATCGTTGGCCAGCACGCGCTCGGTGTTGCGCAGCGGGCGCATAACAAGGCGGGTGTCGAGTTCGGAGGCTTCGACAATCGCCTTCTTCACATTCTCGTGCACCGGTGCTTCCTTCGTGGCGATGAAGCGCGTGCCCATGTTCATGCCCTGCGCCCCCATGGCGAGACTGGCGACGAGCGAGCGGCCATCGGCCATGCCGCCCGAGGATACGAACGGAATCTCCAGCTCATCGGCAGCGCGGGGCAGCAGGATGAAGTTGGGAATATCGTCTTCGCCCGGGTGACCGCCGCACTCGAAACCATCGACGCTTACTGCGTCGCAGCCAATATCCTGCGCCTTGAGCGAGTGCCGCACGCTGGTGCATTTGTGGATCACCTTGATCCCGGCATCCTTCAGCGGGCCGAGCAGCTCCACCGGGTTGCGTCCGGCGGTCTCCACCACCTTCACGCCGCCATCGATCACAGCCTTGAGCAGCCCCGGATAATCAGGCGGGGTCAGTGTTGGCAGGATCGTAAGGTTCACGCCGAACGGCTTGTCGGTCATGTCGTGGCAGCGGGCAATCTCATTAGCGAGTTTCTCGGGAGTACCCTGGGTCAGACCGGTGATGATTCCGAGGCCCCCAGCATTGGAAACCGCCGCTGCCATCTCGGCAAAGCCGACATAGTGCATGCCGCCCTGGATAATCGGGTGCTGGATGCCGAACATTTCGGTGATGGCGGTTTTCATTGTGTTGTCCTCCCGGAGTCGTTTTCGAGCGGGAAACAAGCCGAGAAATGTGGGCCTTGCAAGCGCGCTTTTGGTAAGGCCCCAAGCCGTAGCGTCAGCAGCGCTTCATCTGAGCCCGCCCATTGACTAAGCTCGCTCGACCACGACACCGAGGCTGGACATGGCAACAGAAGAAGACACGAACATTCCCGGCATCCCGGACCTGTTTATGGCCAGCATCATTGCGTCGGGTATCGTGTTTCTGACGGTCTTGGTTCTGTTCATGGTGCTCGCGCTGTTCGGCAGCGCCCCCGGTTCCGCCTTCGCGATCTTCATCTATGGCGGCTTCTATGGTTTCATCATCACTGCGATATTGACCTTCGTCCTTATCGCCCCCTTGGGAACCGCATTTGGTCTGGCCCTGCGACAGTTCGCGCCGCCCGGCCACTGGCACGGCGCGGCAATCGGCGCGCTGGTTGCAACAATTCTATGCGGGCTCTTGCTTTCCCAAGGTCCCTCGACCTTCCTTCAGGATGGCGGCAATCTGATCATGGTCGGGATCTTCGTGGCCATTTCCGCAGCCGCTGGTTGGGTGGCTCAGCGCACAGTCCTGCATTGGCCGGAGCCCCGCTAACTCCACCTTATGGGGACGATCAATCCTGCGACGTGGCCAGTATCTGGCGCGTGCTGATGGCTGTCACACCGTCATGCCGCGCCAACTGATCACGCAGGTCGGACAGCTCGGACACGGTCTCGGCTTCGCAATAGACAAGCGCGTCGATGTCGCCTGAGAGGCAATAAACTGCTTCAACGTTTGGCAGCTCTTTGATGACGAGCACTTGCTCCGATTGGGCGGCGCTTGTTTCAAACTGTAGCGTAAAAAAGGCACGAACCTCGGGCAGGGCTTCACGGTGGAGCCTGACCGTATAGCCCTTGATAGCGCCGATCTCTTCAAGCTTGGCAATGCGATCATGCGTGGCGCTGCGCGACAGGTCGATATCCCGGGCGAGCGAGACGAGGCTCGCACGCGAATTTGCCTTTAGCGCTTTCAGCAGAGCGCGGTCTTTGTGGTCCAGATCGAAGATGTATCTCTCCCGGTTCGACAGTTGCGTTGGCCGGACAAAATCCTGTTTCACCGGCATCATGCTGGTAGTCCCAGCCCGATTGCCCAGCATATCTACGTCTCCCCGCCAAAGGAGGCCAGTATGGAACTCACCACATTCACGATATTCGCGATCACAACTCTGGTCGTGGTCTTCACACCCGGCCCGGCAGCGATCACCGTTACCGCGCAAGGGTCGGACAATGGGTTCGCCCGCGCTCAATTCGGAATCATGGGCATTGCCAGCGCGAATGTGATCTACTTTGCCCTGTCGGCGACCGGGATCGCAGCGCTTATCATCGCTTCCAACTGGCTGTTTACGATCATCAAATGGGCCGGTGTCGGCTATCTTGCCTATCTCGGTGTGTCGGCTTTGCTGAGCAAAGCGGGCGTGCTGCGGGTCGAGAGGGGTGAGCCGGAGAAACGCACAACGATGTTTGCGAAAGGCTTCGTCGTCGAGTTCGCCAACCCCAAGGCGCTCCTCTATTTCGCTGCGATCCTGCCGCAGTTCCTCGACGCAACCGCACCCATCGCGCCGCAGATCCTGATCATGGGGCTGACGACGCTGGTGCTCGATATCGTGGTCTATTCGGTTTACGCAGCATTGGGCCAGACGATTGCCCGCAGCGGCGTGAAACCGTGGGTACTCAAGTCGCTAAATCGGGTAGCGGGCGTAGCGCTGCTGGTCGCGGCCTTCCGGATCGCGCGGGTGAGCAATTGATCGGTCAATCGACCGGATCACGCTCGATCGGCCCCGTCTCGCACAGATCGCTGACAACGCAGATTTCGCATTTCGGCACGCGTGCGCGGCACACGCGTTTGCCGAATTGGATCAGCCAGAAATGGCCATTGGCCAGCGCCCATTCGGGGCTGCGCTCTTCTAGCTGCTGAGCGGTCTTTTCCGCTGTCTTTGCCTCGGTCAGTCCGATCCGATTGCACACGCGGTGGACATGCGTATCAACCGCGATCACGTCTTTGCCGAAGGTAAAGCTCATCACGATATCGGCGCATTTTCAGCCGATCCCGGGCAAGCCCATCAGCCCTTTGCGGGTGTCCGGCACGAAGCCGCCATGCTCCTCAATCAGCGCGGTGCAGAACTTGCGGATATTGCGCGTTTTGTTGTTGTAAAGGCCGCACGGTTTGATCGCCTCGGCAATCGCTGCATCTTCCAGCGCAAGCATTTCTTCCGGCGTCCTCGCCAGCTTGAACAACGCCTTCGTTGCGGCGGCTGTGTTGCGATCCAGCGACTGGGCCGAGAGCATGCAGGAAATGCAGGATCGAAAGGCATCGGGCTGACCCTTGGGGCCCTTCGCACCCTTTGTCCGTCCCGGCATCGCCTCCGACAGGCGGCGGTAGATTTCGTCTGTCGCGGGCCGATCAAGCATCCCCGTCCACTCGCTCAAGCGCCACGTCGCGGATGCGGTTTCCGTCGAGCCTCATTCCGTCCACCTGACCGGTTTCATCTCGCTCCAGCCGCAGCCGGTAATTGCCTGCGCGAATGTCATTGGGAGCGACCAGGCGGCCGTCGAACCGATTTCCTCCGGCGCGAACCGTCACGACATCGCCCTCGACCGCCTCGACAGACAGGGCGAACCCGGTCTCGTCATTGCGATACCGGCCCAGAATTTGATCGCCCTCGTTACCATCGAGCGTGAGCGCGGGTAGCCGGCTGCCGATCAGAGTGGCCTGCTGCGGGAAAAAGATGCGCATCCGTGCTTCGCCGTCCTGATCGCGATCAAACGCCATCTTGAGGTCGGCATTGCTTTCATAGGCGAACAGATTCCCCTCTTCATGGATCAGCCGCACGGGATCGCGGCCTTCAATTTCGCGGAATAGCTCGCCATCGCGTTCGACCACCCGGATCAGTGTTCCGCTGTCGACATCATACAGGCCGAGTACGTCAGCGTTGGCGGGCCTCGATTGCAGTTGCGCGGGCCCTGCAGGGAAGGTGGCGTCGGCCTGAAACTCGTCGGCTAGCAGCGCATCGCTGATGGCATTTCCGAGCGGTACGACACCGATTTCGGCCGTGTTGCCGATTACGACAATCGCGAGGTTGTGCTCCGGGAACCGGCTGAGGAATGCGTTGTATCCGCCCGTGCTACCGACATGCGAGACCCGCGCGAGACCCCGATAGGTGCCGACTTCAAGCCCGTAGCCATATTCGCCGGGGAGGTTGGCATCGGGACGGGACTGGCTCTGAGCGATCAGGTCCGCTGACAACGAAGAGCCTGCGCGCTGCAATTGCTGCTCCCATGCAAGCTGATCCGGCAAGGTCGTGAACAGAAACCCATCGCCAAACAGATTGGCAATCGCGGGATCTTCAAACCATTGGCCGTAATTGCCGTAGGCGCGCGCGCGGTTGGGCACGATCTCGCCATAGCGACCGCGCCATCCGGTGCTTGCCATATCGAGCCCTTCGAAAAACGCGCCGGCATAGTCGTCGAAATCCTCGCCCGATGCTGCAGCAATCAATTCGGCGAGAATGATGTAGTTCGAATTGCTGTAGAGATATGCGCTGCCAGGCGCGAAGTTCAGGCCAGTCTGACGATTGAGCAAATCGATAGCGTCGCGATTACGAAGGCGGTTTTCGTACCACGTCAGCCCAGTGAGGCCCCAAAGGTCATAGATGTCCCGGACACCGCTGGTGTGCGTGATGAGATGGGTTACCGTAATCGTTTGCTCGATCTCCGGCAGAACACCGGGGAGATAGGTGCGGAAATCGGAATCAAGGTCGATTTGACCCTGAACGGCCAGATCGAGCGTCATTAGCGCGACATACTGCTTAGCATTCGAGGCAATGTTAAAACGACTTTCCGGCCCGAGCGGCGTCTTGTGCGACATATCTGCCAGCCCGGCATACCGCGCCAGCACGGTCTCGCCATCGCGTACAATGCCAACCGCAACACCCGGCACATTTTCCGTCTGAAGCCCGGCAAAAATCGCATCGATCCGCCGCTGTTCGTTGGCAGACAGTGGTTCTGCTTTGGTTGCTATGGCCGACATAAGCGCCGCCATTGAAACAAAGACTCCAATGACCGCTCGCAACATACCTGTCTCCTTTGTTGCGCTTAGCTACGAGCGACGTTGGAAAATTGCTTCAAACTTTTGTTTTGATCAATGTCAGCACAATCCCGCCGATGATCAGGCCTCCACCAATTGCCAAGCGCGCGGTTAGCGGCTCGGCCAGAAAGAGCGCCCCGCCGAATGCCGCTGCTATCGGAGTAGCCAATTGCACGCTGGCAACCGTCGCAAGGCCCAATCTCGGCGTAACCTTGTACCAGAGGACATAGCCCAGGCCCGAAGTCACCGCGCCCGAGATAATTGCGAGAACCACACCCTGCTGACTGGGCAAATCGCTATCGAGCAGCAGCATCGGCAGAACGAGGATGCTGGCTATCAGGAAGTTGCGCGCCGTGCTGCCGGTGGCTCCTCCGGCCAGACTGGCCGACCCGCGCCCGATCAAGGTGTAGGCTCCCCACGCGATCCCCGCTGCTGCCATCAACAGGCTTGGCATCAGGGCCGAAGGTCCGATCCGGGCAGCCTCCCACGGTGCGATCAGCCAGACCATTCCGGCCAGCGCGATAACAACGCCGAACCAGCCTGAAATCAGCAATCGCTCGCCGCGCCAGACGCCCGCGCCGAGAATCGTCGCCTGCACGAAGCCGAACAAAACAACGGCACCAATCCCGGCTTCGAGGCTGAGATAAGCGACCGAAAACCCTGCGACATAGACGGTCAGCGCCGCAGCGCCTGGCAGGTCCGCCCGAGTCGGTTTCGCGCCAAGGAATGGCAGCAAGACGATTGCGCCCGCCGCCAGCCGAATGGCGGAATACGCCCCCGCCTCGATCGCGCCATCCGCCAGCGCAGCCCGCGCGAGCAGCGAGTTGCCGGCGAACGCCGCAATGGCGAAGGTTGCGAGTACCGCTGTCAGCAGCGCATTCGATTTGGTCACGAGTTTCGGCCAGTCTCGCAATCCGCGCGCACCGGGCAGCCTTCGCATTCGGCCCTGCGCGGACGGCAGTGGGTTTGGCCGAGTTTTTTCAGCAGCAAGTGATGCTCGTCCATATCAGCAGCCGACCATTCTTCGGGCACAATTGGCATCAGCGCGTCATATGTCTTGGCGGTATCGGCTTTGGCCGGGACAATCCCCATGCGCTGCATAATCCGGCGGTGATGCCCGTCGATCACCATCGCGCGGCGATTGAACGTGCTGGCGTTCATCACTCCGGCGGCATTCTTGCGGGCTACACCAGGGAGCGTTTCGAGCCATACAATCGCTTCGGCGGTGTCGTAGTTGGAGAGGTGCCTCAGATCGACGCTGCCCCTTTCCGCGATGATTGCGCCAAGGCACTGATTGAGCCGCTTCGCCGCAACGCTTGGAAAAGTCTGACGTTGAAGCCGCGCTTCGAGGTCGGCAACCGGCGCCTCTGCAACCGCATCCCACGATCCGTATTCGGCGATCAGCGCATCGGTCGAGGCGTTGGAAGCAGCAGTCTTGGTCTGCGCTCCGATCACCCCGTGGACCAGCACCCATACCGGATCACGGCGCTTGTCCGGCGGGCGAACGATCCGTCCGAACCGCTCGATCAGCGCGGGCTGCGAGCGGCGCAGCACATCGGTGCGGTCATCCGGGCCGAGATCAAGCTGCATGAGTTCGAATTGCGCGCCGCACGCCCCAGCCTGCCAGCGCGAAAGCGAGACAGGGGAGCCAGACCCATTTCAGCTCGGACATGAGCGTGGCCAATCCGCGCGCCGAGAAGAAATTGAGCCCAATCGGCGAGACCCTAATGGGCGTGTAGGGCGCAAAAATGCGGGTGTTGTCCCAAGGCCACCATAAGGCCGCGCCCAACCCGCCGCTGGTCAGCGTATCGAGCAGTCCGTGGCTCGCCATCGCGAAAGTGAGGAACAGGAACGCGGTAAGGCTGCGCGCCTCTCGCCAGACCAGCGCCAGACCCCCAGCGCATATTCCCGCAAAGGCAATCGAGTGAGTCGCGCCGCGGTGCCCCCATTCGTCGGCATATTCGATCCCGAGCGCGAAGCCCGCCACATCGGCATCGGGAAGGATCGCAAACACCGCACCAGCGGCTGCCAGTTTCGGCGAGATCCGCGCGCCTCCCGCTGCGGCAGCGACCGCCAACGGCACGACCGCGTGGGTGAAAATTGTCGGCAAAAGCCGCTTACCGCTCGAAAGCGAGCGAGAATGTCACAGGCACAGCGGGTGTGATCGAAGGGAGTCCGGCAAGTTCCTGAAGCTGGTCCAGTCCCTCGGTCAGGTCGAGCGCGTCGGCATAGATGATCACCGGCTCGGTCGAGACGGCGAGCACGCGGTTGTCAGCCACGCGGGTGACTTCCAGCTCTGCGTTGATGTTGGTCGAGACACCCTTCACCGCGACTGTCGCGGCGAGCGTTTGCACGGTGCTCTCACCCACACCAAGTGCTTCGAATGCAGCGGGATCGACCTGTGCGGTAATCGTCGCGGTCGGGAATTTGGCAACGTCGAAGAACACCTCGCGCATCCGCTCATCACGAATATCCACACCGGTGCTGACCGTGGCGAGATCGATCTCGATTGTCGCCGCACCGTCCGGAGCAACCGTGCCGGTCAGGCCGGTGAAATCGTTGGCCTCAGCAATCTCGCCCGATTTGACAGTGACGTAAGAGAGGCGCGAGGCCTCGCTGTCGATGCTCCAAGTGCCTTCCGCAAGCGGCGTGGGCGCTTCGGTTTCGGCGGGGGAGCAGGCAGCAAGGCCGACTAGTGCGGCGACAACGGCGACTTTGATGGGTTTGATCACAAAAAGACCTTTGTTTCGACTTTGAATTGCGTGGTGTTTGGTACCACAATGCCGAGAGCGCTCAATGGTTGCGACTTGCAGCGCAAACAAGATCTGATCGTCGCGCGGAGCCAGCCTCGGCTGGCTCGCTCAATCCAGACCGTCAGTCGCCAATCGTAAATGTCATGAAGGCAAGCTTGTTGCCGTCTGGATCGCGCGCATAGGCTCCATAGACGTTGGGGCCATACATTGGTCGCGGCCCCGGGGCGCCCTCATCCGTGCCGCCATTCGCCAAGGCTGCGGCGTGCGCCGCATCGACGATGGACGTGTCCTCGACATGAAGCCCGGCCGTGTGTCCGTTACCAGGCGCGGCCGCTTCGCCATTCTGGGTCTTGGTAACCCACAGCTGAAAACCATCGGGCATCGCATAGCTGCGGGTCATGCCTTCGAAGTCACCAGAAACCTTGGCACCCAAGGCGGACATGACGGGGTCGTAGAATTTGAACGATTGCTCAAGATCATTCGACCCGACGGTGATGTAGCATTTCGTCACAGTCTCACTCCCACTCGATGGTTCCCGGCGGTTTGCTGGTATAGTCATATACCACCCGGTTAATCCCCTGCACCTCGTTGACGATCCGTGTCGCCACCTGCGTCAGGAAGCTCGCGTCGAAGGGGTATACATCCGCCGTCATGCCATCGGTTGAGGTTACAGCGCGCAGGCCGCAGACGCTGTCATATGTCCGCCCGTCGCCCATTACGCCGACGGTCTTGACCGGCAGCAGCACCGCGAAGGCCTGCCAGATCGCATCGTACAGCCCGGCATTGCGGATCTCTTCGAGGTAGATCGCATCTGCCTTGCGCAGGATGTCGCAGCGTTCTTTGGTCACTTCACCGGGGATGCGGATCGCAAGGCCGGGGCCCGGGAAAGGGTGACGCCCAACAAAGGCTTCGGGCAGGCCGAGTTCCCGGCCCAATTCGCGCACTTCATCCTTGAAAAGTTCGCGCAGCGGCTCGACCAGCTGCATATTCATGCGCTCTGGTAGGCCGCCGACATTGTGGTGGCTCTTGATCGTCACGCTTGGTCCGCCGGTGAACGAGACACTCTCGATCACGTCGGGATAGAGCGTACCCTGCGCGAGGAAATCCGCCCCGCCGACGGCTTTGGCTTCTTTCTCGAACAGGTCGATAAACGCGCCGCCGATGAATTTGCGCTTCTTTTCCGGGTCGGTCTGGCCCGCCAATCCACCCAGAAATTCTTCTTCCGCGTTCACGTGGACGAGCGGGATATTGTAACTGTCGCGGAACAGGGCAACGACCTGTTCGGCTTCATTCATCCGCATCAGCCCGTGGTCGACGAAGACACAAGTGAGCTGATCGCCGATCGCTTCGTGGATCAGCACGGCGGCAACTGCTGAATCGACACCGCCGGACAATCCGCAGATCACGCGGCCAGAACCAACCTGCGCGCGGATTTCCTCAATCTTGGTCTTGCGGAACTCGGCCATGGTCCAGTCGCCCTTGAGCCCGCAGACATGCCGCACGAAATTGGCGAGCAGCTTCCCGCCATCAGGGGTGTGGACGACCTCCGGGTGGAACTGGGTGCCGTAGAACTTGCGTTCCTCATCGGCGATCACCGCGAAAGGCGCGCCGTCGGATGTGGCGACTATCTCGAAACCAGGTGCGAACTGGGTGACCTTGTCGCCGTGGCTCATCCAGACCTGATGGCGTTCGCCTTCTTTCCAGAGACCGTCGAACAAAGCGCATTCCTTGGTGACGGTCAGGTAGGCGCGGCCAAACTCGCCGCCTTCGCCGGTTTCATGACCGGGGCGCACTTCCCCGCCCAGTTGCGCGCTCATCACTTGCTGGCCATAACAAATGCCGAGGATCGGAATGCCCGCCTCGAAGAAGCTCTGCGGCGCGCGGGGCGATCGTTCGTCGGGTACACTCGCCGGGGAGCCGGAGAGGATGATCCCTTTAGGCTTCATCCGCCGGAATGCTTCCTCGGCCATGCTGAACGGCGCGATTTCGGAATAGACCCCGGCTTCGCGCACGCGGCGCGCGATCAGCTGGGTTACCTGACTGCCGAAATCGACGATCAGGATCGAATCTGGGAGATGCTCTGCGTCCATGGCGGGGAGTTACGGTTGCTCCCCGACGCTGTCCAGCATGGCAGCGCAGCTATTGCACCGAAGCGAACGGGTGCCGCGATAACTGCACCAAATCACGCGCCTTTTGTCTGGAACCAATCATCCACCTTCGCATTTGCACAATGATCTTGTGCGTCGCACAATTACAACTGGAGTTTCAGATCATGCGTTTCACCCTTCCCCTTATTGCCCTTGCCGCTGTCGCTGCACCTGTCGCTGCTGCACCGCTGGCCGCTGGCCGCTGACAAGACCATCACCGTTTCGATCGCCTATGGCGACATCGACCTTTCCACTGCCGAAGGTCGTGCGAAACTCGAAAAGCGCGTCGAAGCCCGTCTGCGCGATGCCTGCACCATCGAAACCAACTCGCGCTATGGCTATGGCCGCGACATCGTGGATCAAAAGTGCGTCGCCGAAGCTCGCACCGCCGCGCTGAACGAAGCCGAGCGTATTGCAGCTACTGATGCACGCGGCGGCCGTCAGGTTGCCGCCAACTAAGGCGCACCGACTAAGTCATTGACTTAAGTCACTGGCAAATTTTGCAATTCAGGGCGGCCGTCGGAGTAATCCGGCGGTCGTTTTGCGTTGCTCCACCCGCACATGGAATGTGAGTTGCAAAAAACGCAACCAAACTGCGCATTTTCGCATTTGCGTTCGATGCAACAGAACACCATTTGGCTCTCACGACACGGGTTCAGGCACCTCTCTCCAGCCGACCCTTGTCGCTTGGCAGTTCAAGACCGCAACAGCGGCGATGGGCTTGCCAGCCTGCTAACCGCCGAAGCGCGGCCCGGCGATCTGATTGTGAGCAAGGTGTTCCAGCGCCTTCCCCCGCTCGCTTGATCGCACATTCAGCGTCTCCCCCACGCTGAGGGCCTCGATATGGTGACATGGCCCAGCTTTCGGGCCGAGGGTTCGATACGCCCGGATGAGCGTATTGGGATCAACCCTCCACCACCGGCGACGCAGCGAGCGAGACGCGGCCACCACAGTCCTCCCCCCCCAACAGGTGGCCGCGTCTCAATCACCCAATTAGAAGATAGTTGATCGGATTATGCGATTGCGTTGATCGGTAATCATCATGCATCGGAGAGTAACAGTATTACGCATGCGGTCGTATTTGTCCCTGTGAGCACGGCGCACCGCCGCGCAGAATTACAGGAGTACGAAACATGGACATCTTCACTGAAAAGGCGATCTCGTTCGTCATTGCTCTCAGCATCAGCGCAGTTTCATTCAACTCGCTGATCGCCTGACCCCGACGTTAAGGCAATCCAATAACCAGGAGCCGGGAAGCGCAAAAACTGCCGCTTTCCCGGCTCCTTTGCTTTAAAAGACATATCCGAAGCTCAAATTTTATTTAGTTGCGTATGTAACGAAATGAGCGGTGGCGGCGAATAAGGTGACAACGCAAACACAGCGTAAGTTATTCAGAGAGGTCGTCATGAAATTTCTTAATACCAAATTCCACGGAATTATCGATTACCTGGCAGCAATCGGTTTGATTGTCGGTCCACTTGTGCTTTTCCCTGCTGGAACCGCTAGCCTGGTTACCGCCATTCCAATTGTCGCAGGCATCGCTCTTATCGCGTACAGCCTGATCACCGATTATTCGGCAAGCGCGCGGCGGATCATCCCATTCAGCCTA
Source organism: uncultured Erythrobacter sp. (assembly GCF_947499705.1). Classification (NCBI taxonomy): domain Bacteria; kingdom Pseudomonadati; phylum Pseudomonadota; class Alphaproteobacteria; order Sphingomonadales; family Erythrobacteraceae; genus Erythrobacter; species uncultured Erythrobacter sp. The sequence continues at coordinate 721,058 of NZ_CANMPJ010000002.1, read as the reverse complement.
CATCTCGCGATTGACCTGATGGCAGGCACTGCCTTTGTCGCCCTGTCATTCCTGCTTGGCCTGACCGGCATTACGCAGACCTTTTACCTCGTCATGGGCGTTGCCGTGATCGCTGTTGTTTTGGTCAGTGAGAATGAAGAGGCGCAAACCACACTAGCGGCGGCCTGACACCTGAAGGTCGAAGAGCTGTTCGGCGGCGGACTGTTACCCCGCAATTCCTCGCCGGACAGCTTCTTCGCGCAAATCTGTTTTGAGCAATTTACCGATATGGCTGCGCGGCATTTCATCAATTGGATGAAGCGCAGACAGGCGCTGGGTCTTGCCCAATCGCGCATTGACTGCGGCCATAACTTCATCGGCACTGCGTGCATCTGCTGACAGAACAACAAAGCCAACCGGCGTTTCACCCCATTGCCGTGATGCGATGCCGACTACGGCCGCCTCGACCACATCATCCTCTCGCTCCAGTTCAGCCTCAAGATCGCTCGGATAGATGTTGAACCCGCCGGAAATAATCATGTCCTTGGCGCGGCCAACCAGTTCCACGAAACCCTCTTCATCAACGCGCCCGATATCGCCCATCCGCATCCAAACCTCGCCGTTCGGGTCGGTCCACTGCGCTTCGGCGGTCTTGTCCGGGCGGTTCTTGTAGCCCGACATCATCGTCTGCGAGCGCCCGATCAGATTGCCGGGGGTGCCTGGTGACACTTCGTTGTCCTCGTCGTCGAGCACCTTCACCTCGCTGCCGGGCGCGGGCCGGCCAACCGTGTGAAGCTTGTCAGGAAATTCGTGCGCTGCGAGCAGGCACACGACACCGCCCTCCGTCATCGAGTAAATCTCGATCAGCCCGCCCGGCATTCGGCCTAGCACTTCTCGCTTCAACTCGGCGGAGAACGGAGCGGAGGTGCAGTATTTCATCGCCAGCGCCGACAGGTCGAACTCGTCAAAAGCCGGGAAATCCATCAACCGCTGGTATTGTACCGGAACCAGCATGGTGACTGTCGTGCGGTCGGCCTGTGCATGTTCAAGCCAGCGGGCGCAATCGAACTTGCCCATCACCCGGATCGTGCCGCCCGCTAGCAACGGCGCGAGGAACGCCACCATCGTCGTGTTCGAATAGAGCGGCGTCGAAGCCAGCGAGCGCACGGGCAAGCCAGCTTCGAGGTAGGACAAAGCCGTCGCACCAAATTGTCGCCAGCGCATCTGGTGCGAATGGACAATACCCTTGGGAATGCCAGTCGTGCCGCTCGAATAGATGATGTTGAAGGGATCCCCCGGCTCGGGCTCGAAATCGGGCGTAGTGCTGCCGGGAGGCGCCATCCATTGGTCGATTTCTTCCAGAGGCACGCGGATCAAGTCAGCCATGAAATCGGGGCCGAGTTCCGCTGCTTTGCCAGCGTCGATGAACAGGTGCCGTGCGCCGGAATCGTTGGCCATGCCCTCAAGTTGTTCCGGCGACGCGCTGGTCGTCAGCGGCGCGGCCACTCCTCCGGCTCGTACAGCAGCCAGAAAAGCCAGCGCGTAATTGACCGATGACTTACCCAGGATCGCAACCGATTGCCCGCGCTTGAGACCAGTTTCCACCAGCCGCGCCGCCAACCGCTCGACCTCCCCGATCAGCTCGGCCCAATAAACTTCGCGGCTCTCATCAACCAACGCCAGTGCGTCGGGCTGCACGCGAGACCAGTCACGCAAAATGCCGGTGAAAGAGCCAAATGGCTGGGCGAGCTGAGATGCCATCAAATCGGTTGTCATAGCGCGCAGCCTTACCCGCCGCACCAGCGGTGGAAAAGCCCATTCGAAAACGCTTGGGCGTTTGGGTTTCGCCCTCGTAGCGCCTATATAATCGGCATGAACGAAAACACTTCCGACAACACTCCAGGCACCACCCCGAATGAGAAAATGCAGGGCGAATACGGTGCCGATTCCATCAAGGTTCTCAAGGGCCTGGATGCGGTCCGCAAACGTCCTGGCATGTATATCGGCGATACCGATGACGGCTCGGGCCTGCACCACATGGTGTTCGAGGTGTCGGATAACGCCATCGATGAAGCGCTGGCGGGGCATTGCGACCTCGTTTTGATCGAATTGAACCCCGATGGCAGCGTCTCGGTCGAAGACAATGGCCGCGGCATTCCCGTGGGGATGCACAAGGAAGAAGGCGTTTCCGCAGCCGAAGTCATCATGACGCAGCTGCATGCGGGCGGTAAGTTCGAGAACACCTCGGACGATAACGCTTACAAGGTCTCTGGCGGCCTGCACGGCGTGGGCGTGTCGGTAGTGAACGCGCTCAGCGAATGGCTGGAGCTGGTGGTCTGGCGCGACGGAAAAGAACACTGGATGCGGTTCGAAGACGGCGATGCGGTCAAATCGCTCGAAATTCGCGGTGATGCGCCCAAAGTCGACCAGAACCCTGATGATAACGGCTTCAAGAAGGGTACACGGGTTACCTTCAAGGCCTCGACCGAGACCTTCAAGAACGTCACCGAATTCGATTTCGAAAAGCTTGAGCACCGTTATCGCGAGCTGGCCTTCCTCAACTCAGGCGTTCGCATCTTGCTGCGCGACAAGCGCCACGAAGAGATCGCCGAACACGACCTTTACTACGAAGGCGGCATCGCAGCCTTCGTCAAATATCTCGATCGCAACAAACAACCGCTGGTTGCCGAACCGATTGCCGTGTCCGCGAACAAAGACGGGATCGGAATCGACGTCTCGCTCCAGTGGAATGACAGCTATTACGAAAACGTGCTGTGCTTCACCAACAACATCCCGCAGCGCGACGGCGGCACGCACCTTGCCGCCTTCCGTGCGGCGCTGACCCGCACGCTCAACGGCTATGCCGACCGCGAAGGGCTCCTCAAGAAGGAAAAGGTCAGCCTGACCGGTGAGGATATGCGCGAGGGTCTCTCCGCGATTGTCAGCGTGAAACTGCCCGATCCCAAGTTCTCCTCGCAGACCAAGGATAAGCTGGTCTCCTCCGAAGTTCGCTCCCCGCTAGAAAGCCTCATGGGCGAGAAGATGACCGAGTGGCTCGAGGAAAACCCCGCCGACGCCAAATCGATCATCCAGAAGATCATTGACGCCGCCGCCGCACGTGAGGCCGCCAAGCGCGCCCGCGAAATGAGCCGCAAGGGCGCGATGAGCATTGCCAGTCTGCCGGGCAAGCTCGCCGATTGTCAGGAGCGCGACGCGACCAAGGCGGAACTGTTCCTGGTCGAGGGCGACTCCGCTGGCGGGTCGGCCAAGCAAGGCCGCGACCGCAAGACACAGGCGATCCTCCCGCTCAAAGGTAAGATCCTAAACGTCGAGCGTGCGCGGTTTGATCGGATCATTTCGTCGAAGGAGGTCGGCACGCTGATCCAGGCGATGGGCACCGGAATTCGCGACGAGTTCGACCTTGAAAAACTGCGCTATCACAAGATCGTGATCATGACCGACGCCGATGTCGACGGCGCGCATATCCGCACGCTGCTGCTCACCTTCTTCCACCGCCAGATGCCCGACATCATCCGGGCAGGGCACTTATTCATCGCGCAGCCGCCTTTGTTCAAGGTGTCGAAGGGCCGCAGCGAGGTTTATCTCAAGGATCAGGGCGCACTCGATCGCTATCTGGTCGATGCTGGGCTGCAAGGCCGCATTCTTGAGACGTCCGGCGGCGCTCGCTCAGGCGAAGACCTGCGCACATTGGTCGACCAGGCGCTGCGCCTGCGCAGCCTGCTTGGCTTTATACCGCGCCGTTACGATCCAGCCATCGTTGAGCAGATGGCGCTGTCGGGCGCGCTCAATCCGGATCTGTCGGCAAAGGACCGCGCTGCAGCGCTCGAACAGACGGCACAGCGCATGCAGTTGGGCGATACTGAGGCCAAATGGACCGCAACCATGCTTGAGGATGGATCGGTACGCTTCGAGCGGCTGTGGCGCGGCGTGACCGATGTTCACGATGTCGAGGCCCGTTTCCTGACCAGCGCCGAAGCGCATAAATTGCACGGCCTCGCCGGACCGCAAGCCGACGCTTACGCCTCACCCGTCCGTTTGGTGAAAGGCAGCGACGCGGCCGAAGAGCCCGAAACCGTTCCCGATGACGATGTCGAAGCCGATGACACGCCGGCAATTGCGGGCGACGATACGATTTCACGCCCGACACAGCTGCTCGACTCGGTGTTCGCCGCCGGGCGCAAGGGCCTTGCGATAGCCCGCTACAAAGGCCTCGGCGAAATGAACGCCGAGCAGCTTTGGGAAACTACGCTCGACCCAGAACATCGCATCCTGTTGCAGGTGAAGGTCGAAGACGCCGATGTGACCGACGAGATTTTCACGCGCCTGATGGGCGACGTAGTCGAACCGCGCCGCGAGTTTATTCAGGACAACGCTCTCAACGTCGCGAATTTGGATGTGTGATCGGATTTATCCAACCGTTCAGGAACTTGAACCGTTTGCCGCTGTAGTGAGAAGGAAACGAATTGGCGGATAAAGATCAGAGCGACATGACCGGTGAGCAGCATCACACCAGTGAACTCCAACACGTCAGCTTCCTGCTGGTAGTTGCCGCCGTCACGGTCATGCTGCTTTGGATCGCGTGGCCCTTCGCCACCCCTCTGCTGTGGTCGGCGCTTGCCGCGATCATGTTCCAGCCTCTGTATAAGTGGTCGCTGATCAAATGCCGTGGGAAGCGAAACCCGGCAGCACTCCTCACGCTCGGTGTAATCCTGCTCGCGGTCATCCTGCCAGCCCTGTGGATCGGCACGCTTGTGGTGCAGGAAGCGCTGGAGCTCGTGGCCGCGCTGCAACGCGATCCGATTGATCTCGCCGCCTGGGCCAATCAGGTTTACGGTATGCTCCCGACTGCCGCTCAGGAAATGGTCGATGAAAGCGGCTGGACCGATATGTCCGAAGCCCAGAACCGCTTGCAGGAGATCCTTGGTGAAAGCGCCGGGATGCTCGCCAGTCAGGCCTTCTCGATCGGCAGCGGCGCGCTGAGCTTCCTGCTGAGCTTTGGCCTTGGTCTCTACGTCCTGTATTTCCTGCTGCGCGACGGATCGCGCATTGGCGAAACCATCCTGCACTCTGTGCCGGTCGAGCGTGAAATCGCCGACCGCTTGGCTGAGCGATTCCTCGGCATTGTTCGCGCCGTGATCAAGGGATCGGGTGTTGTCGGACTGGTTCAGGGTACGCTGGGCGGGATCACGATGATGATCGCTGGCGTGCCATCGGCGCTGCTGCTTGGCGTGATGATGGCGATCCTCGCGCTGATCCCGGCGGTCGGGACTGCGCTTGTCTGGGCGCCGGTTGGTATCTGGCTGCTGGTCTCAGGCGAGATCTGGCAAGGCGTATTCGTGCTCGGTTCAGGCTTCATCATCATTAGCTCCGCCGACAATGTCCTACGCCCGATCCTGGTTGGCCGCGACACCGGCATTCCGGACTGGATCATCCTCGTCACCACACTCGGCGGGCTGTCGATTGCGGGTTTCTCAGGCATCGTCCTTGGCCCGCTAGTTGCCGGTCTGTTCCTCGCCAGCTGGTCGATCCTGCAGGAGCAGCGCGCCGAAGACGAAGAAGCTGCCGAAAAGTACCGGATGAAAGTCGGTGTCGACGGCAAGGCACTTAGCGAAGAGGAAATGGCCGGGAAACGCCGCCTGATGGCCGAATCCGAGAGCGTCTGAGCCATGCGGTCAATCGTTGAACCGGGCAGTCAGGGCGAACAAGTCGGCAGGTTGCTCCTTGCCGTGATCGTTGTTCTGGCGCTGCCCGCGCTGCCGTTTGGCAATTACCTGATCTATCCGTTCATGATCCTGACCACGTGGTTCCACGAAATGGGCCATGGCATGTCAGCCGAGCTCATGGGGCAGGATTTCCAGCGACTGCTGATCTATCGCAACGGATCAGGCTTAGCCGAAAACCTCGTTTCGTCCGATATTTCGCGCTTTACGCAGGCCGCTATTGCTGCGGGAGGCCCATTGGCACCCAGCTTTGTTGGCGCGGGCTTGATTCTCGCCAGCGCTCACAAGAAGTTATGGCGACCGACGCTCGTTGCAATGGCAGTCGCGATCTTTGCGTCGGTGATCATCTATGTCCGCAGTAACGTTGGCGTGGCGGTGCTTCCCTTAGTGGGAGCATTGCTGGTGCTGATCGCATGGCGGGCCCAGGACGGATTTGTGCGTTTCAGCCTCCAATTCCTGGGTGTTCTAGGAGCGATGAGCATGCTGCGCGACTTCAACTACCTGTTCACCGAGGAAGCGGTGATCGGCGGGCAGCGCATTCTGTCCGACACCGGCCAGATCGAAGCCGCGCTGCTGCTTCCGCATTGGTTTTGGGCTGCCGCGATCATTGTGACATCGGCGCTGATGGTCGGGTTCAGCTTGAAATACGCGCTCTCTGACAGGCGTTTGCGCCCACCCCGCCCGAAGCCGCCCAAGAATGTGCTGCAGTTCCGGCGCCCTGATCGCTGATCCTGCGGTCCGCCCTTTGGGCGAAAATGCTAATCCCGCCCGTGGGCCGCTGGTTGTAGACTGCACCGCATGTCCGACAATGCAGCAACCGAAACCACACAAACTCTGGCCGATCGGATCGCGATCGAAGACCTGCTCGCACGCTATTGCCGCGGGATCGACCGCTGCGACGCGGAGGAGTTGGAACAGGTCTTCGCCGACGATGCGCGTATCGATTACGGCGATGGCCCAAAACCGCGCGGAGAGACGATTGCGGGCCTGATGGAAGGGCTCAGAGCAATGCGGCTGACCCAGCACAATATCGGCAACACCATCTGCCGGATCGCCGGCGTCCGGGCCAAGGCCGAGACTTATTGTGTGGCGCTGCACATCTTGCCGGGCGTAGACGAGGATACCGAATTGGTCGTGGGAGGCCGTTACCTCGATACGCTGGTGAAGGTCGAGAACACTCTTGGCGCGCATGAATGGCGCATCGCAGAGCGGCTCTACATCATGGATTGGAACCGGCAGGGGCCTGCGACGATGCAGACGTCAGGCGGGCTGTTTGAGACGCTCGCCCGGCGCGGAAAACGTCAGCCGGACGATCCATCGTGCGATTGGTGGGCGGAAGGCGTCTAGGACGCGACCCGCAATGTGTTCACACCAGCTGCCCCGTCACCAGCTTCGGCAGACAGGCCGATAAACACCGTGTCGATGATCCGCGCGAGCTTTTCCTCGGTCAACTTGTCACCGAGATAGATCATAGCATCGGGCAGTGTGTAGTTCGAGATCATCTGATTGATCAGCGACAGGGTCTCGTCGATCTCCAACCCGGCAAAGAAGCCCTCCGCCTGAGCCTGTACGATCAGTTCACACTGATAGTGATCGGCGAGATCGACATAGGACCGCACCCGCTCGAAATTGGCCGCGCCCATTTCGCAGATGATAGTGAAAAACTCCGGATCTTCGCGGAACCGATCGCGGTTGATTAGAAAGCGCCGACGGAAAAACTCATACATCTTGCGGATCGGCGGCAGATCGGTCGCCAGCACCTCTTCCATCACCGCCATATGCGGTTGCAGCCACGTCTTGGCTATCGTGTCGAAAAGATCGTCATAGTCTTCGAATAGCTGCTCAAACCGGCTGCGCGAAAGGCCACTTTCCGTCATGGCGAGCGTGTATGAAATCTCGGAGCCGCGCTCCTTCACAAGTTCGAGCACCATCTGCGCGATGCGTTGGCGTTCACTTTCTCGTGTCTGTTCGTTCAGTACCATGCTGCGCGAACCCTCCTGACCTTGCTTGCGCATAAATAGGGAGCGGAGCGGGAGGCTTAAAGATACATCTTGGACTTTTTTGCGCGTCGCGAATTCGCAGTTTGGCAGCGCGCCAATTACATGTCGTTCTTACCCGCAATGATATCGCGCGCCTGCTGTTCGAGCACCTTGTAGCGATCGAGATCGGGGATCTTGGACCGGAACCATTCGGCAATCTTGAGCAGGTCTTCGCCGTAATTGCCGCTCGGCATCATCGGTTGGCTGAAACCGATCCGCATTTTCTCGTTATCGGCATAGGCAAGGACGATGGGGACGCCAGCAGCCTTGGCGATGTTGTAAAAGCCGGATTTCCACTTGCCGTCCGACTTGCGTGTGCCTTCACAGGCCATCACCAGATTGAGCTCTTCGCGGCTCTCATATTCTTCTTTGAGCTGCTCAATCGTGCCGCCCGCCTTGGACCGATCGACGGCAATTCCGCCCATATCGAGCATGAAGTTGCTCATGATCCCTTCAAACAGAGTGTGCTTGCCCATGAAGTTGGGTTGCACCTTCTCTTCATGGGTCGCGCCCGCAAAGAACACAAAGTCCCAGTTCGAGGTGTGCGGCGCACCCGCGATGACGCATTTTTTCACGCCTTCAGGAAAGCGTTCCTCAATCCGCCAGCCTTTCCATTTGTAGAGGAACAGGATGATCCGGTTCACGATCCGCGACAGCAGGCCGACATTGCGTGTTTCGTTGTGTTTCAAGTGCGTTGCTCTCCCCCGAGGCGCTATGACTAGCAGTTACGTAGGGGAATGCGATAGGGTTTCAGTCAATCGTAGTAGTGCGATCCATCAGCACGATAGAACTCACCTTCTACGCCTTGTACGCGCGCGCCAAGAGCTTCGGCGATTTTGCATGCCTTTGCCAAGATTGCGAGTTCATGACCTCCGCCGAATCTGATGGCGCCGCGGTCCCATGAGAAACATGTGTTGTCACGCTCGCCGCCCTTTGACGGACCTTCCCAAAATGCCGTCCCATCGCCTTCGATGCGGATTTGCTCACCCGTCTTAGGGTTTTGCGCCATCACGACTTCTTCGATCGTCAAGTCCGGATCGGAACGACAAAGCTCGATCCACGTATTGAGGTCTATCGGATTGTCCTCGTCCATCCAAAATTTGCGACGGTGTATGATGAGCTCGTACACCATGGCATCACATCCTGAACACACCAAATGCGGGCCGCTCGGCAATCGGCGCTTCCAGCGTCGCCGCAAATGCCAGCCCAAGTACATCGCGCGTCTGCACCGGGTCGATCACCCCGTCATCCCATAGCCGCGCGGTGGCGTAGTAGGGGTTGCCTTCATCCTCGTATTTCTGGCGGATCGGGACCTTGAAGGCCTCGGCCTCTTCTTCAGACCATGAATCCGCGTCGCGGTGGACGGTCGCGAGCACAGAAGCCGCCTGTTCGCCGCCCATCACGCTGATGCGGGCATTGGGCCAGGTGAACAGGAAGCGCGGGGAATATGCGCGGCCTGCCATGCCGTAATTGCCAGCACCGAAGCTGCCGCCGATCACTACAGTGATCTTGGGCACGGTCGCAGTGGCAACGGCGGTGACGAGCTTTGCGCCGTGCTTGGCGATGCCTTCCGCCTCGTATTTCCCTCCGACCATAAAGCCGCTGATATTCTGCAGGAACAGCAGCGGAATACGGCGCTGGCAGGCTAGCTCGATAAAGTGCGCGCCCTTCTGCGCGGATTCGCTGAACAGCACACCATTGTTCGCAAGGATCGCGACCGGCATCCCCCAGATATGCGCGAAGCCGCACACCAGCGTGGAGCCATAGTGCTGCTTGAATTCGTGGAACTCGGAGCCGTCGACCAGCCGCGCGATGACCTCTTTCACATCGTAGGGCGCACGCACATCGTCGGGCACGATGGCGTAGAGATCGTCGGCATCGAATTTCGGCGGGCGCGGGTCTTTCAGAGAGATGTCTCTCGCCGCGCCAGTGTTCTCGCCGAGATGACTGACAATATCGCGCACGATGGTGAGCGCGTGCTCGTCATTCTCGGCAAGGTGATCGACCACGCCCGATTTCTTGGCATGCAGATCGCCGCCGCCAAGGTCTTCAGCGGTAATTTCTTCCCCCGTTGCCGCCTTCACCAGCGGCGGCCCGGCGAGGAAGATCGTCCCTTGGTTGCGCACGATTACCGTTTCGTCGGACATGGCCGGAACGTAAGCCCCGCCAGCAGTGCAAGACCCCATCACGCAGGCAATCTGCGGGATACCGAGCGCCGACATATTCGCCTGATTGAAGAAGATGCGGCCAAAGTGATCGCGGTCCGGAAACACCTCTGCCTGATGCGGTAGGTTCGCCCCGCCGCTGTCGACGAGGTAGATGCACGGCAGGCGGTTCTCCTGAGCGATCTCCTGCGCGCGCAGGTGCTTCTTGACCGTCATCGGATAATAGGTGCCGCCTTTGACGGTGGCATCGTTGCACACGATCATCACCTGTCGGCCCGACACCCGCCCGATCCCGCAGATCAGCGAAGCGCCGTTGATGTCACCTTCATACATCCCGTTGGCAGCAAGCTGGCCGACCTCAAGGAAAGGCGATCCCGGATCGAGCAACCGCTCCACCCGCTCGCGCGGAAGCAGCTTGCCCCGCGACACATGCCGATCACGCGAGCGCTCCGGCCCGCCCAGCGCAGCTTCGGCGACTGTAGCGCGCAAGTTTTCAGCCAGAGTCTTGTTATGCGCGACACGCGCCTTGGCATCGGGGCTTTCACGGTCGAGCTTTGAAGTGAGGACAGGTGCGGTCATCTATAGGCCCCGATCAATGCTAATATTCCGGCGATCCCCATGGGTATCCAGCCGGGATGTTTGAAATGCGATGTCGCGATATCGGCCAGACCCAATCCGATCCAGAACAATCCGATCACGATGATAAGCGCGCGCGGGGTCTCCGGCCAGACGACTACCGCAGCGCAAAGCACCATAAACGCAGAAAGCGAGTGCCAGAGATAGCGCAGCAGCGTCGGAGCGATCTCCATATCCGGGTGCGGGTTGCCGCCGGAGAGGATGGGTCCAAGCACCGAACTAGCCCCGCCGGTCGAGTGCGCAATCGCGACGAGGGCCATGACGGCGGCTGACAGCCAGAGCCAGATCATTCGGCGGGTTTCCATATCAGGCTTCCCCAAAGCCCCACCAACGACACAGCAAACGCTACTCCGATCAGCGCGGTCAGCAGGCCGAGGTCGAGATTGCCCGAATTGGCAGATGCCGGATCGAACACTTTGCCGAAGAAACTGCCATACATCATCCCGGCACAGGACGCCCATCCGGCGACAAATACGCCCCAGCGGATGCGGCTGGGGCTGGCCATCAAGATGGCTCCGATCAGCAGCAATCCACCCATGAAGAAATCGTCGAGCACGAACATGATCGGTCGCCCGGCTCCCCAACTGCGGATCACCTCGCCGATCATCAGCGACAGCGCCAATCCAGCGCCGAGGAGGCGGAGCACGCCGAGGCTCACCCCGGCAAGTCTCCTGGCTCCAGCCCCTTCACAATGATCGATTCCGCCGTGCTGCCCGCATCGCGGAACTTCCCGATCTCCTTGTATTCAGGCGAAAGGAGCCACGCGAACAGCTTGGGCTTGTCGGGGAATTCCATCAGGACGGAGCGCGTCGCGGTCCACTCACCGCCGAGCACCTGAGGTTCTTCATCGACGCTGAGCATTGTGCCTTCGAACTTGTCGAAGATCTCCATAAAGCGAGCTTCGTATTTGTCGTACTCGGTACGGTCGTGGATGGTCATGCGGGAGATCATGTAGACGGGCATCTATTGGCTCCGATAGTCTAGAGGTCGAGCATTGTACTGAGAATGGGCGAGAAAGGTGGGTGTTTGCTGAAAGCACCGTCAACGGGTGCCCTTCTGCATCATTGTGACGTCGCCAATCTGTTCCCGCAACTGGTCGCTCAATCCTCTGCAAATGTCTTCCAGCGCGTCGCTTTCGTCCAGCGACCAGGTAGACGCGTAGGCCAGTGCGCCGTGCCTTGCGACATCGGCGAGGAACCGTCCAAAATGATATGCGCCCTTCAGCTGGTAGGCCGCGATGGCAACTTCAGGACGGCCGCCTTCGCCGATTTTTGCCTCGACCAAGTTTGGCCGTGCGTCGATCTCTTCTCGGCTGCTCACCCCGCCGCCCCGATCAATTCGCGCCCGATCAGCATCCGGCGGATTTCGTTCGTCCCCGCGCCGATATCCAGCAGCTTCGCATCGCGCATATAGCGCTCCACCGGCCAGTCGAGCGTGTAGCCCGCGCCGCCCAGTGCTTGCACGCTTTCGGCTGCGACACGGAACGCGTTCTCAGAGGACAGCAGGATCACACCCGCCGCATCGAAACGCGTCGTTTGACCCGCATCGCAGGCCTTTGCGACCGCGTAAGTGTAAGCGCGAGCCGATTGCAGCGCGACATACATGTCAGCGACCTTGGCTTGCATAAGCTGGAAGCTGCCGATCGGTTTGCCGAACTGCTTGCGCTCGCGCAGATATGGGATGACCGTGTCGAGGCACGCCTGCATGATGCCGAGCTGCAATCCTGCAAGCACCACGCGCTCGTAATCCAAACCGCTCATCAGCACGCCGACCCCGCCATTGACCGGGCCCATCACGTTTTCCTCAGGCACTTCGCAATCGTCGAACACCAGCTCAGCCGTGGGCGAACCGCGCATACCGACCTTTTCGATCTTCTGGCCAATGGAGAACCCGGGCATGTCCTTTTCGATCAGGAAGGCGGTGATCCCGCGCGATCCGGCGCTGCCATCGGTCTTGGCATAGACGACCAAAGTGTCCGCACAGGTGGCGTTGGTGATCCAGAACTTGGTGCCGTTGAGAACATAGCCGCCTTGGACTGCTTCGGCCTTGAGCTTCATCGAAACCACGTCAGAGCCAGCCGAAACCTCGGACATGGCGAGGCTGCCAACATGCTCACCGCTGATCAGCCCGGGGAGGTATTTTGCCTTTTGCTCTTCATTGCCCCAACGGCGGATCTGGTTGAGACACAGGTTCGAGTGCGCGCCATAGGACAGGCCGAGCGAAGCGCTTGCGCGGCTGACTTCCTCGACTGCGATGACGTGCTCGAGATAGCCGAGGCCCAACCCGCCATCTTCTTCCTCAACGGTGATGCCGTGCAGACCAAGCTCACCCATCGCCTGCCACAGTTCATCGCGCGGGAAATAGTCCTCGCGGTCGATCTTTTCGGCCAGCGGGGCGATCTGTTCATCGGCGAAGCGGCCAACGCTGTCGCGGATCATCTCGGCGCTTTCGCCAAGCTGGAAATCGAAATCGGGGGTAGCGCGCATAATGCTCTCGGGGCCTTTTCGTTTGATACCGCGCCCATATCAGCGCGCGGCTCCTACGCAAACCGAGAGCCGCAAATCACGTTCGGCATTTCTCCCGAATTTGTCAGCCCGGTGCTTTCCTGTATTGGCAGGCTGGACGGGAGCAAAGCGTGACACTGCTCGATCAGAAACCTTGGCCAGCGGACATGGCTCCTGCGCAGGAATTCTGCGACGAGGAGAACCGGCTGCGCCTGCTCGCCAGCTTTGGGCTAGGCGATCTTCAAGGCGATCCTGAACTTGATCGGATAGCCCGCTTTGCGGCGCATTTGTGCGAAGCGCCCTCGGCTGCAATCAGCCTGGTCGAAGAAGAACGTCAGGTGTTCCTCGCCCGTGAAGGGATCGACGTCACCGAAACGCCCCGCGCTACGAGCTTTTGCGCGCACACAATGCTAGGGTCGGACATTCTCGAAGTGCTTGATGCCACGGGAGATGAGCGGTTTTCCAGCTTTGCGCTCGTCACCGGCGACGCGCATTTGCGCTATTATGTCGGGGTTCCGCTGATTTCGTCCGAGGGCGTCCCGATCGGTGCCTTATGCGTCAATGACATCGCTCCGCGCGACAAGGGCCTCAACGATTTCCAGGTCGAAGGCCTGATAACGTTGGCCGAAGCCGTCAAACGGCGGATCGAAACCCACCGAAGCGCCAACATTGCGACCACCGAATTGGCAGCAAGCGCCGCGCGGCTGCAATTCATGCTCGACAGCGTGCCCGACATTGCCTGGGCCGCAACCGCCGCTGGCCAATTCGACATGTTCAATGCGCGCTGGACCGAAGTGACGGGCATGCCCAATCCGAAGACAGTCGAAGACTGGCGCCCGGTGGTGCATCCGGACGACTTTGAACCGTCTGTCGCGAAATTTGGCGAAGCGGTCGCAGCGGCAGCTTTGTTCGAAGACGAATGGCGCATGCTTATGCCCGATGGTAGCTATCGCTGGATGCTGACCCGCGCAGTGCCATCCTCGGACGATCCCGAAACTGCGCGCTGGTTCGGCACGATCACCGATATCGACGAACGTTATCGCATCTCCGAAGAACGCGAATTGCTGGCGGGCGAATTGGCACATCGGATCAAGAACATCTTCGCCGTGATCACCGGACTGGTAGCATTGCACGCGCGCGGCGATGAGGCCGCTCAAGGCTTTGCCAGGGTCCTCAACGAAAATATCCTCGCCCTTTCACGCGCGCAGGACTTTGCGCTGCGGGTCGATACCGGCGATGGCGATGAGTTGAAGAGGTTGCTCGAAGTCTTGATGGCGCCCTATGGCGCGCCAGGGTCCGATGCCGTTTCGGTATCCGGTGACCGCGCAGAATTCGGCCCCCGCGCTGCGACGCCGCTTGCATTGGTGTTCCACGAATTGGCGACAAACTCGGCCAAATACGGAGCGCTGAGCGTTGCCGATGGTCGGATTGCAATTACCATTCGCCGCGATGATGAGAATGCCATCATCGGCTGGGAAGAGATTGGGGGGCCACCTGCATTGCCCCCTGACGGCGCAGGATTTGGTTCGCGGCTCATGGAAATGTCCATTCGCAACCAGTTGGGGGGTGGCTTGACGCAAGACTGGCGCAGCGAGGGGCTACGGGCCGAAATTGCGATCCCGCTTGAACGGCTGGCCCAATAGGCGTTAGCCCGCTACGCCATCCACGAATGACCGCTCCAACTACCAAGCCGCTGCTGAATTTCGAGAATGTCACGCGCCATTATGGTGAGGTGATTGCATTGGGCGGGGTGTCTTGCGCGATCGATGCGGGCAGTTTCGTCGCGTTGGTCGGCGCATCTGGCTCGGGCAAATCAACGCTGCTGAAAATGGTAAACACGCTGGCTACACCCAGCCGCGGCAAAGTCTTGTTCGGCGGCGAGGATGTGACGCACCTTAAGCAATCGAAGCTGCGGCGCCGGGTCGGCTATGTGTTTCAAGGGATCGGCCTGTTCCCCCATTTCAAGGTCGGCGAAAACATCGCGATCGGCCCCAGGCTCGACGGTGAGAAGCTGCCGGCGGAGCGGGTCGCCGAGCTGCTGGAACTGGTCGAGTTGGAGCCGGACATGGCCAGCCGCATGCCCGATGAACTGTCCGGTGGTCAGCGCCAAAGAGTGGGCGTGGCCCGCGCGCTCGCGAACAAGCCTGAGCTGCTGCTTATGGACGAGCCTTTCGGCGCCCTCGACCCGATCACCCGCGATGCGCTGGGCGAAAAGGTGCGCGAGCTGCATGAGCGGCTCGGCCTGACGACAGTGATGGTCACCCACGACATGGCCGAGGCCTTGTTGCTGGCCGACCGAGTGCTGGTGATGGATGCAGGTCAGCTGGTCGCCGATTGTACGCCGCAGCAACTCCTCGCTGGTGAAGGCGGAGAGATTGCGCAGGGCCTCGTCGCGGTGCCGCGCCAGCAGGCCGAAAAACTTGCCAAGATGGAAGCCAGCGGCGCATGAGCGGCTTCTGGGAAATCCTGTTTGGCCTTGGCGACAAGCTGGCTGCGCATGTTGTGCTTGCAGCAAGCGCCATTGGGCTAGGCATCATCGTCGCCTTGCCGCTGGCCGTCTGGGGCAGCCGTTCGCAGCCGGTGGCGCGGATTGCGCTTGGCTTCGCGAGCCTCGTCCAGACTATTCCGGCGCTGGCGTTGCTTGCGTTGTTCTTCCCCATCCTGCTCAGCCTGCGTGCCGTGTTCGGCGAAGATCTGCCCACGCTCGGTTTCCTTCCAGCCCTGCTGGCGCTGGCGCTTTATGCTTTGCTGCCGATCCTCCGAAACGCGGTTACCGCGCAGGCCAATCTCGATCCGGGCGTGCTTGAGGCAGCCGATGGTGTGGGCATGACCAACTGGCAGAAGCTCACATTGGTAGAAGCCCCGCTCTCTGCACCGTTCGTGATGGCGGGCATCCGCACAGCAAGCGTTTGGACTATCGGGGCGGCCACGCTCTCGACCACCATCGGTCAGCCCAGCCTTGGCGATCCGATCTTCGCCGGATTGCAGACGCAGAACTGGGCGCTGGTGCTGGCCGGATGCTTCGCCAGCGCCGCACTGGCATTGACGGTCGACATGCTGCTCGGATTGATCGAGCGCGGTCTCGCGAACCGTTCGCGCTGGCAATATGGCGCGGGAATGGTCGCCGTCGCGTTCGGCCTGATCGCCGCTTTAGTCTATCAGTCGGGCGGCGATGACGACGACACGATCGTGATCGCCTCCAAGCAGTTCTCCGAGCAATATATCCTCGCGCAATTGATCGGGTCGCGGCTTGAGGATGCTGGCTACTCAGTCGAGTATCGCGACGGCCTAGGCTCCGCGGTGGTCCACAGCGCCGTCGCCTCCAGCAGCATCGACACTTCGGTCGATTACACCGGCACGATCTGGACCAACGAGATGAAGCGCACTGATCAGGTCGGGCGCGACGAAATGTATGAAGAGATCAAGGCCTGGGACATGCGCGAAAACGGCGTGCTTGTGCTTGGCCGATTGGGTTTCGAAAACGCCTATGCTTTCGCGATGCGGGAAGACCGCGCAGCGGAGCTTGGCGTGACCTCGCTTGAAGATCTGGTGCCGGTTGCGCGCCAACTAACCGTGGGCGGCGATCCGGAATTCTTCGAAAGGCCCGAATGGATCGCGGTGCGCGATGCGTATGGCTTGCGGTTTGATGAGACGCGCAATTTCTCGCCGACCTTCATGTACAACGCGCTGCGTTCGGGCGAGGCGGATGTGATCAGCGCCTACACCTCCGACGGACGGATCGCGGCGGACAGGTTAGTGGTGCTCGAAGACCCGCGCGAAGCCCTGCCGAGCTACGACGCAATGCTGATGCTGTCCCCGCGCGTCGCCGGAGATCAGGCGCTTATCGCTGCGCTTGAACCGCTGGTAGGCGCGATCAGCGTGGAAGCGATGCGCGAGGCGAACTACGCCGTAGATCGCGAGGATGAAGACAAAATGTCGCCAAAGGATGCGGCGGCGGAATTGGCTGCGAAGATTGGACTCTAACGCGCCTTGCGCCAAATCTGCGTCTGGCAGAACGGGCCGATGCAGCCTTTGACTTCAATCGTATTTGCGCTCTTGCGCCGGATGACGGAACGGTAGCTCTTGCCGGTGTTGGGATCGTAGATAGTCCCGCGCCACAAATCCGACTCTTCCTTGAAATTGGTGAGCACCGGCAGCCCCAGCAACTTGCGCTTCTTCAGCTTCGGGTTGGGGTTGTAGATGTCGCGCTGATCCGGGCCATCGGGCGGTGTGATCAGGAAACGTACGATTTTGCCGCAAGTGCTCGCGCCGCACTTACCAATCAGGACGATCCCATCTTTGTCCTCCGTCACCCAGCGTCCGTTGATTGAGTCTGCCGCATTCGCAGGGGCGGCAAAAAGCGCAAAGCACGCGGCGACAAAGGGTAACAAATGGCGCAGAATCATGGCTCTCTCCGAGGGCGAGTCATGATCAGTACGCATGAATGCGACGAAAGGTTACATCCGGCTCAGTCGAAGCCGACTCCAAACGGCCAGCGCCGCCCGCAAATGCCAAGCACCTTGAACAATGCACCCATTTGATCGTCGGCGACCAGCCGGTCGTATTGCCGATCCAGCTTGTCGGCCTCTCCGGGCGATTTGCGCTTGAGCGCTTCGTGCCGGACATCGATCCCCATCTGGCGGAGCCATTCGCCCTGCATTTGCAGGCCCATCACATCGGCACCATTTTTGGCCGCGACTTCCTGCAGCATCTCGAAATCGACATGCGCGGTCAGGTCGGCCTCGCCGGGATGCGTGAGCGGATCGACCTTCTTGTGCTTCTTGAGCGCCTGGAGCGTTGAACCCGCACGCAGTTCGGTCGGGCCGTAATCCATGATCAGCGCGGCGCCGCCCTGGTTGGTCAGACGCTGTGCAATCTCGGCCATCACCGTTGCCGCCGCCGGACTGGTTTCGATCATCGAGCCTTGCGAAGCGTTCTTCCAGCTGGTCGGCACGACCGAGTCCATCGGCTTGTCGCCAGCGACGAACACGAAACGGTCATCGTCCAGCCCGACCATCCGCTCATGCCAGCCTTGAGCGGAGCGAACCAGCTGGTGAACAGGCAGCGCGTCGAAGAATTCGTTTGCGACAATCAGCAGCGGGCGGTCTTCGGGTAGCGTCGACAGATCGTTATGGAACCGGACCGCCGGGAAGGCCTGACGCTGAATCTTGCGCAGCTCGATCGAGCCTTCGACAAAGTGCAGATGCGGGTCGAAACCGTATTTACTGGCAGCGCGCAACACATCCTTGGTCAGCGTCCCGCGACCCGGGCCGAGCTCGACATAGTGGATGTTGTCCGACTGGCCCATCTTCACCCACAGATCGGCCAGCCATAGACCGACCAGCTCGCCGAACATCTGGCTGACTTCGGGCGCTGTGATGAAATCGCCTTCTTCGCCGAGCGGATCACGGCTCGCATAATAGCGCGCGTTACTCTCACCCATATATTGCGCGAGGCTGATAGGGCCGGTTTCGCGGATCAGGCGGCGGAAAGTTTCGCCGAGATTTTCGGCCTTGGCGCGCTCCGCTTCTTCCTTGGCCTTGGCTTCAGCGGCAGCTTTCTCTTCGGCTTCCTTCTTGGCCTTTGCTTCAGCCGCAGCCTTTGCTTCGGCTTCCTTCTTGGCTTTGGCCTCGGCAGCAGCTTTCTTTTTCGCCGCAGCTTCCGCTTCTTTCTTGGCCTTGGCCTCGGCCGCAGCCTTCTTTTTCGCTGCGGCTTCCGCTTCTTTCTTGGCCTTGGCCGCTGCTTCCTTTTCAGCTTTCGCTTTTGCTGCCGCCTCGGCTTTCGCCTTCTTCTCGGCCTCTTGCTTGGCCTTGGCTTCAGCCTCGGCTTTGGCTTTTTCCTCGGCCTCGCGCTTCGCCTTTTCTTCCGCGTCTTTCCTGGCTTTGGCCTCTGCGGCGGCCTTCGCCTTGGCCTCGGCCTTTCGCTTGGCTTCTGCCTTTGCTGCTGCCTCAGCCGCGGCCTCTTCTGCCTTGGCGCGAACCTCTGCTTCGGCGACGGCCTTGGCGCGCGCTTCGGCTTTGGCTTTCTCTTCGGCTTCCTTCTTGGCCTTCGCTTCAGCCGCAGCCTTTGCTTCGGCCTCCTTCTTGGCTTTGGCCTCAGCGGCAGCTTTCTTTTTCGCCGCAGCTTCCGCTTCTTTCTTGGCCTTGGCCGCTGCCGCCGCTTCAGCTGCCGCCTTGGCCTTAGCTTCCGCTTCAGCCTTCGCCTTCTCCTCGGCCTCTTTTTTCGCTTTCGCTTCGGCGTCCGCTTTGGCCTTAGCCTCTGCTTCTTTCTTCGCCTTCTCGGCCGCTGCCTTGGCTTTGGCCTCTTCTTCTGCCTTTGCCTGAGCCGCAGCCTCTGCTTCGGCTCTCGCTTTTTCCGCAGCAGCCTTTGCCACTTTCTCAGCTTCGACTTTGGCGTCGGCAGCGGGTTTCGCCCCAGCTTCAGCCAGACTCAGCACCAAAGCCTCGGTGCCGTCCGGTTCAATCAGCGTAAGTTTGGGACGCCACAGGCGCGGATCGTCGTCGAGGATCAGGCCGGCGTTCAGGCCGTCTGCGGAGTGCTCCCCGCGCCCGTGCCAACCGGCTTGCGGGTCACCGCGTAAAGCGTGACAATCAATCCAATCAAGATCAGCGGTACTGACAGCCATTGCCCCATCGATAGCCCGGTTTGAACTGCAAAGTCAGCCAATTGTGCATCCGGTTGACGGAAAAATTCGTTAACAAAGCGCGCCACTCCCATACCGAGCGTGAAAACACCGACAAGCAGACCCGGGCGATAACGCGCCTTGGTCTTCCAAAACAGCACGAGCAAGATCACGAGCAGCGCCAAACCTTCGAGCCCAGCCTGATAGAGCTGGCTGGGGTGGCGCGGCACTTCGTCAGCACCCGGAAACACCATGCCCCACGACACATCGGTCACGCGGCCCCACAATTCACCGTTGTTGAAGTTCGCCAGCCGCCCGAGCAGCATGCCCATCGGCACACTGACGGCGATGTAGTCGCACACGCGCAGGAAATTCAGCTTGTCGCGCCAGGTCACAAAGATGATCGCCACGACCACCCCGACAAGCCCGCCATGAAAGCTCATCCCGCCATCCCACATGCGTAATAGCTTCCAACTGACAAAGCCTTCGCCCGAAAAGTCGGTGAAGGCGCTCGGAATGCCGGTGTCACCGCCGGTATAGAACGCGGCGTAACCCAGCCGTCCACCCAGGATCACGCCGAGCGTGCAATAGAAGAACAGATCGTCGGCATGGCGCTGCGCCATCGGCGCACCGGGCGTCTTAAGCGCTTTCAGCGTGTGCCAATAGGCAAAAATCACCCCGATCAGATAGGCCAACGAGTAGAAGCGCAGCGTGAAAAACCCGAAGATATCGATCCCCGGCTTCAGCCCCAGATCCGACCAGTAAATCGGATCGGCAGCGCCGCTTGCAGCAAGTAGTGACAGCACGAAGCGAACCTCTTAATAGCGTTAGCCGTGCCGTATCGGCAGGCTTGCCGGGCGGCTTGTGGCACAGCGAATGGTTTGGGGGAAGCCTGACGCGAGCCGTCATTATTCAGGTGCCGCTAAGAGGCGGCGCTGTCGAACAGACTTGCAAAGTCGATTAGGAGAGAATTCTGCATGCCCACCCAGTTGGACACTGCGCTTGAAGCAATCATCGGAGAGCTGACCAAGGAAGGCCAGCCGTTTGCAACCGTTCCATTCGAACGCGGCGGAGCGGAAATGCCCGCATTCGCCGTCGCTCCGCCTACATTGGCGCATTACTTCGCGCATTTCTGCAACGAGCATAAGGATGTCCCCTTCCTGGTCGATGGCGATATCCGGATGACGTTCGGCGAATCCTACGCTGCCGCGGTGTGCGTGGCTCAGGGTCTCGCGACGCAGCATGGCCTTGAAAAAGGCGACCGTGTCGGAATTGCAGCACGCAACTCCAGTAACTGGATCATCGGCTATATGGGCATCGTGATGGCCGGCGGCTGCGCGACCTTGCTCAACGGTTTCTGGTCGGGCGAAGAGCTGGCTTACGGCATCGATCTGGCCGAGTGCAAAATCGTGCTCGCCGATGAAGGCCGCGCCAAACGCTTGGAAGGCCACGAACATGGCGCCAAGATCGTGATGATCGGTCATGATTCAGCCCCCGCAGAGGGTCTCGCCAATTGCTGGGCCGTACCGGGCGCAGATGCTCCGGCTGTTGCGATGGCCATGCTCGGCCAAATCGGGCCAGACGATATTGCGAGCATCCTCTATACCTCGGGCTCGACCGGCAAATCCAAGGGTGCATGGTCCGATCATCGCGGCGTCGTGCACGGCGTGATGAACTATGTCGCTCAAAGCGCGATGGCCAAACTGCTGCTTGAGAGCCAAGGCCAAGATCTTTCGGCCCAGCCGTCGGCTCTGGTCGCCGTTCCGCTGTTCCACGTGACCGGCGAAGTGCCGCTGTTCCTGCAAAGCTATGCGATTGCGCGCAAGCTGGTATTGATGCCGAAATGGAATGGTGGCGAAGCGCTCCGTTTGATGGCCGAAGAAAAGGTGACCTATTTCGTCGGCGTTCCGCTGATGAGCTATGAAATCGCCAGCCACCCCGACCGCGAGAAATACGACCTGTCGGCGTGTAAGAGCTTCGCCGCTGGCGGCGCTCCGCGCCCGGTTGAGCACGTCACCAAGATCAAGGAAGCGTTCCCCGAAGGCTTCCCGCTACTTGGCTACGGATTGACTGAAACGAACGCGGTGGGCTGCGGCAATTTCAACGAGAACTACATCGCCAAGCCCGGATCGACCGGCAAAGCCAGCGTGCCGATGGTCGATCTCGCGATCCTCGACGATGATGGGAACAAGCTGCCTCAGGGCGATGTCGGCGAGGTGTGCATCCGCTCGGTCGCCAACTTCCGCGGCTATTGGAACAACGATGAAGCGACAGACGCCGCCTTCACCGACGATCAGTATTTCCGAACCGGCGATCTCGGCTATCTCGACGAAGACGAGTACCTCTTCATCGTCGACCGCAAAAAAGACATCATCATTCGCGGCGGCGAGAACATCTCATGCATCGAAGTGGAAGACGCCGTCTACGCGCACGACGATATGGCCGAATGCTCCGTCTTTGGCCTGCCTGATGAGCGTATGGGTGAAGTCCCGGCGGCGGTGTTCCGGACCAAGCCGGGTCGTGATGCGATGAGCCCAGCTCAGCTGCGCGAATTCCTGCTCACCCGGATCGCTCCGTTCAAGGTGCCACTGGAAGAGCATATCTGGGTCGTCACCGATGTGCTTCCGCGCCTGGGCACCCAGAAGATCGACAAGAAGACGCTGCGCGAAGAATACACGAAGAAGCTCGTCGCGGCATGATGCACCGCGCCGCGTCTCGCCGACACCGTTGAGGTTGAACCGATGAGCACGCGGCGCGTCCCCAATCAGCGCGCGATCCTGGATCGCCGTGCACTGGCCGAGGCCATCTCGGCACTTGCCGAGGAGCAAGGCGAGGAGGCTCGCCCGGCAATACTGGAAGCGCTGCGAGACGCGCTCGACAATGGCCGCGCTGAACTCGCTCGGCGGCTCGCGGAGAAACCGTCCGCAGGCTACGAATGCGTCCATGGCCATTCGTTCCTGGTCGATCAGATCGTGCGGGTCATTCACGACTACATAGTTGAGCACGTCTACCCGGTGCCCAATCGCACCGCGGCAGAGCGGCTCGCGATCCTGGCGGTCGGCGGATATGGCCGCGCCGAAATGGCGCCGCATTCCGATGTCGACATCGCCTTCATCACCCCGATGAAGCGCGCGCCGTGGTGCGAGCAGGTGATCGAGGCGATGCTTTATCTGCTGTGGGACCTTGGCCTTAAAGTCGGCCAGTCGAGCCGCACCATCGCCGACAGCATGACCATGGCGAAGGAAGACCTGACCATCCGCACCGCACTGCTCGAAGGCAGGTTGGTGTGGGGCGATCAGGAGCTTTACGAGGAACTGCGCCAGCGCTTCTGGACCGATGTCGTGAAAGGCAGCGAGCGGCTGTTCCTGACGCAAAAGCTGGAAGAGCGAAACCAGCGGCACAAGCGCATGGGCGACAGCCGCTATGTCGTCGAACCCAATGTAAAAGACGGCAAGGGCGGACTGCGCGACCTTCAGACGCTGTATTGGATCGGCAAGTATATTCACCGCGCCGAAACCGCTGCTGAACTGGTTGGCGTTGGGCTGCTGACCCCAACCGAATATCGCAGTTTCCGCCGCGCCGAAGGGTTCCTGCTCGCCGTGCGCAGCCACATGCACACGATAACGGACCGCGCCGAAGACCGCCTGACGTTCGATCTGCAGCGTGAAGTCGCGGCGCGCATGAACTTCGCCGATCGACCCGGCAAAAGCGCGGTCGAACGTTTCATGCAGTTCTATTTCCTGCAGGTAAAACGCGTCGGCAATCTGACCGGTGTTTTCCTGTCGCATCTCGACGAGGAATTCGCCAAAAAACGCGTGCGCGGCGGGTTCTTCGCAGGCTGGAACACGAAGCCGCGCGTGCTCAAAGGCTACGTCGTCGATGGCGGACGGATCAAGGCACCAAGCGACGACTGGTTCCACAAGGACCCGGTTCGGCTAATTGAGATATTTCAGCTGGCCGAAGCCGAAGGGCTCGAAGTGCATCCCGATACGATGCGGCAAGCAGATCGGGATTCGAAACTGATCAAGGCCACAGTCCGCAAGGACAAGCGGGCTAACGCGCTGTTCCTCGACTTGCTCGGCGGACGCAAGGATCCGGAATCGGCGCTGCGCTGGATGAACGAAGCGGGCGTGTTCGGCCGGTTCGTGCCAGACTTTGGGCGGGTCAATGCGCAGATGCAGTTCGACATGTATCACCATTACACAGTCGACGAGCACACGATCCGCGCGATTGGCTTGCTTTCACAAATCGAGCGCGGATTGCTCGCAAAAGACCATCCGCGCGCGACCAAGCAGATTCACAAGGTTGCCTCGCGCCGGGCGCTGTTCGTTGCCGTGCTGTTGCACGACATCGCCAAGGGGCGCGGCGGTGATCATTCCGTGCTCGGAGCGGAAGTCGCACATGAACTCTGCCCGCGTTTCGGGCTGGATCAGAAGGAAACTGAGCTGGTTGCGTGGCTGGTGTTGCAACATTTGCTGATGAGCTCGACCGCGCAAAAGCGCGATCTGACCGATCCCAAGACGATCGAGGATTTCGTGGCCGAGGTGAAGACCGTTGATCGTCTGCGCAATCTCGCGATCCTGACGGCTGTGGACATTCGCGCAGTCGGCCCAGGCACATGGAACAGCTGGAAAGGCCAGCTGCTCGGCGAACTCTATGACGCGGCGCAAGAACGTCTGCGTCTGGGTCATAAGCGCCATGGCCGTGCCGAGCGCGTTCACGCCAAGAAGGCTGGCGTCGCTGCGATTCTGGGCCAGAAAGCGGGCCTGATCGACGAAGTCGGCGAGATGATGAGCGACGCCTATTGGATCGCCGAACCCGAGGATATCATCGCCAAGAACTTCATCCAGTATGAGGAAGCACAGCGGATCGAAGAGCACCTGTCGATTCATTGCGAAGCCGACGAAGAACGCGGTGCGACTTTGGTCAGCGTGATCGCCGCGGACCATCCGGGCCTGTTCTACCGCATCGCCGGCGGGATCCATCTCGCTGGTGCAAACATCATTGATGCCCGTATTCACACCGCGATGAACGGCTACGCGGTAGACAATTTCCTGGTGCAGGACCTGCACGGCGAACCCTTCCGCGAGGACAGCCAGATTGCGCGCCTCAAGAAAGGCATCCGCGACGCGCTGTTGGCGCAAGTGGAGCTGGTGCCCAAGCTCGCCGCGCGCCCGCTATCGCATTCGCGCGCAAAGGCATTTGAAGTCGCGCCGAACGTGAATTTCGACAACACCGCTTCGAACAATTTTACGGTGGTCGAAGTAACCGCACGCGACCGTCCGGCTCTGCTCAACAGGCTCGCCCACGCACTTTACCGTGCCAATCTGATGGTCCAGTCCGCACACATCACAGCCTATGGCGAAAGCGCCGCCGACACGTTTTATGTGACGGACCTGACGGGCGCGAAGATCACTGCACCCGACAGGCTGGCGGAGATCGAAGCCATGTTGTTGGATGCCGCCAGCGATCAGCGGCAGCGCGAGCACGAGAACGCCTGATTCCCATACCACTTTGCCGCCGTTGCAGTCTTGCTACAGTCCAGACGGCAAATTGAGTTGCAAGCGCTGAACTTATTTTCTAATTCCCGTCGCCCTAATCTCTGGGAGAGAGAAAAAATGGCACTGCTTACCCCCGCGCGGTCCCTAACCGCACTTCTACTTTGCACCGCAGCTACGTTCCCCTTTGCCGCTCAAGCACAAGATGCTGACGCGACCGAGGAAGGCGCTGAGGCCGCCGAGAATACAATTCTCGTCACCGGTTCGCGCATCCGCCGCCAGTCACAGGGCGATCTGGCATCGCCGCTGGCGACAATTGGTCAGGAAGCGATTTCGGACATTGGCGCGCAGAACATCGGCGAAATCGCCCAATCGCTCACCATCAACAGTGGCGCGCAAAACAACCCTGACGCTTTCACCCAAGGCGGAACGACGGGCACATCGAATATCAACCTGCGCGGTCTGGGCGTTGCCTCGACTCTGATCCTGCTGAACGGGAAACGGCAAACTTTGTCGTCCGCCCCGACCAATGACGGCATCAACTTTGTCGATACCAGTTCGCTGGTACCGCTGATCGCGGTCGAGCGGGTCGAGATCCTGAAGGACGGCGCGTCCTCGCTGTATGGTTCGGACGCAGTTGCAGGCGTGGTGAACTTCATCACGCGCGACAATTACGAAGGGCTTCTGGTTTCCGGAGAATACACCGACCACCTCGGGACCGGAAACTACTCGGAATACAACATTCAGGCTCTGGCCGGATTTGAAGTCGGTGACTTCAACCTGATTGGCGCGATCAGCTATATCGACCGCTCTCCGCTCACGACCGCTGAGCGCCGCCTGTCTGAGCCAGCAGACGATACGTCCGCGCTTGGTAATCCTGGCGCCTTCTTCGGGGTACCGGGCGTTCCCGCAGGCGCACCATTCATTGATCCGGGTTGCGCGGGCGCAGGCGGATTCCCGAGCCCAGCGAGCGCGGCAACCGCTGCACTGGTTCCACAAGGCATCGGTTTCTGCGGTTTCGATTTTGGTGAGTTCTTCAACCTCGTCCCGGACGAGCAGCGCGTTACCGCCTTTGTCGCAGCCAATGCAGACCTGTCGGACAGCGTGCGTTTCAGCGCCGAAGTCGGTTACTCCAACAACGAAGCGGTTCGTGGCAACTCGCCGACCTTCCCGTTCCTGCAGTTGGGCCAAGCGGTTGTCCCTACATTCAACCCGAACAACCCTTTCGGCGCCAATGTCGTGTTCTTCGGCCGTGCCAGCGGCAATGGCGGCGAAGTCTCACCGGCTTCCTTCGAATCCGAGACATTGCGGATTTCAAGCACGCTGGAAGGCGACTTCGACGGCTTCCTGACGAACGGCCTCTGGAATGTCAGCCTGACCTATGCCGACAACAGCTTTACGGCCAACACCGAAGACACCGTGCGTGATCGGTTCGCGTGTTCGCTGCGCGGCTTCAATGCCAGCCCCGCGTTCAACGCAGCAACGGGGCTCGATTGTACTGCCAGCAACCCGTTCCTGACCGCCAATGGCGCGGCAATTCCTGCCGACGGAACGTTCTTCAATCCCTTCGCGACAGCTTTGGCTGGCGGAGTTAACGCCAATGCGGCGCTGCTCGATTACGTCACCGAGTTCTCGACTTCGAACCGCGGTGCGGAATTGTTCGTCGCTGAAGGTTTCGTGTCGGGCGAGCTGTTTGACCTTCCAGCTGGCCCCGTCGGCATCGCGATCGGTGCGCAATATCGCGACCAGCGGATTTCGGCGGACTTCGATGACATCACCCTCAATGATGGCTTTGCCTTCCTGATCGGTGAGCAGGCCTTCTCTGGCGGGCAAGATGTCTACGCCATTTTCGGCGAATTGAATGTTCCCGTCCTCGATTGGGCAGAACTGCAACTAGCGCTGCGGTTTGAAGATTATGGCGATGAAGGGGGCAGCACGCTCGATCCCAAGATTGCTGTGCTGTTGCGCCCAGCCGATTGGATCTCGCTGCGTGGGTCGTTCTCGACCTCGTTCCGTGCACCGTCGACCTTCCAGCTGCAGGGCCAATCGACCACGCTGCAACAGGTTTCGGACCCGGCCAATGGCGGGGCCAATGCCTTCGTCGCTGTGCGCGCGGTCGGCAACCCGAACCTCATCCCTGAGGACTCTACCGCCTATAACCTCGGCTTCACCATCGAGCCGATTTTCGGGTTCGAGATCAGCGCCGATTACTACAACTTCGAATTCCAGGATGCGATCGTTCAGACCGCAGCGCAATCGATCGTGAATGCTGATCCGAACGGACCCAACATCATTCGGAGCCCGGCTGGTACGATCATCCAGGTCAACAACAGCTACGTAAACGCAGCCAGCGTCACCACGTCCGGGATCGATTTTTCGGTCCGCTATCGGATCGATGCCGGCTTCGGCACAATCACGCCGAGCTTCGAAGGCAACTACGTGATCGAATACGATCTCCAGACAGCAGTTGGCGGTCCGATCATTGATGGTGCGGGCAACCGCAACTTCACCAATTTCGGCTCACCAACTCCGGACCTGCGCTTCAATGCAGGGCTGCAGTTTGAAACCGGCGCACACTCGCTCAACATCTTTGGTCGCTACATCGACAGCTACCTCGATGATCAGAATGGCGGAGCGGACATCGACAGCGATTTCCGGGTCGATGTTCAATACAGCGTCGCGATCAATGAATTCTTCGATCGCGACAAGCTGCTGCAACTGACCGTTGGCGCCCGTAACATCTTCGATGTGACGGCACCTCGCGTCGCGACCAATGGCGGCTTTGACAGCCGCGTCCATGATCCGCGCGGAGCATTGGTCACAGTTGGATTGACCGGCGAATTCTAACGCCGCCTGACTTCAGGCTGAAGTAGGAAGGGCGCTCTGGCAACAGGGCGCCCTTTCTTTTTTGGCGTCGCCGTAGCCACCCACACCCTCCGCCCTTCCACCCGGAACCTACCGGGACACTATCCGGGTGGAAGGGCGGAGGGTGTGGGTGGCTTGGCCGTTAGCTATGAACGCGCCCCGAACAACGCCGTCCCAACCCGGACATGTGTCGCACCGAGTTGAACCGCAGTTTCATAATCTCCGCTCATGCCCATGCTCAGACCTTCGACGCCATTGTCGTCAGCCAGCTTCGCGAGCAGTGCAAAGAACGGCGCAGGTTCGATGACGGCGGGCGGCAGGCACATCAATCCGGCGACAGGAATGTCGGCGTCGCGCACCTTGCCGATAAACTCCGGTACTTCGCTGATCGGGCAACCGCCTTTCTGGTCCTCGTCTCCGATATTGACCTGAACGAAGCACGGCACGCGCTTGCCCGCCTTGTCCATCGCCTTGGCGAGCGCCTTGAGCAGGCTCATCCTGTCGAGCGCGTGGATGCAGTCAAACATATCCACCGCGTCTTCGGCCTTGTTCGATTGCAACTGGCCAATCAGGTGCAGCTCGGCGTCGGGATAGGCTTCGCGCAATTCCGGCCATTTGCCTTGCGCTTCCTGAACGCGGTTTTCGCCGAACACACGGTGCCCTGCCTCTAGCAGCGGAGCGATCCGCTCAGTCGGATGGGTCTTGCTGACTGCGATCAGGGTCACATCCTCGCGTTTGCGGCGGGCGATTTTGCACATGCGCGCGATATTGGCGTCGACTTCTGCGAGACGAGTTGCTGCACTTTCCATGGCGGCGCGATATAGCGCGCGAATGGCGCGAAACCAGTCCCTGCCTGACATCTGGCTTATCTCCGATGAGCGGAACGATGCCGTTCTGGAAAGCGCGCTGCGTGGGCTGCCGCGCGGGTCCGGCTTTATTTACCGCCACTATCACCTCGATGATCCCAACCGTTGGGACCGGTTCCGCACCTTGTGCCGTGTCGCGCGCGCATGCGATCATACGGTGATACTCGCCGACAGCGCACTGACCGCGACCGAATGGGGCGCAGATGGGATCTACGGATCGCCTCGCTCGCTATGTCCGCGCCGTCGGGATATGCTGCATCTGGCGACGGCGCATAACCTTGCAGAGATCGGAATTGCGAACCGGCTTGGAGCGGATGCGGTTCTGTTGTCTCCGGTTTTCCCAACCACGTCGCATCCCGGAGACAAAGTGCTCGGACCGGCGCAATTCCGACTGCTGGCAGAACACTCGCAAGTCCCTGTAATCGCGCTCGGCGGGATGTCGACCGAACGCGCTTGGTCGCTAAAATGGCCGCGTTGGGCCGCGATCGACGGCCTGAGTTAGCTCGCTCACCCCATCTCAGGGCGCTTGACCCGGACTCGCCTAGGATTCATGGTGTGTTCCGATAGGAGGGTCCAAAGGCAAAGTCATGGCTTCGCGAGCAATCAACACCCGTAAATCGACCGCAGACTGGCGCGCCGGACTGCGCCGTTCGCTGCGCCGCGCCGCGCAGATGACAGGCGCCGGTGTGCTGTTGATGGCGATGATTTTCCTCACGCTTTCGCTGATCAGCTACACCCAGACCGACCCCAGCCCTTCGACCGCTGCAGCACCCGACCAGATCAGCAACTGGATGGGCAGCGCCGGTGCCTGGACCGCAGACCGCGTGCTGTTCGCCTTTGGTCTGCCAGCAATCCTTTTGCTCCCATTGCTCTACATCTCCGCGCGCAAACTGTGGCGCGACGTCGAGAATGACGACGATCTGGAAAGCGTGGATGAGAGCACGCGCTGGTGGCTGCCCACCGGTTTGCTGCTCATCGCCATGGTGCTGTTCGGCACGGTCCTGTCGCTCGCCTTCGACAATGCAGGCGGCACTTTGCCCGCGCAATTAGGCGGAGTTTCCGGCTTGCTCGGCGCGTCTGCTATCGAGGCGTTAGCCTCGCGGCTGGGCGAAAGCGCATCAGGCTGGGTGATCCTTGGCTTTGCGCTTGCATGCCTCGCCGGGGCCACTGGCCTACTGACGCGGGTTTTCGCGATCGATTGGCGGGCATTGCTGACACTGCCCAATTTCCTGACTGACGGTGACGGAATTCTATCGAAACTGCCCTTCTTCAGACGGTCCGGGCAACTGGCCCTGCCGGGACGCGAAATTGATGACGCGGTGGCCGCTCCCAAATCGCGCCGCAAGCCCAAGGTGGAAGCGGAAGCCCGCGCCGAACCGGCACCACGCCGATCGCCAGAAATTACAGATCCGTCGGCACCGCCGAAAAAGGCCGCTCCGGCAAAGCAAAACCAGCGCGACATGTTCGCCAATTACGAGCTGCCCAGCCTCGAATTGCTGGCCGAGATTCCATCCGACAACGCGCCCAAGCTCGATAAGCTCGCGCTCGAACGCAACGCCCGGCTGCTCGAAAACGTGCTCGATGATTTCAACGTAAAGGGTGAGATCACCGCCGTTCGCACCGGGCCGGTTGTGACGATGTACGAGCTGGAGCCTGCTCCCGGTATCAAAGCCAGCCGCGTGGTTGGCCTGGCCGAAGATATCGCCCGCAACATGTCGGCGATCTCGGCCCGCGTCTCACCGATCCCCGGCAAAACCGTGATGGGCATCGAACTGCCCAATGCCGACCGCCAGATGGTGATGCTGAAGGAGCTCGCCGCTTGCGCTGCTTTTGCGGAATCCAAAGGCAATCTGCCGATCATTTTGGGTAAGGATATCGCAGGCGAACCGATCATCGCCGACCTTGCGGCCATGCCGCACTTGCTGGTGGCCGGGACGACCGGGTCGGGCAAGTCGGTCGGGCTGAACTGTATCCTGCTCAGCCTGCTGTATCATTTCACGCCCGCCGAATGCCGTTTGATCCTGATCGATCCCAAAGTGCTCGAGCTGAAGAGCTACGACGATATTCCGCACCTGCTCTCGCCAGTAGTGACCGAGCCTCACAAGTCGGTCCGCGCACTCAAATGGGCGGTCGAGGAGATGGAGCGCCGGTATCGGATGATGAGCTCGATCAATTCGCGCAACATCAACAGCTTCAACGACAAAGTCCGCGCTGCCGCCGCGAAAGGCAAACCGCTAGGCCGCAGGGTGCAGACCGGCTTCGATCCAGACACGGGCGAGCAGCTCTACGAAGAAGAACAGCTCGATTACCAGCCGCTGCCACAGATCGTGCTGATCGTCGACGAACTTGCCGATTTGATGGTGACGGTCGGCAAGGAAATCGAAGTACTGATCCAGCGGCTTAGCCAGAAATCACGCGCCGCCGGCATCCATCTGATCATGGCCACCCAGCGCCCTTCAGTCGACGTCATCACCGGCGTGATCAAGGCCAACCTGCCAACCCGGATCAGCTTCAAGGTCACCAGCCGGATCGACAGCCGCACGATCCTGGGCGAACAGGGCGCCGAACAGCTGCTGGGCAAGGGCGATATGCTCTACAAGCCGAACACAGGCGCGATGGTGCGTGTGCACGGCCCATTCGTTTCGGATGAGGAAGTCGAAGCGGTCGCCGATTTCTGGCGCGCACAAGGTTCGCCTGAATATGTCGATGCCGTCACCGAAGAACCCGAAGATGGCGGCGGATTGAACTTCGAAGACGATTTGACCGCTTCGGACAGCCCGGAAGAGCGCAAGTATCGTCAGGCCTGCCAGATCGTGATCGAGAATCAGAAGGCGTCCGGTTCGTGGCTCCAGCGCCAGATGGGTGTCGGCTACAACACCGCCGCCAAATGGATCGAGCGGATGGAAAGCGAAGGTCTCGTCGGACCCGCCAACCATGTCGGCCGCCGAGAGATCTTCCGCGATCAGGATGGCAATCCACTTTGATGCGGCACACGGGTCAGGCCGATTAGCCCCAGCGACAGTTCACTATCCGTGATCGGCAGGATGCAGTTCGCCGGCGAATGGCGCGAATATCAGGCGCGCGTCCTCGCTGAAATGGAAAGTCACCTAGGGGACGATCGGCTGCACGTCGTCGCCGCGCCCGGTGCAGGCAAGACGGTGCTCGGTCTCGAAATCGTCCGGCAGCTTGGCAAGCCAGCGCTGGTTTTCGCGCCAAGTCTGGCCATTCGCGATCAATGGGGCGAGCGGCTGGTGCCGCTGTTCATGGCAGAGATGCCGCCTGAAAACGACATCTCTCGCAATCTTGCCGATCCGCGCGCCTTAACCCTTTCGACCTATCAGTCGCTCGACAGCTTTCGGCGCAGCGACGATCTGACGGATCTGATCGCGACCTTGAACGAAAAGGGCCCGCTCACGCTGGTGCTCGATGAAGCGCATCACCTGCGCCGGGCATGGTGGGAGTGCCTCGACCGGTTGGCGAAAGAGTTGAACGACGTGACCATCGTCGCGCTGACCGCCACGCCGCCCTACGATGCTAGCTTCGCCGAGTGGAAGCGGTACGAGGCGCTATGCGGCCCCATCGATCTCGAAATCGGCATCCCGGAACTGGTACGTAACGGAGACCTGTGCCCGCATCAGGATCATCTGGTGCTCTCGCGCCCGACCGAGGATGCACTCGCAGTGCTCGCACGGCGGCACAAGGCAATCGGCGATCTCCAACTGGAATTGATCAATGACGACGAATTGCTTGAATGGCTCGCCCGGCACCCTTGGCTGACCGATCCCGACGCGCATATCGAAGACATCCTCGAAGCGCCGGAAATGCTTTCGGCGGCGCTCATTTTGCTTGGTTCGGCTGGGCGGAAACTACCGCGTGAACCGCTCGATCTGCTTGGCGTTTCCGCAAGCGATCTCCCTCGCCCGTCGCTGTTCTGGCTGGAGCGGCTGCTTGACGGTCTGTTGTTCCGGCACAAACAGGTTTTTGTGCTGGACCAGGAGCGGCGAGAGACATTGCACAATCGTCTGCAGCGTCACGGTCTGATCGAAGGTGGCAAGGTACGGCTCCAGCATACCCGCTCGGTGTTTCGCCTGCTGGCTTCCAGCCTTGCCAAACTCGATAGCATCGCAGAGATCGCCGAAACGGAACACGGTAAGCTGGGCGACGAGCTGCGGATGGTGGTGCTGTCCGATCATATTCGCGCAGGCGAGTTGCCGCGCAGCCCCGAGGCCGAATTCAAGCCTGCGAAGCTGGGCGTGATCCCAATCTTCGAAAGCCTGCGACGGGCTGGCATAGCGGAAGCGAAGATCGGTGTATTGACCGGCAGTCTGGTAATCATCCCGCGCTCGGCCATGGAGGCGCTCGGAGAGGTCGCCGAAAGACTGGGGATGCCGCGCGGTTCCGTTCGCTGCAAAGACATTAAGGCGTGCCCCGGGCATGTCGAGCTGCAGCCTGTGGGAGGCAACAGCGCTGACCAGATCAGGCTTGTCACTGCGCTGTTTCTAAGTGGCGAAGTTCGGATACTGGTCGGTACTCAGTCGCTGCTAGGGCAGGGATGGGACGCGCCCGCGCTCAACAGCCTTGTGTTGGCCAGCAACACCGCGTCCTTCATGCTGTCGAACCAGATGCGCGGCCGGGCGATCCGGATCGACCCGCACCAGCCGGATAAGGTCGCCAATATCTGGCATCTCGCAACGATAGAGCCTGATGAGAGCACCTTGGCGCAGGCGGTCACGGCGTCACTTAATTGGGGCGCGTTCAACGATGGTGGTTCTGGCGGCGTGTCCGATATCGGCGTGGTCGCAAGGCGATTTCGAGCGTTCGAGTGTATTTCGAACGGCGAGGCGAGATTGATCGAAAGCGGGCTCGGGCGGTTGGACATCGATCCGGCGCAGAGCATTGCCACTTTGAACCGGCAAGCCTTCGCCATAGCGGCGGACCGCGCGGGCATCGCGTCGAAATGGTCTACTTCACTGGGTGATGGAGAAGCGCGCTCTCGAGTGCGCGAAACCGCCGCGCCCAACTATGCGCCGCGGCGCCTGAGCTGGTTCGACACCCTCCATTCCGCTGCATGGAGCGCAGGAAGCACCGCCGCTTTGGTCGCGGGAAACGAACTGCGCGCGGTCGCATCGTTCGAAGGGCTCGGCATGGTCGCGATGGGCGCCGCCGGTATAGCAACGCTCGCCAGCCTGCCCCGCCTTGCCAAAGCCGCTCGGCTCGCCTGGCGCAATGGATCGCTCGAGGGAAGCCTCGGCGAAGTGGCGCAAGCGATCCTTCGTGGTCTCGCCGAAGCGAAGATCATTGCCGCTTCGGAAGTCGACGCCGCGCGGATCGACATCCGAACCAGCGTCGACGGACGCAAGGATGTTATCGTCGCAGGCGTCAGCCGCGCGGCCGAGCGTGCGGTCATGCAGGCCATCGCGGAAGTGCTCGGGCCGGTCCAGAACCCGCGTTACCTATTGGTGCGCAAATCGTGGCTCGGCCCGAAACGGCGGACCGACTACCATGCAGTTCCTGCGGCGCTCGGTGCGCGCAAGGAATATGCCGAGGCCTTCCTGACTATCTGGAAGTCCCAGATCGGCTCGTCCAAGCTCGTCTTCACCCGCAACCGCGAAGGCAGACAGGTGCTGCTGCGGGCGCGGATGAAATCGCTCGCAGCAGGGTTCCAGCGCTCGGTGGATCGAAGGTCGGCATGGCTCTAGGCCACGCTCAGAGCCACCGTGCGACTAGAACCCTTCGCTGTTCATCACCGTCAAATTGCTGACTGTCTCGGCGCTGGCGGCTTGCACCTCATCGGAAGCCGGGACCAGGCCAATCGCGGTCAGCGGACCGCCCGCGCTCCAGCTTTGCGACCATTGGTTCAGGTATTCCTGAATGCCCGGCGTCACACCGATATGCGCCTTTTTCACATAGATGTAGAGCGGGCGCGATGCGGGATAGCTTTCATCGGCGATGGTCTCTGCTGTTGGCAGAACGCCGCCGACGGGTAGCGCCTTCACGCTGTCGGGATTTTCTTCGAGATACGAATAGCCGAACATGCCAATTGCGCGCGGATTGTTGGCGATCTTACGGACGATCAGATCGTCCTGTTCGCCTTGATCGATATACGCGCTGTCTCCGCGCAGGGCGTGGCAGTTTTGTTCGAATGCAGTCGGGTCGCTTTCCTCCAGCGCCGCCATCGCGCCGTTGGTTGTGCAGGCGGGCTGCAGAATGATGTCGAGCAGCGCGTCACGCGTGCCCGATGTCGCCGGAGGTCCGTAGACGGTGATCGGCTCGTTCGGCAGCGAGCCATCGACGTCCGACCAATTGGCGGCGGTTTGTTCTTCGCCGAACGGGTTCGCCGCAAGCGCGCGGTAAATGATGCTCGGCGACAACTCGATCTCGATCCCGTCATCGATCGACGAGGCAAAAGCGATCCCGTCACGTCCAACCTTGATCTCGATGATCTCGGAGACGCCGTTATTGCTGCAACCGTTGAATTCGGTGACGGTCATCCGGCGTGAAGCGTTGACGATGTCGGGCGTGTCAGGGCCTTCGCCCGCGCAGAATGTCTCGATCCCCTCGGTCGAACCGGTGGATTCGATGGAAGGGGCCGCCATGCCTTCATTCGCCGCGACGAAGTCCGCCGCAACCTTCTCGGCAAAGGGGAAAACCGTCGATGATCCGACTATCGAAATGGCGTCGACGCCGGCGTCTTCCTCGGTTTCACCGCAGGCTGCCAGTATCGCCAGTGATGCGCCGACCAAAAGGAGGCGCGAATCTCTAAGAAGGTTCGATCGGGGGGTTTTCGTGTTCATCGGGTCCTCCAGTGTCATCGGGGGGTGGCGAGTGTTTCGGTCAGTTCTCTTGCAGCGCGGCTTCTGCGGGTGCTTCCGCTGGCGCTTCACCTGTCAGGTCTTCGCGGGTCATCGTCAGCAATTCATTCACGCGCCGCTCGTTCAGGCTCATTTCCTCGGACGGTGACGCGACCAGACCAATCTTGGCCAGCGGCCCATCTTTGGTCCAGTTCTTGACCCATTCCTGCAGATAGAGATCAAGGCCGGGGATGGCGCGCATATGCGCTTTCTTCACATAGACATAGAGCGGGCGAGCGCCCGGATAATCGAAGCTCGCAATGTTGTCGTAAGTCGGATCGACACCGTTCATCGGCAGGCCTTGCACCTTGTCGGAATTTTCATCGAGATACGAGAAACCAAAAACCCCGATGGTGCGCGGATTGGCTTCGATCTTCTGAACGATGAGATTGTCCTGTTCGCCCTGATCGGAATAGGCGCCATCGGATCGCACTTCGGTGCAAATCTTCTGGTGCTCATCCTCGTCGCTTTCCTTGAGCGCTTTCATCGCCGGATTGGTGTCGCAGCCAGCCTCCAGCACGAGTTCTTTCAGCGCGTCGCGCGTGCCCGATGTGCTCGGCGGGCCGTACACTAGAATGGGTTCATCGGGCAGTGACGGATCGACATCTGCCCAGGTCTGCGCAGTCTGCTCTTCGCCATAAGGGCGCGCAGCCAGCGCTTCGTAAACAGTCTTGGGCGAGAGATTCAGCTGAATTCCGCCAATTGCTGAGGCGAAGGCGATCCCGTCGAGCCCGACTTGGAGTTCGATGATGTCTTTGACGTTATTGGCCTGACATTTGTCGAATTCGCTGAGCTTCATCCGGCGCGACGCGTTGGCCATGTCGGGCGTATCCGCACCCACGCCGGAGCAGAAAAGCTGCATCCCGCCGCCCGTGCCGGTCTGCTCGATCAGCGGGGAATTGTATTCGGGATTGGAGCGGGCGAAGCTTTCTGCGGTTTGTTTGGCGAAGGGATAGACCGTCGAGGAGCCAACTGCGCGAATGGATTCGCGCGATCCGCCGCCGCTGTCGCAGCCGACAAGCGTTAATGACGCGGCACCAAGCATGCCGACAATCATCCCGATACGTGCGCGGCGCTCACTCATGTCTGTCCCCAAAGTCAAAATGCATTCCGCAGGCTAAGACCCAACTATGACACGGACGTGACGCGCGCTCTGCCCAGCACCGATCAAGGGAGCTCATGGTTAAGAGCATTGCAACCCCTCAAGGCTAAAGCGCTTGGGATGGGAATCCCCACCCTCTCGAAGCTTTTTGCGCCCGTGATTGCGTTGCTTTTTGCCGCCGCGATGGCGTTTCCGATTGCCTCTGCGCGGGCAGAAACGCCCTGCTTCGCCTCGGTTCCGCCCGATATCGGTCTGGAAAGAATCCCGGAAGGTCAAATTGAGTGGAAGTGTGATCGCACTGCAATCAATCTCGACGCCTGGCGTAACGTCGTCCGATTGGACATCGCGCCGGAGAATGAACCGCGCTTCGCCATAAGCCGCGCAGCGAAATTTTCCAGCATGAGCATCGGGGTTGAAACCGCTTCCGGGGTCAGCTGGTCGCACACCGATTTCGACAACATTGAAGCAACTTTCTTCGACCGCCAGTTTGCTGTCCCGCTGCCGGATCACGAAGGACAGGCGAGCGCTGTCTACGTCGTGATCGAAGGGGCCACACAAGCGACAACTTTCGACTATCTGCACCTAGCCGATCAGCTTCCCGGATCGAGCCGCGCCGATATCGGGCTGTTGATTGTCGTCGCACTGTTCACGGGCATGATGTTGATGCCGATCCTGTTTGATCTGGTGGGCTACCGAATTCTGCGCGAAACCTTCATGCTATGGCACGCCCTACTGGTCATCACTCTCGCCGTGCAGTTGGTGTGCAGCTACGGCCTTTATGTCGCATTCGTTCAGATCAACCTGCCAATGGTGAGGGCAGTGACCATCGGCAGCTTCAGCCTGATGGTTTTTGCCGCGGTGATGTTCTCATTGCGATTCATAGAACCTGATCGTGTGCCAAGCTGGCTCCGAGCGACCATAGTGTGGCTGACGCTGGCATTTGTCGCGATATCCTGCGTCCACCTTGCAGGGATAGAAGGACTGGGGCGTTGGCCGTCGGTGTTCTATTTCACATCCGGTGCGCCACTCGGTATTGCCGTGGTGGCCATGCTCTACACAGCTTTGCGCAATGGCAGCCGCACCGCGCGTTTCCTTGCGATTGGCCTGAGCCCACTGCTGTTTGTCGCGATGATCCGGGTCGTCAGCTTTACCCTGCCCGGCGTGCCCACAATTGACGCCAACGAACTGCTGATTGCGGCCACCCTGATCGAGGTATGCGCCACGGGGCTGGGGGTCGCCAGCCGTTTCCTCGCGCTGAAGCGCGAACGCGATCACGCCCATGCTGTTATGGACGAGCTCGGCGACATGGCCGAACATGACGCGCTCACTGGGCTGCACAACCGCCGCATCCTCGACACCCGCTTCGGAGAACTGCGCGAAGAAGGCTTCGATACTTTCGCGCTGATTGATCTCGACCACTTCAAGGACATCAACGACCGCTATGGTCATCTGGTCGGCGATACGGTCTTGACCGCCTGCGCCGAAGCGATCCGAGGCTCGGATCGCGACACGATGGCGATGCGCTTGGGCGGGGAAGAATTCGTCATCATGCTGCGCGGTGCGCAATCGGTGCAGCGTGCCGAGGCGCTGAGACAATCGATACCCATGCGTGTTGGGAGCGACGTCGAGGGGCTCGATCACCCTGTGACGGCGAGCATGGGTGTGATCGAAATGCCAGGCGGAGCGGATGCAAAGGTCGCCTTCGACGAGGTTTACGCCCGTGCCGATGCGCTGCTCTATGAAGCCAAGGCCTCGGGACGGAATCGGATGCTGCACGAGCAGATGGGCGTGTGCGCTCCGCCATTGAGCCAGCGCCCCGAAGAAGCGGCTGCCGCCTAGCTTTCAAGAAACGGCGCGATCACCTCTGGCCTTACGCGAGCAAGCCGCCCGCTGGCCTTGTCAAGCATCGCCCATGTTGTGCGTGCCGAGACCAGCACCTTGCCCGCCTCATCGGTAAACTCGACACAGCGCAGCGATTTTGCGCCTTTGGGCGGATCGGGAATCCAGGTTGCGCCGGTCGCACTCTCGCCCTCGGCAATATTGCCGCGATAATCGATCTCGTGCCGGATCACGACCCAGAAGAACGCCGCATGATGATCCGGGTCCGCAACAGCCGCCCAGTGCTGGGTGGCGAGGTCTTGAATCCACTGCACCCAGACCGAATTGTTGACGTGGCCAAGCTCGTCAATGTGCTCCGGCGCGGCGGTGAAGGTTCGGGTGAAGCGAGTGGTCATTGCTCCCCCGTCCGCTTGCGGGAGGGGGCCGGGGGGTGGGTTGGCGTGCGCATGCATTGCCTCATGCCCACCCCTAACCCCTCCCGCAAGCGGGAGGGGGATAATCTCACTCGCCGTCCTGTTCTTCAGTCATCCCCATCTGCCAG
The DNA here is from genome assembly GCF_947499705.1 of uncultured Erythrobacter sp. Lineage (NCBI taxonomy): Bacteria > Pseudomonadati > Pseudomonadota > Alphaproteobacteria > Sphingomonadales > Erythrobacteraceae > Erythrobacter > uncultured Erythrobacter sp. Next base: position 681,810 of record NZ_CANMPJ010000002.1, on the reverse strand, counting down.
AGAATGAAGCTGTACTCCTCCGCTGTCTCATAGAGCGAGTTCCAGCGGCCCGACTTCCCGCCATGGCCTGCGCCCATATTGGTCTTCATCAGCAGCACATTGTCGTCGGTCTTCACGTCGCGCAATTTGGCGACCCACTTCGCAGGTTCCCAATAGGTCACGCGCGGATCGTTCAGCCCTGCGGTGACCAGCATCGGCGGATAGTCCTGCGCCCTGACTTGATCATAGGGTGAGTAGCTGAGGATGTAGGCAAACGCCTGTTTGTCCTCGATCGGGTTGCCCCATTCCTGCCATTCGCCGGGCGTCAGTGGCAGCTCGGCATTGAGCATCGTGTTGAGCACATCGACAAATGGGACATGCGCAACAATCGCGCCGTATTGCGACGGGTCTTGGTTGACGATGGCGCCCATCAGCTCACCACCAGCTGAGCCACCGCTCGCGGTGACTTTGCCTTCGGCGGTGTAGCCCTTTGCGATCAACCCGCGCCCGACATCGACGAAATCGTTGAAGGTGTTGGTCCGCTCGTTGAGCTTGCCTTGCAGATACCAGCGCCGCCCCAGATCGTCGCCGCCGCGAATATGCGCGATGGCATAGGCAAAGCCGCGATCCACCAGGCTCAGCCGCGTGGTCGAGAAACCCGGCGGCACCGCATAACCATAAGCGCCATAGGCGTAGAGGTGCAGCGGTCCGCCTGCTTCACGATCCTTGCGCATCACCACACTGACCGGAACCATCGTCCCGTCGCGCGCTTCGATCTCCAGCCGCTCGGTTGTATAGAGCGAGGCGTCATAGCCGCTCGGAATTTCCTGCTGCTTCAGCAGTTCGAGCGAGGCGCTGGCGACGTCATAGTCATACACCGAATCCGGCGTGACCATGCTTTCATAACCCAGCCGCAGCCTGGTCTGATTGTATTCCGGATTGTTTGAAAGCCCGGCGCTGTAGCTTGCTTCGGGAAACGTAATCGGCGTGATGTCGAGCGGCGCATCGTACTGGCGCAGTTGAATTTGATCTAGGCCGTTCAGTCGCCCTTCGGTGACGAAGAAGTCCTTGAACAGCTCGAAGTCAGTCAGGTAAAATTCGTTCGACCCGGCAATCACCGTTTGCCAATCGCCGGGGCTTTCAACCGGCGCCTTGGCGAGGCGGAAGTTGATATGTTCGTCATTGGTCCAGACGAACAGTTCGCCATCACGAATATCGACGCCGTATTCTACGCCCTTTTGGCGCGGCTTCACCAGCACTTGCTCACCGGTTGGATCGGCCGCTGAGACAAACCGCACTTCGCTGGTTTCATTGTCACCCGTCGAGATGATCAACCAGTCTTCCTGCGCAGACAGACCCGCTCCGACACCAAAGCTCTCGTCGTCCTCTTTGTAGAGGACCACATCGTCTTCAACCGGCGTGCCGATGACGTGCAGCTTGGCCTCAAGCGTGCGCCAGTTTTCGCTCGACGGGCCGTAGACCAGCGCCGTGTCGTTCGCGACCCAGGTCAGGCTGCTGCGCAGGTTCGGAATCTCGTCGGGCAGCAATTCGCCGGTTTCCAGATCCTTGATCCGCGCAGTGTAGCGCTCCGACCCATTGGTGTCGGTCGAATAGGCGAGATAGCGCCCGTTCTTGCTGACCGACGCTGCGCCGAGGCGGAAATATTCGAGACCTTCGGCCAGCTCGTTCTCATCCAGCATCAACTGCGGCTCAGCACTTTCGGGCGCGCCGACCGGCTTGCGGTAGTGCTTGCGGTACTGCGAACCTTCTTCGAATTCTGCCCAATACAGGAATTCGCCCCGGCGCTGAGGCACGGTGCTTTCGTCTTCCTTGATCCGCGCGCGCATCTCGGTGAACAGCGCCTCGGTCATCGCTTTTTGCGGGCCCATCTGCGCTTCGAACCACGCATTCTCTGCCTTCACGTAATCGAGCACATCCTCGTCATCGACGGTCGGATAGGACTTGTCATACAGCCAATCATACGGGTCGGAGATGGTAATGCCGTGATGGGTGTAGCTGTGCTCGCGCTTTTCCGCGATGGGCGGGGCGCTGGGTACGGCATCTGCAGGTGTGGTCACGCTTGTATTATCCTTATGATTGTCGGCCTGCGCCGCGCTCCACGGGATCATTGCGAGCGAAGCGGCGAATGTCAGCTGGGCGATCCGGGAACTTGTCATGGGCTTGGCGTCCTGTTGGGCAGCGAGCTTGGGTAGAAAGCGGCCTCAATCCGAACTATGTTGCGACCTATCGAGAAACAAGCCTGCGCTGCACAAGGCCGCGCGGCCAGACAGGAATCGACCAGATGCTGATGCTTACCCACGAAGCCCGCCTTCAGGCTCTGCGCGAAGAGCTCAAACGGCGCGATCTGCAAGGATTCATCATCCCGATCTCGGATGAGCATATGAGCGAATATGTCGGCGAATATGCTGAGCGACTCGCGTGGCTGACCGGGTTTGGAGGGTCGGCTGGGTTCGCTGCAGTGACCCTCGATCACGCGGCGATCTTTGTCGATGGACGCTACACCGTGCAGGTGCGCGATCAGGTCGATGGCAACCTGTTCGACTATCGCAGTATCCCCGGCGACAGTCTTGGCGGGTGGCTGAAAGAGGTTTGCGAGAACGGAGCGCGGATCGCCTACGATCCTTGGCTACACACCTGGAATTGGGTCGCCTCACTGGAAAAGCAGGTCGAACCGGCAGGCGTCACGATGGTCCCCGCAGACAGCAACCCGATCGACACGGTTTGGGCTGACCAGCCTGCGCCGTCGGACGCGCAGGCCATTGTCCACGAGGAAGACCTCGCCGGTCGTTCATACGCCGACAAGCGCGCCGCAATTGCCGATTGGCTGACGCAGGAGGGCCACGATGCGGTGGTGATCCCGGCGCTCGATTCGATCGCGTGGTTGCTCAATATTCGCGGCGGAGACGTGGCGCATACGCCGGTCGCACTGTCCTATGTCATCGCGCACAAGGATGGCCGCGCGGAATTGTTCATCGCGCCCGAGAAGGTCACGCCTGAGCTGACACAGCATCTGGGCAACGCCGTGGTGATCCGCGACCGCGACCAGTTCGAGACCGCTCTTGGCGAGTTCTCCGGCAAAAGCGTGAGTGTCGATCCGGATTTCGGCGTGGTCGGGATTGCGCAAGCGCTGCGAGCGGGCGGTGCCAACTTCACCTTCAAGCAGGACCCGACGATCCTCCCCAAAGCGGTCAAGAACGCGCGTGAACAGCAAGGTCACCGCGACGCGCAGGCGCAGGACGGCGCAGCTGTTTCTCGTTTTCTGCGCTGGTTGGAGGAAACCGCCCCATCGGGCGAGGTCGATGAGCTGACCGCAGCCGCCAAACTCGAAGGATTCCGCCGCGCGCATGGCGATCTGCGCGACACATCGTTCGATACGATCTCCGCTGCTGCCGGACACGCCGCGCTGCCGCATTACAAGGTGGACGAGGACAGCAATATCCCGATCCCTCCGGGCTCGATCTATCTGGTCGATTCGGGCGGCCAATATCCGGCTGGGACAACCGACATCACCCGCACAGTCTGGGTCAATTCAGCGGATGGTTCAGCTCGACCGTCGGCTGAGATGATCGACCGCAATACGCGTGTACTCAAGGGACATATCCAGATCGCGCTCGCTGTCTTCCCGCAAGGCACAACCGGCGGTCAGCTCGACATACTGGCGCGGCAATATCTCTGGGAGGCAGGTGTCGACTACGCCCACGGCACCGGCCACGGGGTTGGCAGCTTTCTCGGCGTGCATGAAGGCCCTCAGCGCATTGCCAAGCCTTCGGGTGGGCAGGCCGGGACCAGTCAGGAATTGTTCGCCGGGATGATCCTCTCGAACGAGCCTGGCTATTACAAACCCGACGCATTCGGCATTCGGATCGAGAACCTTGTGCTGACGGAAGAACGCCAGATTGATGCTGCGGAGGGCCGATATCTCGGCTTTGAAACACTCACCTTCGTGCCGCTCGACCGCAAGTTGATCGACAAGACGCTGCTGACCGAGAGCGAAATCGCGTGGGTCGATGAATATCATGCAAAGGTCCGCGCGCTGATCGCTCCGCAGCTTTCTGGCGACGATCTGGCATGGCTGGAGCGCGAAACCGAGGCGCTTTAGACACTTAGATCGGACGCTTGTCGCACCGCGTTTGTTCCACTAATGTTCTCATATCGCGAGTCGCGCGAAGCGACTGCTCAATCGGAGGAACGAACATGATCGGCTACGTCACCCTGGGAACCAACGACCTGCCCCGCGCTGCGAAATTCTACGATGCGATTGCCGAGCATTTCGGCGTTGGCCGGATGATGGAATTCGACACGTTCATCGCTTGGGGCGCAATGGGAGGCGCTCCGGGCGTGGCGGCTACCAAGCCGTTCGATGAGCAAGAGGCGACTGTCGGCAATGGCACCATGGTGGCGCTGCAGGTCGACAACCCTGAGAAAGTTCAGGCGGTTTACGACACCGCGCTAGCGAATGGCGGCAGCGACGAAGGCGCGCCCGGTGCACGCGGCGATGACGGTTTCTATGCAGGCTATTTCCGCGATCCCGACGGGAACAAGCTGAACGCATTCTGCATGACGGAGCCCGCATCATGAGCGCGCGCAAGCTGAGCGATAGCTTCTTGCATCTGGGGCCCAGTAAAGATGGCATGGGCGCTACCGCCGTGCCCCAGCCACCCTTTTCCGGAATGGAATGGTACGAACAGTATGGCGCGCGTCATGGCGGCGACGGTCCAGAGGGAAGGCTGGTCTCGCAGCACACTTTCACCGAAGCGTGGGACAGTTGGGAAATGCACCCCAAAGGCTCCGAAGTCGTAATCTGCACCCATGGCGCGATGGCCCTGACGCAGGAATTTCCGGACGGTTCGCGCGAAAAGATCGCGCTCGCAGCGGGCGAATATGCGATCAACCCGCCGGGCGTGTGGCATATCGCCGATGTTGAAGAGACCGCGACCGCGATCTTCATTACCGCTGGCGAAGGCACCGAGCACCGTCCCCGCTAGGCCACTCAAAGCGCGCATGTCTTGCGCCCAGATGAACCGAATGACCGCCAGCCTTGCGGCCCGCTGAACGCATGCGCAATCGCGATACAAGCCGCGACAAAGTAACGCGAATCCGGGATAATCCTGCGACACGGCTCCGCTAGAACGGTTCTCGTGAGTTGCGGTGAGGTGCCGATGCGACAAACCCTCCCATGACGACCGGCAGCGACGAAATTCTGTTGCTGCCAACCTTGTCGCTGTTGTGTCCCCTCGCAGCAGTTTGGTGCCTTGCCGCAACTCTTATAAAGAACCGATCAATTGGAGAATTTGGATGCGTAAACTGACACTCACACTTTCGGCTGCCGCGCTCGCGCTTGGCGGCGCAGGCATCGCCGTTGCGGCTCATCATGCAGGCGGCCATTCGGCTGACGCCAATGGCGACGGAGTCGTCAGCCTCGAAGAAGCCAAGGCCAAGGCCAATGAGCGCTTTGCCAAAATGGATGCGAATGGCGACGGACAGCTCGACCAGAGCGACCGCGAAGCCAAGCGCGCCGCTCGCTTTGCCGCAGCCGACACCGACGGCAATGGCGAACTGACTGCCGCCGAAATGACTGCCGCCCGCGAAGCGCGACGCGCAGAACGGTCTGAGCGCCGGGCTGCAAAGCAGGCCGAGCGTTTCGAGCGCATGGACACCGATGGCAGCGGCGGGATCAGCGAAGCTGAAATGCTCGCAGCCCTCGAGGCTCGCAGTGAACGACGAGGCGAAGCTCGCGGCGAACGTCGTGGTAAACGAGGCGAAATGCGCCGCAGTGGCCGAGGCGGCGGCAAAGGCAAGAACCGCGCAATGCGGATGCTAAAGCAAGCCGACACCAACAACGACCAGATCGTAACGCGCGCCGAGTTCGACACCGCGATGGAAGCGCGCTTCGCCAAGGTCGACACTGACGGCTCCGGCACGATCACAGCCGAAGAGCGTGAAGCTGCGAAGGAAGCCCGCAAAGCGGCCCGCACTGAACGTCGCGGTCAGCGCCGCGGCAATCGCGGGGCCTGAATTCTGAACTTGACCGCTTGAGAACCCGGGACCGGCAGCTACCGCAAATGCGGCAGTGCATGCCGAGCCGGGTTCTCCTATTGCGAGGCTACGATGACCGAAGAACCCACTTCGATCCTGCTGGTCGACGACGAAGCGACACTGCGCGAGCCGCTGGCCGAATATTTGACGGGTCAGGGTTTTGCGGTAACCGAAGCAGAGAGCGCCGCTGCCGCTCGGAGCACGCTCAACGAAGCGGCACCCGATATCGTGCTCCTAGATATCATGATGCCGGGTGAAGACGGTCTCTCCTTCTGCCGTCATTTGGTTGAGACCCGGCAGCTACCGGTCATCTTCCTGACGGCGCGCGGCGAATCAACCGACCGGATCGTCGGCCTCGAACTCGGTGCCGACGATTACGTCGTCAAACCGTTCGAACCGCGCGAGCTCGTGGCCCGCATTCGCACCGTGCTTCGCCGGGTGGCTCGCGGACCAAGCCACGAAACCCAGGTGGAGGATTGGCATTACGCTTTCGAAGGATGGGTGCTCGATCCGCTCAAGCGCAAATTGACCGATCCCGAAGATGTCAAAGTGCCGATCTCGACGGCCGAATTTCGCCTGCTGCGCGCGTTTCTGGACAATCCGCGCAAAGTGCTCGACCGCGACTGGCTGCTCGATACGGTTCAGGGCCGGACGGCGCATCTGTTTGATCGCGCGGTCGACAACCAAGTCAGCCGCTTACGCCGCAAAATCGAAGTCGACAGCCGCAATCCCTTGTTGATCCAGACCGTGCGCGGTGGAGGCTATCGCTTTTCCGCGCAGGTCAAACGCATCGCCCCGGAAGCTGAGATGTAATGCCTGTAATGCGGCGTTTCCTCCCTCAAAGCCTGCTCGGTCAGGTCATGCTGGTTTTGGCCGTCGGCCTGTTCATCGCGCAAGGCATTTCCGCCTTCTTGCTGTATCAGGCAAGCGAACAGCGCCGAGAAACCGCATTGGTCAGCGCACTGGCATTCCGATTGGTTGCAGACGGAGCGAACCCACAGCGCGAGGAACGTCGCCGCGCGCGGCTTGCCGAATTGCGCGAACAGGGGATCGAACGAAGGGGACCTCGACGCGACAGACCCCTGCCCCGGCGGCCACGACTGGGAATCGAACGCACCGCTGAATCGCCTATCGCGGTCAATGAAGCGCGTCTCTCAAGCTTCGAAACCGGTCTGCGTGATGTGCTCGATCAACAGGGCATAGAGGCCGGTCAGATCCGCGTCACCCGGCGCATCGCCAGCGATGATCCGTACATTCGAGAATTGGCGGAACTGCGCCCCGCGCTGCGCTCACCAGACTGGATCAAGCGCGGTATTCTAATCGCATCCGTCGAACGCGCCGACCGCAGTGGCTGGATCACCGTGCGTTCGCCGGAACCGCGGCGCCCAACCGGCGGAATCGCGACACTGATCTTCCAGACGCTCGTCATTCTCGGCGTGCTCGTTCTGCTCTTATACCTCGTACTACGGCGGATCACACGCCCACTCGCAGTGCTGACCGACAGAGTGAGCGACTTTTCGCGCAACCCCGACCGCGTGGTTGAAATCGAAGAAAGTGGTCCCGCCGACACCAGGCGTTTGATCGCGGCGCACAATGCGATGGAAACGCGGATCGCGGCACTGCTTGACGAGAAAGACGTGATGCTCGGCGCCATCGGGCATGATCTCAAGACACCGCTCGCCGCGCTGCGTGTGCGGATCGAGAGCGTCCCGGACGAAGTTCAGCGCGAGCGCATGGCAGACAGCATCGAAGACATCACGCGCACGCTTGACGACATCCTTTCGCTCGCCCGCGTCGGACGAAATGGCGGACCGTCCGAAGCCCTCGATCTGGGGGCAATGGCAATTGGCGTGGTCGAGGAGTTTGAGGATCTCGGCGAACCAGTGACAATCGGCGATCCGCCCCGCGTCGTGGCGAAGGTGCAGGAGACATGGCTCAAGCGCGCGCTTCGTAATCTGATCGGCAACGCGGTGCGTTACGGCAACGTAGCCGAAGTTGCGTTACTCGAAGACAACGGGGCAGCAGTCTTGCGGGTCGAGGACACCGGCCCAGGTATTCCTCCAGAGCAGATCTCCGACATGCTCGAACCATTCACGCGCGGAGAGGCATCGCGAAACCGCGCAACCGGCGGAGCAGGGCTGGGCCTGACGCTCGCGCGTGCCATTGCCGAACAGCATGGCGGGACACTGGTGCTGACCAATCGGGCAGAAGGCGGGCTTCGCGCGGAATTGCGCTTGCCGATTGAGCACTCAAACGCGTAACCGCAGCCAACTTCGGCACGAAAAGGCGGGTATGACAGACACACTCTATGGATCGCCCGCGTCGCTGTTTTCGGGCAAGGCACGCGCCTATCTCGATTGGAAAGGCGTCGACTACGCCGAGATCGCGCCCAATCTGGAAATTCGTAACGACGTGATCGTTCCCGCTGTAGGCCGGATGATCATCCCGGTCATGAAGCTGGGCGACGGCGCCATCCTTCAGGATACGTCGCTGATCATCGATCACTACGAAGCGGCGCAAGGCGGCCCTTCGGTCTATCCCGATACGCCGCGCCAACACTTTGCCGCGCGGCTGCTTGAGTGTTTCGGCGATGAATGGCTGGTGATCCCGGCGATGCATTATCGCTGGAACTACAACGAGGATTGGATCTACGGCGAATTCGGCCGGAGCGTCGCCCCGGATGCGCCGCCCGAACAGCAAGTGGCGGCTGGCAAGATGGTGGGGACGCCGTTCAAGGGCTTCGTGCCGATGCTGGGCATCAACGAGGCCACTATCCCCGCAATCGAATCCAGCTACGAAGCATTGCTTGCTGATCTCGATGCGCACTTCACCGTGCACCCCTTCCTGTTCGGCACCCGCCCGTCGATCGGCGATTACGGGCTTATCGGCCCGCTTTACGCGCACCTCTATCGCGATCCTGCCTCGGGCGAGATCATGGAGCGGCTGGCCCCGCGCGTAGCCGATTGGGTGAGGCGTATGGTCAAGCCTGAGGCGCCTCTGTCGGGCGAGTTTCTGGCGAATGATGAAGTGCCTGAAACACTGATGCCAATCCTCAAGCGAATGATGGCAGAGCATCTGCCGTTCCTCGCAGAAACCGCGCAATTGTTCGGCGAATGGCACGCCCAGAACCCAGACGCGGAGATACCCCGCGGGGTTGGCATGGCATCCTTCACTATCGAAGGCGTCGGCGGCGAAGGTGCGGCACGGACATTCAGCCTGTGGATGCTCCAGCGCGCGCTCGACTATCTCGGTTCGCTCGGTGGCGACGACCGTGCCGCCTGCGACAATCTGCTGCGCGAGGTTGGCGGCGAAGCATTGATCGACTTCACAATGCCGGTGCGTCTGGCTTACGAGAACCACACCCTGACGGTGGCCTTCGACTAGTACCTAGCGCATCAATCCGCCGATCAAATTGCGCACAAAGCGCCCCGCGATCGGCCCGGCGAGATCGGTCGCGATCGAACCCGCAGCCGATGTAATGCCAGAGCGCATTGGATTGGACCGGCTCTTCTTGCCGAGCACTGCCGCAGCTGCAGCTCCAGCCATTCCGCCGGCCGCGACCTTGGTCCCGCGTGAGATTGCCTTTTCCCAGATGCTCTTGGTCTTGCGGGGCTGCTTCCGAACCTCTTCCTCGCCCTTTTCGGCGACTTCCTCAGCCGTCTCGGCAGCGTCGGCGGTCTTTTGCGCGAGCACTTCCTCGGCGCTTACGCGGTCCACCGCTTCGTCATATTTGCCATCGAACGGGCTGACCGACTGAATGATCGCGCGTTCCTTCTTGGTCACCGGGCCGAGCCGCGAGCGCGGCGGCTTGATCAGTGTCCGCTGCACGATAGTCGGCGCGCCCTCCTCATCGAGCGTGGAGACCAACGCCTCGCCGACCTTCAGCTCGGTGATCGCTTCCTCGACATCCAATTCTTCGTTGATGCGGAATGTCTCCGCCGCCGCCTTGATCGCGCGCTGATCGCGCTTGGTGAAGGCGCGCAGAGCATGCTGCACCCGGTTGCCGAGCTGGCCCGCAACTTCTTCGGGAATGTCGATCGGGTTCTGCGTGACGAAGAACACCCCGACACCCTTGGAGCGGATCAGGCGGACGACCTGCTCGATTTTCTCCTGCAACGCCTTGGGCGCGTCATCGAACAGCAGGTGTGCCTCGTCGAAGAAGAACACCAGCGTCGGTTTCTCCGGATCGCCGACTTCGGGGAGAGTCTCGAACAGTTCCGCGAGCAGCCAGAGCAGGAAGGTCGCATAAAGCTTTGGACTGCGCATCAACGTGTCGGCGGCGAGCACATTGACATAGCCGCGCCCTTGCTCGTCCACTTTCAGGAAATCGTCGATCTCCAGCGCGGGTTCGCCGAAGAAGTGATCCGCGCCTTGCGCTTCGAAACTCAGCAATTGGCGCTGGATCGCGCCGACCGATTGCTTCGAGACATTGCCGTATTTGCCTGACAGCTCCTTGGCGTTCTCATTGGCCCATTGCAGCATCGACTGCAGGTCACCGAAATCGAGCAACAGCAGGCCATTGTCGTCGGCATGGCGGAAGACGATTTGCAGCACGCCTTCCTGCGTCTCGTTCAGATCGAGCAGCCGCGCGAGCAGCAGCGGGCCCATTTCCGAAATCGTAGTGCGGATCGGATGGCCCTGCTCGCCAAACAGGTCCCAGAAGATCACCGGATTATCCGAGTAACCGTAATCATCCATGCCGAGTTCCTTGGCACGGCCTTCCAGCTTGTCAGCATGCTTGAACTTGGGGCTGCCAGGCATCGCGATGCCGGACAGATCGCCTTTCACATCCGCGACGAACACAGGAACACCATTGGCGGAGAAACTCTCGGCGAGGCCCTGCAGCGTGACCGTCTTACCCGTGCCGGTCGCACCCGCTATCAATCCGTGCCGGTTCGACCGGCTCAGCGCGAGGTTTTGATTTTCGCCGTTGCCACCAAGTCCAAGAAAGATATCGCTCATTGTGTGCCGGTCCCCAGCCTGATTGTCGCCCGTTTTTCGTTGCGAAGCGGTTTGGAGAGCCAATGCAGAGCGGTCAACTCTCGACTTGGCACGCGGATGGAGTAAGGCGGAGGGAATGGGAGATCGGTCGCAATTCGTGTTGCTCGACGATGCCCGCGAAAGCGGCGCAGCGGACGCTCTGCTTTATCAAAACCCCACCGAAATATTTGCCGCCTACAGCGCCGACGATGTCGAGCGTGTACTCGCCGAAGCCGAGAAAGCGCGCAGCGAAGGTCGCGGTTCGCTAGCAGGGTATATTGCCTACGAAGCTGGGCTGGCGCTTGAAGCCAAGCTTGCTCCGTTGGCCGACGCGCGCAGCGGCAGCGCAGGACCGCTTGTATGGCTGGGCCTGTTCGACTCTCCAGAGCGCATTACCGCAGATGAGGTACCAACTTGGCTTGCGGCACATTCGGAAGGGAACACGTCGCTGGGACCGCTCGACCCTCAGCTGTCGCCCGGCGGGTATGTGGAGGCGTTCGAGGCCCTGCGCGAAGCGATCCATGCGGGCGATATCTATCAGGCGAACCTGACCTATCCGCTCGCGGGTTCCTATCGGGGCGATCCGCTGGCTCTCTACGGAGCGCTACGACCGGCGGCGCAGGCCGGCTATGGCGGTGTGATTTTCGATGGATCGCATTGGCTGCTGAGCTTCTCGCCCGAATTGTTCGTCGCGCTCGATGGAAATCAGGCGAAGGTGAAACCGATGAAGGGCACTCGCCCTCGCGGTTTGGACGAGGCTGGCGATGTGGCGCTGGCCGAAGAGTTGGCGACCTCGGTCAAGGACAAGGCCGAGAACCTGATGATCGTCGACCTGATGCGCAACGATCTGTCGCGCGTCGCGGTGCCGGGCAGCGTTCAGGTCGATGCGCCTTTCGCGATTGAGAGCTATCCGACCGTGCATCAGATGGTCTCGACCGTCCGGGCACAGCTTGCTCCTGGCAAAGGCGCGGGCGATCTGGTCCGCGCAATCTTCCCCTGCGGCTCGATCACCGGCGCGCCGAAAATCCGCGCAATGGAATTGATCAATCAGGTCGAGCGCGATGGGCGCGGCCCATACTGCGGCGCCATTGGCAGGATCGACGCTGATGGCGATGCGGCATTCAATGTGGCCATCCGCACGCTGCGCCTCACACCCATCGAGAATGCGCAAGGCACCGCTGTGCTTGGTGTGGGTTCGGCGATCGTCGCCGACAGCGATCCGCTGGCTGAGCGGCGCGAATGCGAGGTCAAAGCTGGCTTCGCGCGCCGTTCTTCACCCAAGCTGACAGCGCCTGCTTGCGACCTGATCGAGACCATGGCCTTCACGCCCGAAGAGGGGATCGCGCTGCTCGAATTGCATCTCGAGCGGATGAAGCGCAGCGCGAAAGAACTAGGCTTCGAGTTCGACCGCCACGCCGCGCGCAATCAGATCCATGCGCTATGCTTCGAATTAGAAGAACCAGCCAAACTGCGGCTCATGGCGAGCCGCAGTGGTGCGACCTCGCTGGAAACCAGCCCGATGCCTGACCCAAACGGCGAACCGCTAAAAGCGATCGCGCTGCCCAATCCGGTCGATCCGTCGGATTGGCGCCTCGCTCACAAGACCTCGGATCGCGGTTTCTACGAAGACGCGTTGACGGCGGCGCACAGCATGGATGCGAGTGAAGCCATCCTGGTGCGTGAGGATGGACTTGTTACTGAGGGCAGCTTCACCAATGTGTTTGTTGAACGGGGTGACATGCTGCTAACGCCGCCCAAGCATCTCGGCTTGCTCCCAGGAGTGTTCCGCGCCTTTCTGATCGAGAAAGAACGCGCACGCGAAGCCGAACTCACGCTTGATGATCTCGCTGACGGCTTTTGGCTGGGCAATGCGGTCCGCGGGCTCTTCAAGGCAGAATTTTTGTGATCTCATCTTCTTCGATAGCCAGGCCACCCGCTCCCTCCACCCTTCCACCCGGAGCCTACCGGGATAAAATCCGGTTGGAAGGGTGGAGGGAGCGGGTGGCCTGGTTCCAGGATAAAACGCCATGAAAATCCCCATCCTGTTCGAAGATGGTGAAGCGCTTGTCATCAACAAGCCTGCCGGGCTGCCGGTCGACCGACCCCGGCGCGGTGGCGCCTGTCTTGATGATCACCTCGACGAATTGAAGCTAGGCTTCCAGCGTCGCCCGATGGCAGTCCACCGGCTCGACACCGATACCAGCGGCTGCCTGCTCCTCGCGCGCAACCCGAAGGCGCTGAAACGCTTCAACAAGGCGTTCGAGGATCGGCTGGTCGGCAAGACGTATCTCGCTGTGCTCGACATTGAGCCGGCCGAGCAGTCTGGGACGATCGAATTGGCGCTGTCCAAGATCAGCTCCGCTGAGAAGGGCTGGCGGATGATCGCGGCCAAGAAGGGCAAGCCCGCAATCTCGCATTGGGAGTTGCTTGAGACAATTGGAGAGGGCGATCTCAAACGCTCGCTGATTCGCTTCCGGCCGGAAACGGGCCGCACGCACCAATTGCGAGTGCACGCATTGCAAGGCCTGGGTGCGCCATTGCTGGGCGATCCGGTGTACGGTCCGGTGCGGGGACAAAACAAAGGCGCGCCGCGCACGATGCTGCATGCCGAAACGATCTCAGTCGAACGCGATGGCAAACCGACCATCACTGCCTTTGCGCCGTTCCCGGAAGACTTTGTACGCGCCGGGCTGACCGCTCCACCGGAGCCTGCGAAACCTGCGCCCAAACCCGAAGGCGAAGCCGCTCAGGACAATGGATAAAGACCTTCTCGACGCCGTGATCTCCCGGGCCCACGCACTGGCCGAAGAGAGCTTCCTCGCGGGCTCCGGCCCCGGCGGACAGAATGCCAACAAGGTCGCCACAGAAGTCCAGTTGCGCGTCAACATCTACGCATTGCGCCTCCCGCCGCCGGTGTTCGCACGGCTGCGCGATCTTGCAGGCTCGAAACTGACCACCACTGGCGATCTGCTCATCACGGCACGCCAACACCGGACACAAGAGGCCAACCGTACGGCAGCGCGCGCCAAGCTTGAGGACATGCTCGAAGCCGCGCATCGCCAGCCCAAGAAGCGCGCCAAGACCCGCGTGAACCGCGTCGGCAAGACCAAACGGCTCAAGACCAAAAAGGCACGCGGAGAAGTGAAAGCCAATCGCGGCAAACCAAGTCGTTCGGACTGGTGACTCTGCTTGACTTTTCCCGGTGAATCGGCAAATGGGCGCGGCTTGAAGGGCGGCGCTCGCGCGTCGCCTGTTGTTTTTCAGGCCGAGCGAGCGATTCGCTTAGCCCTACCCGATCTTAGGAAACCGCCATGGCGAAGCCCGCAACCGTCAAGATCAAGCTCGTCTCGACCGAGGGCACGGGCTTTTACTACGTGACCAAAAAGAACCCGCGCAACATCACCGAGAAGATGGTGTTCCGTAAGTACGATCCAGTCGCGAAGAAGCACGTCGAGTTCAAGGAAGCCAAGATCAAGTAAGATCTTGTCCGATGCGCCAGCCACATGGCCAGCGCACCTTTCTGCTTGCCACGTGCGAAATTCAGCCGCAGTTCAAGGCTTCGGGAATAATCCGCGAGGCATGATGAAGCTGATCTCATTCACATCGAAAAAGCCCCTGCGCTTTGCGCTGGCCGGCATGGCTGGCGCCTTGGCGCTCGCGCTTCCTGCAGGATCGCCGTTGGCTCCGATTGCGCCTGCGCAAGCGCAGAGTAACGCAGCCGATCTCGATCGCGCGGTTGAGGCGCTGCGCGGCATTTCGACTATGCGCGCGGATTTCACCCAGACCGATCGGATGGGCGGCGTCGTACGCGGCACCATGACACTCAAACGCCCGGGCAAGATCCGCTTCGACTACGGCAAGGATTCCGACCTGCTCGTCATTTCCAACGGCAGATCGCTCTATATGGTCGATTATGAGGTCAATCAGGTACAGCGTTGGCCGATCAAGAATTCACCGCTGGGCGCACTGCTCGATCCCAACCGCGACGTGAAGCGTTACGGCACCTTGATTCCAACTGGCAGCCCCGACGTGCTCAGCGTCGAAGTGCGCGATCCAAAGAAGCCGGAATTCGGCACGATTACTCTCATTTTCGTGCGAAATTCGCGCGCACCGGGCGGGATGCAGCTCACCAACTGGGTCGCTCTCGACGCGCAGAATCACCGCACCACCGTAAGGCTTACGAATCACCGCTATGGAATGTCGGTCGCAGAGAGCACTTTTCGGTTCCGCGATCCGCGCCGCTCGTCTCGTCGACCGGGGTGAACGGTTGGACCGCGTCCGGTTGTAAGGATGCGACAAAATCAGGCGCATATTCATTTACGCGCAAGCCGAAACAGCGTATTTATTCAAAACAAGGCGGTCGAAGGTGGGTTTCCCCCCTGTTGCCCTTTCCTTCGTAAAGGCTGCCTTGAACAAGCGTGACGAACGCTCACAAGGAACCCCTGTCCCATCGCCCCCGGGACAGGGGTTTTTTTGTGGGAATTCGTCTTATGCGGGGTGTTTGTTTGCGCACTCGCATCCGCGAGCGCGATTTCCTCGCTCACGCGGCCTGAAGGCCGCGTCGCTGCGGGCGGGCGGGCGCCCTTGCGGCTGCTACGCAACCGTTTGGCTCCAGGTCACGGCAGTCAAAGGCCGAAAGCGAAGTCGAAGACGCAGCTGACCAGAGGTCACCTGCAAGGCCGACGCGCCTTATGGCGCGGAAGCCAAGCAGCGCGGATACGCTGCGTCCAGCGTTTGAGGGCGCTGGAACGTCACTCCCAGCCAAAAGCACTCCTAATAATATCGTAGATCACGTTTTGCTCGATGACGCCGCGTGCCTTTTGCGCGCCTGGACCGCTGGCGTAGAGCGCGACGTCTTCCCCTGCGTGAGTTTCGCTGCGGAGCGGGATTGCCGATTGTTGCTGAGCATTCACCCCGGTTTCGGGGACCGGACGTTCGGCCAAGTTGGCAATGGCGCCGGGACCGTTGGCATAGCCCAACGTCGTGTAGGGTTTGCCGTCAGTGGCCGGACGGGGCTCTTCGCTGTTGCTGATCTCACCCGCTGGAGGCACCACCAGCCCGAGAATGTCATTCCCGCGCCGCGGGTATCCGGCGATGGTAAAGACGTGGCTGTGATCGGCGGTTACCATGATCAGCGTCTCTGCCGGGTCGGTGTTGTCGATCGCATATTCGATCGCCCGAGCGAATTCGACGGTCTCTTCGAGCGCAAAGCCCGCCTTGCCCGCGTGGTGGCCGTGATCAATCCGCCCGCTTTCGACCATCAGGTAGTAGCCCTCTGGATCATTCCGAAGGCGCGCAATGGCCTGCGCGGTCATATCGGTCAGTGTGGGTTCGCTGGCACCCTTGGTTCCGTCTTTTTCAGCCTCGTATGTCATATGGCTGGTGGAAAAGAGGCCGAGCACGGGCTTGTCCATCGGGGCAGCTGCGAGCGCCTCCTTGTCAGTCACATAAGTGCCACCGGTCCGTGCACTCCATGCGGCTGTCAGGTCGGCCCCCGCATCTTCGCGCCAGCCGCCTTTCTCGCTGCCAAAGAACGGACCGAGTCCGCCGCCCAGGGCGAGATCCCAGTCCGCCTCGATCAGCTGTGTGGCGATATCCTTACACCCCTTGCCGCGTTCATCGGCGGGGATTGCATTGTCTGCTTCCCAACCGCGGTCGGGGCTGCGCGAATAGACGCTGGCAGGAGTCGCATGAGTGATTCGTGCGGTGGAGACGATCCCGAGCGCCAGACCGCGCTGCTTCACTTCCTCGCCCAGCAAGGGTAGCGGATTTGCGAGACCCGAGGCACAATCGCCGCGCGACACGCCAGGTCCAACACCCAGCACGCCAATTTTGGTCTTCTGGCCCGAATGCATCGCGGTCGCCGTGCCAGCACTGTCGGGGACCTGTGCGTCGGTGTTGTAGGTCTTCACCAGCGCGACGTTTTCAAACTTCTCGAAGCTCAGCAGGTTCTCTTCGCCCGTCTCGCCGCGCTTTTGCCCCGCATATATCCGCGCAGCTGTGATGGTCGATATGCCCATGCCGTCGCCTATGAACAGGATGACGTTTTTCGCGCGCGTCGGCTCTGCCGTGATCACCTCCTGCGCAGCTGAGACGCTGCCAACCGCAGGCGGAGCGCCAGCGTCGGTCGTGCAGGCGCCGAGCGGCAAGGCGGCGCAAGCCAACAAAGCAGTGAGCGAACGGGCGCGGATCATGTCGTGGTCTCCTGATGTGTCGACCTTCGCTATCGCCTGCGATTGCGACGGGAAAGTGAAAGGTGGAGTTTCTGCCCATCCCACCCTAAATCGCTGCGCATGATTTCAATCGCCACATGGAACATCAATTCGGTCCGCCTGCGGATGCCTATTGTCGAAAAGTTCGCCGCCGCTGAATCGCCTGACGTGATCTGCCTCCAAGAGATCAAGTGTGAGAACGACAAGTTCCCTGCCGATGCGCTCGCCAAGCTGGGTTACGAGCATCAGGCGGTGTGCGGGCAAAAGGGCTATCACGGGGTCGCTACCGTCAGCAAAATCCCGCTGAAGGAAGTCTCCCGGCACGATTGGCAGAACAATGGCGAAGCGCGTCATATCGGCGTCGAGGTCGGCAACACCGGCATGGTACTCGAGAACGTCTATGTCCCTGCGGGCGGCGATATTCCCGACCGCGAGAAGAACACCAAATTCGGCCAGAAGCTCGACTTTCTGGAACGGATGACGCGCTGGGCTGATAAAGTGGATGCCCCAACGATGATCGTTGGCGATTTCAACATCGCACCACTCGAAAGCGACGTGTGGAGCCACAAACAGCTGCTCAAAGTCGTCAGCCACACTCCGCTCGAGGTCGAAACGCTGGACCGGTTCCGCGATGCGCATGGCTGGGTCGATCTTGGCCGCGAATTCATCCGCGATCCGGAACGGTATTTCAGCTGGTGGTCGTACCGCTCGCCCGACTGGCGCAAGAATGATCGCGGACGGCGGCTCGACCATATGTGGGCCAGCCCTGAATTGGCGAAGCAGGCAACCGGCCACCGTATTCTCGAGGATGCGCGCAGTTGGGAAAAGCCGTCCGACCACATCCCGCTGATCACGGAGTTCGATCTCTGAGCGAATGCCCGTCTCCGGCACGCCGCGCTGCGCAAGCGGTCGATGCGCTGCGTCACGGGTGGCCTGTGACGTTCGCGGGCGGACCAACCGTGCTGCCGGTTGAAACCGCTGTTGCAAGCGGGGCGACGTCAGACCGGATGCTCATTTCCGCAGCGCGTGCAGCGACGCTCAAACTCGCGAATCAGCGCGATGCGGCTGCACCGCACGCACCGGTGCTGATCCGGGGCGGGGAAGCATTCGATCTGGCCAGCGCCGTCCCGATTGCCGATCCAGCACTCGACCTGACCAATCCGCTCAAGGGGCCGTTCAGGGCGGAGGCGATTGAATGGTCTGACATTGCAAGCACAGCGATGGAGCTGGCGCGAATCGCAGGGATCTTGCCAGCCTTCATGGTCGATCCCGACAGTGCAGGAGAAGCGCACTCACTGGTTGCCAGCGATCTCGACGCGTACTCGGAAGCTGGCGCCTTGTGCATCGTCACGCGCGCGCGCCTGCCCGTCACCGCCAGCGAAGATGCCGAGATTATCGCCTTTCGCTCGACAGCAGACACACGCGAACACGTTGCCTTGATCATCGGCGATCAGAGCGGCGACCGCGCGCCGCTGGTCCGGCTCCATTCGGAATGCCTGACAGGCGACATTCTCGGCAGCCTCAAATGCGATTGCGGCCCGCAGCTCGATTCCGCGCTCCACGCGATGGCCGAGCACGCAAGCAAAGATGGCGGATGGGGTGCATTGCTCTACCTGAGGCAGGAAGGGCGCGGGATCGGCCTGATCAACAAACTGCGCGCTTACCGATTGCAAGACCAAGGCTTCGACACGGTCGACGCCAACCAGCGGCTCGGCCTGCCGGACGAAGCACGCGACTTTCCGGTAGCCGCCCGGATGCTCGAACTGATTGGCACGACGACCATTCGGTTGATGACCAACAACCCGGCCAAGGTCGATGCGCTCACCGCAGCCGGCATCACAGTGACCGAACGGGTCCAGCACCAACTGCCCGACAACCCGCACAACGCACGCTATCTCGCAACCAAGCGCGACCGCTCAGGACATTTGCTGAAATGACCGCGCCGCAGCCAGCCATCACCATCCGCCCTGAAGCGCCCGGCGACGAGGAGACCATCTTCGCGCTTACCGAAACGGCGTTCGAGCCGATGCCTTTTTCCGACGGCAGCGAGCCAGAGTTGATCAATCGCCTGCGCGCCGATGGCGATCTGACGCTTTCGCTGGTCGCCGAAGATGCGGAGCGGATTGTTGGCCATATCGCCTTTTCACCGGTCACGATCGATGACGGGGCGAGCGACTGGTATGGTCTGGGCCCGGTATCGGTCTGGCCGGAACTGCAAAAGCAGGGGATCGGCGGCGCACTGATCAAGCGCGGGATCGCGGATCTGCGCCAGGCCGGTGCGCGCGGGATCGTCCTGCTGGGCAGTAATGTCTACTATCCACGCTTCGGCTTCGTTCACGAACCGCAACTGACCTATCCCGGCGCGCCGCCCGAGTTTTTCCAATGCCTGCTGCTCGAAGGCGAGCTACCAAGCGGCGAGGTGAAATTCTCGCCTGCGTTTGGCTAAGTTCCGACTTCGCTCAGAATTTCGCCCATTTCTGCATCAATCCGCCGGAGGCGCTCTTCCTCCGCCGCCTTCTGTTCGTCCGAGCTTGGAATTCGCTCGGGACGCTGAGGGATGGCGGCATCGGGGTCGAGCCAAACCGTTTTTGCGCCGCTTGGTTCGACAATCCGTGACACCTCATCGAACCGGTCTCGTGTCGTCGAGATGTAGAAGGTCGCTTCACTAAGCGACCCAGTTTCAACGCCGTCCATAATTGATCGAACCGCGGGAACCAACCCATCACCATCGCAGGGCTCGGCAAAAGCTTCGGCTCGGGCGTAATCAGCATCGTCTAACAAGCTATCGCGCAACCAGCCGACCGATTCTGCGTATCGCGGGTGGTCGGGCGGGAAAAGAACCGTCCTTGAAGTGAAGGGGTCGCTGCTCCAGTCGGGCGCAAGACGCATGAACGCCTCGTTGAGGTAATTGTGCCAGTCCGGCCTGTCGCATCCATCAGGAGCGGTCAGCGGATCGCGAAAATAAGCGAGGCGTTCTTGCTCGGCGCGCTCACGTCGTTCGTTGATATCTTCTGCGGCGCATTGCGCTGCCTCCCACTCCGGCCCCTGAGGCAGATCAACGCTGCCATCCTCCAGCTCGATCCAGAAGGTGACCGTTTCCTGGGATTCGCCGTAGGGATCGCTGCCAGGCACATAAATATCGAGCTTGAGTTTCGGAGCTTCTGCCGCGATCTCGGCATCCTGCATCCACTTGGTCGAGCTGACAGAGTGCGACAGAGCCGACACATAGGTTTCGGGGAGCAATTCCGTAAGCGCCATTGATCGCACCAAGCTGCCATCTGGACCGTAGATGACGATCACGTTCTCCCCGCGCCCGACGCTGTGCCAGTTGTCGAAGGTAACGACGTAGCGACCATTGTCAGCGACCAATGCGGAGACTGGCGCAACGTGATTCTCCAATGGCCCAGCCCAAACGGGTTCCCAAACTCCGGCGCCAGTCTTCCGCTCAAGCATGCCGATCGGCCTGGGTCTTTCCATTTGCCGGCCCTCTTTGTCGGCCTTTATCTCTTCAGCAAAGAAGGCAAGCTGGCTATCAATTGGTGCTGGTTCGACTGTGAAACGAAACTGGCCGCTGGCAGACTCGGTCGTCTCGGTGGTTGGCATCGACCAACTATCTGCACACGCATTGCTTGGCTTGAATGTCGATACCGCCGCCACACAGATAGCGATGATCGAAAGAACGGTGAACCATGCGGACTTCATGAATGAGACAATATCACATGGAGCCAAGCTTGCAAGTCTGCGCGATCACCGCCGCTCGTACTGCTTCAGCCCGCTCGCCAGCGCGTTGCCTGACAGCGCGATGCTTGCACCAGTCCAGTCAGCGAGGAACACGCTGGAACGGCGCAGGCCGGGCACAAAGCGCGCTTCGTTGCCGGTCACTCGCAACCCATCCGACGAGTGCAGATTGTCCTCCGCACCCACGGCGATGAAGGCGGAGTAGTTCTCCTTGTCGCGCCCCTGGATGAACCAATTGTTGGCGATCAAGCCACGGCTGCCAGCAGGCAGGTCGATCATGTAGTTGGTTGCGCGGCCATTGGCGTCGTCGAACGAGTTGTTCTCAATCGTAACGTTACCGGCGCGGGCCTTGAGATAATGCCCGCCCTGACCGCGCTCGAAGCGGCTCTCCTTCACGGTCAGCTCGCCGTAATTGCCGGTGTAGATCGAATGCGCGCAGCCGGCGGAATTCTCGCATGTGCCAAGCCCGCTGAAGGTTGAGCGGACGATATAGATGCGCCCGCCCGGGTCGTTGGCTGTCAGAATGCCCTGCTGACTATCCATGAACCAGCTATTGGCGATGTTGAGGCTGCCCTTTTCAAGACGGATGCCCGCGCCATTGCCATCCGGCACATAAATCCCGCGAAACACGAGTCCCCGGACTTCCGCGCCCGCGCCGCGCAAGACCAGCGCCGCTTTGCCTTCACAGGCCTTGCGCTCGAACACCGCGCTACCGGGTTTCTCCGTGACATAGGTGATTACGCCTGCTTCCTGCACCGCGCATTGGCGATAGGTGCCAGGAGCCACTGCGATGGTGCCGCGCCGGTTGCCGATTGCGTTGATCGCCGATTGCAGGCTGCCATAGCTGCGCCCGGTCTCGGTCACGGTGAAGTCTCCCCGCGCCGATTGCGCGAAAGATGCGGTAGCCGTGATCGCCAGCACTGCAATGCAGACCGCCGCCCCCATCGCCGTGCGCACGATGCGCTTTTGCCGAGGGTTGCCTTGAGAAATTGAGGAATGTGTCATGCGGAGCGAATTATCACGCCGACACACAGACCGAAGGCGCGCATTTCGCGCTGTGCCGTTTCGATCCAGCAATTGCCCCTTGGCTTAACTGTACCAGCAGGGCTAAACCGCACCCGCGCCGGGCTATCGCAACCCGGCCAACAATTTGGGTCACACGAGGAGGAACTCCCAATGAAGAAATTCACCAGCCTGGCCATTCTTGGCGGCGCATCGCTCGCTCTTGCTGCATGTGGCAGCGCGGAAGACGCATCGACAGAAGCCACCGCCGACACGGTTGAAATGCCAGCCGACGAAGCGCTTGAAGCCGTGACGGACGAGCCGGTTGAAGACGCGGCTGCTACCGACACCGCCGAAGACGAAGGTTCGGACGCAACCGCTGCCGTTCCGCAGGAAACCGCTGAAGCGGCTGCCGAAGACGCTGCAAGCGTGGCCGAGCAGGTCGAAGCTGCGGCTGCCGAAGCAGAAGCCGCTGCGGATGCCATCGATTCAGCAGCAGATGCTATCGAGAATGTCGGTCAGTAAGCCGGCGCATGGGACATCGGCGGGCCGGGCGCAGTTTTGCGTCCGGCTCGTCGCCCCTGCACTCCTGATTGCCCTCACCGCGTGCAATGAAACCGGCGGCTCAGGCCCCGGCGGCGTGAGCGAAGGCGAAGCGCGTGCGCTCGAAGAAGCGGCAGAGATGCTCGACGCCCGGCGCCTGCCCGATGAAGCTCTGCCAGCCGTTGAAGGGCCACCTGTGGAAGGGGCAACGGACGCGGGCGAGAGCGGCGAAGACACAGCTGAAATGACAGGCGACAATTCCGAGTAAGGTCGGGCACACAGCTCGCCACACGAGAGGATCACCCCCAATGAACGCCCCTGCGGATTCCAGTCAGTTTAATCAGGGAATGGATCCAGACACCTTCGAACAATTCGCCGAGCAGCTAGAGCGCTATGTCAAAGAGCGGCTGATCCCGGCAGAGCCAGACGTGATCGAAAATGACGCTATTCCGCCCGAAATCGTGCAGGAAATGCGCGATATGGGCCTGTTCGGGATTTCCGTGCCGGAAGAGTATGGTGGGGCTGGTCTGAACACCTCGCAATATGCCCGCGTGGTCAACATGATGAGCTACGCCGCGCCGGCGTTTCGCTCGATCTTCTCGATCAATATCGGAATGTTTGCGAGCGCCCTGAAGAACGGCGCAACCGAAGAACAGCGCGCCGAATGGTATCCCAAGCTGGTCGAAGGCAAGATTGCCTGTTTCGGCCTTACCGAGCCAGGTTCGGGCAGCGACAGCGCGGCGATGGCGACCACCGCGACTCCCGATCCAGACGGGAACGGATGGGTACTGAACGGCACCAAGCGCTACATCACCAACGCGCCGCACGCCGATGTCGCGCTGATCATGGCGCGGACTGAAAAGGACGCGCTGCCCAAGAACGCGCATGTCAGCGCGTTTCTGGTGCCGATGAATTCACCGGGCGTTTCGACCGGATCGCCCGACAAGAAAATGGGCCAGTCCGGCTCGCACATTTCCGACATCATGCTCGACGATGTGAAAGTTCCGGGCGACGCGTTGCTTGGCGGCGAAACCGGCAAGGGTTTTCGTTTCGCGATGCAGAGCCTCGACAATGGCCGCATTTCCGTCGGCGCAGCGGCGACCGCCTATGCCCGCCGCGCGCTCGACAGCGCGCTGCGCTACGCCAATGAGCGCAAGGCGTTTGGCGAACCGATTGCGCGGTTTCAACTGATCCAAGCGATGCTGGCCGACAGCGAGACCGAGATCTACGCGGCCGAATGCATGATGCGCGATGTGACCGCGCGCGCGGATCGCGGCGAGAACATCATCACCAAGGCCGCAGCGTTCAAGGTCTTCGCCAGCGAGATGTGCGGCCGCGTGGTCGACCGCGTGGTGCAGATCTATGGCGGCGCAGGCTATCTTGCCGAATACGATGCCGAGCGGTTCTATCGCGATGCGCGGATCTATCGCATTTACGAAGGCACCACGCAGATCCTGCAACTCCAGATCGCCAAGCATATGCTGCGCGAATGGGAAAAGTTGAACGGTTAGGGAGGGCACTACGCCCACCTCGCTGCGACTAGCCAGCAAGCTGGCAAGTCTCGCTCCCCTCCCGCCTGCGGGAGGGGTTGGGGGTGGGCCAAGCACCATATGTACAATTTACTCAACGACCTCAGCATCATCGAAGTCTCCAGCTTCGTAGCCTCTCCCACGGCAGGCCTGTATTGCGCGCAGATGGGTGCGGAGGTGATCCGCGTCGACCACAAGGCAGGCGGGCTCGACTACGACCGTTACATGCTGACAAAGGAAGGTCGTTCACTCAGCTGGGAAAACCTCAACCGCGCGAAGAAATCGGTGGCGCTCGATTTGCGGAGCGGCGAAGGGCGCGAATTGTGCGTCGAGCTGGCAGCGAAGACTGGGCAGTGCATCACCAACCTGCCGGAGAAGAGCTTTCTCAGCCATGCCGCGATGAAGGCGGCCCAGCCTGAAGGCGCACCCGATATGACGTCGGTGCGGATCATGGGCTGGCATGACGGACGGCAGGCGATGGATTTCACCGTCAACGCTGCCTCCGGCTATCCGCTGATGACCGGGCCGGACGATTGGGACATGAAGACCGCGCCGCCGGTTAATCAGGTGCTTCCGGCTTGGGATTTCATCACCGGTGCTTATTGCGCCTTCGCCCTGCTCGCCGCTCTGCGTCACCGAGACGCTTCTGGCGAGGGCAGCGAAATGCGTGTTCCGCTGGGCGATGTGGCGATTGGCACTGTCGCAAATTCGGGCATGATGGCCGAAATGCTCTATCGCGATTCCGACCGCGAGCGGCTCGGCAATGCGATCTGGGGAGCATTCGGGCGCGATTTCCGCAGCAAGGACGGTGTGCGCTTCATGGTCGCGGCGCTCACCGCCAAGCAATGGGCGGGACTAGTCGAAGCCTTCGGCGTGAAAACTCCGATCAGCAAACTTGAATCAGAAGTCGGGGTCAGATTTGCGGATGGTGATGATCCGCGGTTCAAGCATCGCCACGCTTTGTTCGATATATTCCAGACCGTCGCATCCAGCCACGATTATGCCGCGCTCGAGGCCCGCATGAGCGCCGAAGGATGCACTTTCGAGAAATACCGTACCGCTCACGAAGCGGCGAACGACCCGGCGCTCGTGGCTGACAATCCGCTATTCGGCCCGTCGCCTGCCAATCCGAGCGGGTTTGAGTATCCCGCCACCCGAAGCTTCGCGAACCTACCCGCACAGGAACCGGGCAATCCGGCACCTGCGCCCTATCTCGGCCAGCATTCCGAGGAGGTATTGGCTGAACGCCTTGGTCTTTCGAGCGGTGCGATTGGCAAGCTGGTGGATGCCGGGACGGTGGCTTTGAGTGACAAGGACAGACATTAGAACCGCTCATCCTGAGCCTGTCGAAGGGTGAGCGCCCGCCATGCTCGCACTTCGACAAGCTCAGCACGAGCGAGTCAGGAGATATTTGTAATGACCAGAAGAGCAGCGATCGTCTCACCCCTCCGCACACCGGTCGGCAAATTCCTCGGCGGGTTGTCGAGCATGAATGCCGGGGAACTCGGCGCAGTCATCCTGAAAGCGCTGATCGAGCGCAGTGGGATCGATCCTGCGCGCGTCGACGATGTCGTCTTCTCGCAGGGCTATGGCAACGCGGAGGCCCCCGCGATTGGTCACTGGAGCTGGCTCGCCGCTGGCCTACCGCTCGAAGTGCCCGGCTACCAACTGGATCGGCGGTGTGGGTCAGGCCTCCAAGCCGTCGCCAATGCTGCAATGATGGTCGAGACCGGCATGGCCGATGTCGTGGTTGCGGGCGGGTGTGAGAGCATGTCGAATGTCGAGCACTACACTTTGCAAGGGCGCGGAGGAGCGCGCATGGGCGATATCACGCTCCACGATCGCCTGTCGCGCGGACGCTTGATGAGCCAGCCGATTGAGCGCTTCGGCGTGATCACCGGCATGATCGAAACCGCCGAGAACCTTGCCAAGGACTACGAAATTTCGCGCGAAGAGGCTGACGCGTATGCGGTCCGTTCGCACCAGAATGCGGCCGCCGCTTGGGATGCAGGCAAGTTCGACGAGCAATTGGTGCCGGTTGAAGTGCCGCAGCGCCGCGGTGATCCGGTGACCTTTACCATGGACGAGGGTTTCCGCGCAGACGCCTCAATGGAAACGCTCGGCAAGCTGCGCGCGCTTGATACTAAACGCGATCCCGATGCCATCGTCACAGCAGGCAATGCCAGCCAACAGAATGATGCAGCAGCGGCGTGTCTCGTTGTGGCTGAAGACAAGCTTGAGGAGCTGGGCCTAGAACCCATGCTGTGGTTCGGCGGCTGGGCGGCAGCGGGCTGCGATCCTTCGCGAATGGGGATCGGACCGGTGCCAGCGGTAGAGCGCCTGTTCGAGCGACGCGGCTACAGCTGGGAAGATATCGACCTGGTCGAGCTCAACGAAGCCTTCGCGCCCCAAGTCCTCGCGGTACTCAAAGGCTGGGGTTGGAGCGATGACGATTCTCGCCGCGAAATCCTCAACGTCAATGGATCGGGCATCTCGCTTGGCCATCCCATCGGTGCGACCGGCGGACGCATCCTTGCCGATATGGCGCATGAAATGCATCGCCGCGAGGTGCGTTACGGTCTTGAAACCATGTGTATCGGCGGCGGGCAAGGCATCGCAGCGGTGTTCGAGCGGGCCGTGTGATGAGCGAGTTCGAAGCCTGGATCGGACGCCTGCAAACCTCCACCGACCGGCTCGACGAAGCGCATGCCGAGCGCTGGTTGGCGACGTTCGATCTGGACAGGCCAAGCCGCCCGCTCCCTCCACCCTTCCACCCGGAGCCTACCGGGACACAATCCGGGTGGAAGGGTGGAGGGAGAGGGCGGCCGGGGACGCAGAGAGAAATGCCGCAGGGCATTCATTTTGCGCTCTGCACTCCTGACGCGCCCACAGATAACCTGGGCGAAGATGGCCACCCGGCGCGCGATGACAGCGCTGAAAGCTTCCTGCCACCCTTTCCCATGCCTCGGCGCATGTGGGCGTCGAGCACAATTCAGTTCGTTGCTCCTTTAGCGATTGGAGCGACGATCGCGCGCACCAGCCGGATCGCGTCGATCAGCGAGAAGGAAGGGTCAAGCGGCAAGCTGGCCTTTGTGAATGTCGAACACGAAACCAGCGCCGACGGTGCGCTCGCGGTGCGGGAAACGCAGACGCTGGTCTATCGCGATGCCGCTGCGGCGGATGCACCGCTCAGCCCATCCTCGGCAGGTGACGGTGCCTTCGATCCATCTGAGTGGGCGACCAGCAGGACGCTCACCCCAGATCCGCGCCTGCTGTTCCGCTATTCGGCCCTGACCTTTAACACGCACCGCATCCACTATGACGCGCCCTATGCGGAGCGTATTGAACGCTATCGCGGTCTGGTTGTGCACGGGCCTTTGACGGCCAGCCTACTGTTGCAGCTTGCTGCCAGTGAGCTCGGCGAGAACAAGCTAAGCACCTTCGCATTTCGCGGAATGTCACCCGCCATCGCCGGCGAACCTCTGCATCTCGTGATGCGGCAAAGTGAGGATGGCTTCGAGTTGGGTGCGTTTGCCGACGATGGGCGGCACGTGATGAAGGCCAGCGCCTCGGTCTAATCGCTAGTCGACCGGATAGTCCTTGATCGGCTCCAAGACATCATAGCTTTCCGTCTTCGGCTTGCGTCCCAGCTCCGGAAACTCGATTGCTGGCGGCTCGACATGCGTGTCTGGCAGATGATCAAGCAAGTGCCGGATCAAGGTCAGTCGACCGCGCTTCTGATCGTTGAAATCCACCAGCGTCCACGGTGCATTCTCAAGATGCGTTGCCTTCAACATCGCCTCGCGCGCTTCGGTATAGGCGTCATATTGCTCGCGCGCGGCCAGATCGATGGGCGAGAGTTTCCAGCGTTTGAGCGGGTCTTCCAGCCGTTCAGCAAGCCGCTCTTCCTGCTGCTCCTGATCGGTTGTCAGCCAGTATTTGAACAGCAGGATACCATCATCGGTCAGTAGCTTTTCAAACACCGGAACCTGTTCGAGAAATTGGTCGACCTGATCCTCATCCGCAAAACCCATCACTTTCTCGACGCCCGCGCGGTTGTACCACGAACGGTCGAACAGCACGATTTCGCCCTTGGTGGGCAGGTGCTGGATGTAGCGCTGGAAGTACCACTGACCGCGCTCGTCATCGGTCGACTTGCCAAGTGCCACGGTGCGACATTGGCGCGGATTGAGCTTGTCGCGCACCGCGCGAATTGCGCCGCCTTTGCCCGCCGTGTCGCGTCCTTCAAACAGCACTACAACACGCGCGCCGGTGGCCCGCGCCCAGCGCGCCATACCGACCAGCTCCTCGGTCATCGGTTCCAGCAGCTTGCGGTAATCCTTGCCCTTCAGCGCCATAGGGTTTCCTTCGTGTTTGTTCTTGTTTCACCGCAGTGGTAGTATCAAATGCAACGTTATGGCTACACTTGCTGACCCTGAAACCGATTTTACCGTCCTGCCGGAGCTTCCGGAGGATGTGTTCACTGCGCCTTTGGCCAAGCCTCCGCATCTGGGCAACGATTGGCTTGAGCCAGCGCAGACCGATTATTCGAGCGACGATCACGCGGTGTGGGACGACCTGTTTTCACGCCAGATGCAGGTCCTGCCCGGACGCGCGGCGAGCGCGTTTATGGCTGGCCTTGAAAAGCTCGACCTGTCGCGCGGCGGCATCCCGGAATTTGGCCGCCTGAGCGAGGAATTGGATACGCTAACCGGGTGGAGCGTGGTGCCGGTGCCGATGCTGATCCCGGATCACGTGTTCTTCTGGCACTTGGCCAATCGGCGCTTCCCAGCGGGCAATTTTATCCGCACGCGCGAGACGTTCGATTACATTCAGGAGCCTGACGTCTTCCATGACGTGTTCGGCCATGTCCCGATGCTGACCGACCCGGTCTATGCCGATTACATGCAGGAATATGGCCGCGCCGGGTGGAAGGCGATGCGCTACAACCGGCTGAAGTCCCTGGGTTCGCTCTATTGGTACACGGTCGAGTTTGGTCTGATCGAGGAGGCTCCGGGAGACATTCGGGCCTATGGCGCAGGCATCCTGTCCGGCCCCACTGAAGCGGTGTTCGCAGTCGAAGCCAAGAGCCCCAACCGCATCATGCTGGCGGTCGACCGGGTGATGCGCACCGACTACGTCATCAGCGATCTGCAACCGACCTATTTCGTGATCGAGAGTTTCGATGATCTCTTTCGCCAGACGGTCGAGCGGGATTTCGACCGACTATATAAAAATCTGGCGCCGGGATTCACCTATGCGAACAGCGCGGTCATCGATGTCGATTATGTCGTGAACCGCGGGACGCAGGAATATCACCTGCGCGGTGGGCGCGGGAGCAATGCGGAACCCGTTTAGGGCCGGATTGAGGCTCTAAGCTTCGCTTTTGCGCAAGACGGCGTGATACAGGACCAGCACTACCAGCGCTGCGGCGCAGGCGGCGCCAAGCGCGATCAGCGACAGTCCGCCGAGCACGGTCCCTTGGTTCGCAATCAGACCGGCGATCAACGCGGCGAGCAGGCTCAGCCCCATTTGGCGCAGGATCTCACCCGGCTCCTCGGTGCGCGCAAGGATCGAGGCCATCCAGCCAAGCAATGCTCCCAGTACGATCAACACCATCAACGCCATTGTGAGTTTCCAGCTCCTTCACATGCATAATCCGCAAGCGGGCAGGTTGGTTCCTGCGCGGATCACAAATGCCGCGATTCAGAAAAAGTAAAACAGCGCGCAGCCCATCGCGACGCGGTAGATCACGAACACCAGCATCGAGGCGCGTTTCAGGAAGTTCATCAGAAACGCCATCGTCAAGAACGCCGAGATAAACGTCAGCACCCCGGCGATCAGCGCGTCAAGCGCTAGGCCTGCCCCTGCTTCGAAAATCTCCGGCACAATCAGCACGCCTGCACCGGCAACCGCAGGGATCGACAGCAGGAATGAGAAACGCGCAGCTTCCACCCGCTTGTACCCGAGCGCCCGTGCAGCCGTCATCGTGACGCCCGACCGGCTTGTCCCGGGGATGATCGCCAGCGCCTGTGCGAGGCCGACCAGCAATCCGTCTCGCCATGTCATGTCTTCGAAGTTCTTGATTTCCTTGCCGAGCCAGTCGGCGATACCAAGCAGCAGGCCGTAGACGATCAGATTGAAAGCGATCAGGTCAGTAAAGCGGATCGAAGACATCAGATCGTCGTCGACAATGGTGACGCCGAACACGCTCTCGGCAATGCCGTTGAACAGGCCGAGCTTGATCGACAGTCCAAACGCGACCGCCGGGATCGTCCCCAGCACGATCCACCAGAACAGGCGCCGTTCGGACGGAGCCTTACCAATCCCGATGCTGGCAAACCCGCCGCGCGCGAGAACAACCACGTCTTTGAAGAAATAGACGATGATCGCGAGCAGCGACCCGACATGCACCGCCACATCGATCAGCGGGCCCTGATCGGGAAAGTCGGTGAAGGTCGGGATCAGGATCAAATGTCCCGACGATGAAATCGGCAGGAACTCGGTGATCCCCTGAACGACCGCAATGATCAACAGTTGGAGGAATGTCATTTAGGGAAATGAGCCTTGTGCGACGCGCGTAAGTGACACGCTGCCGGGGCCATTACCCACCCCCAGCCCCTCCCGCAAGCGGGAGGGGAGCGAGACTTCACGAGACGAAGTCGAGTGTTAGTCGCAGCGGGGTGGGCAACTGGGCGCAATCACCAGATCTTCACCCGCTCTTCGGGCGGCAGATACAGCGCATCGTCTTCGGTCACGCCGAATGCTTCATACCACGCGTCGATATGACGGACGGAATTGTTGAGGCGAAACTCGCTCGGCGGGTGGTTCGCGGTCATCACGCGGTTGCGCAGGCTTTCTTCGCGCTCCATCCCGCGCCAGACTTGCGCGTAGCCCATGAAGAAGCGCTGATCGCCGGTCAGGCCATCAATCACCGGCGGCTCTTCACCGTTCAGCGACATGCGGTACGCGCGGTAGGCCATTTGCAGGCCGACAACATCGCCGAGCGTTTCGCCCATCGATTGACCGGGACGCAGGCATTCCGGACCGTTGGAACTTTCAACCGGGCAATAGGATTTGATGAACTCGCCCATCTTCTCAGTGAACTTGACGAAGCCTTCCCGGTCTTCGTCCTGCCACCAATTGCGCAAGGTGCCGGTCGCGTCGAATTGCGAGCCTTGATCATCATAGCCATGGCCAATTTCGTGGCCGATCACCGCTCCGATACCGCCATAATTGACCGCCGGATCGGCGCTGGCGTTGAAGAATGGCGGCTGCAGGATCGCCGCAGGGAAGACGATCCGATTGGTGAGCGGCGAATAGTAAGCGTTCACCGTTTGCGGGAACATGCCCCATTCGCTCGGGTCGACTTCGGTGCCGAGGCGCGAACGGTTGTCTTCATCATTCCAGCGCGCGGTGGCCAATCGATTGGCAATTGGATCGGTCGCGGAGATTTCCAGACCGTCATAGGTCTTGAACTCGTCTGGATAGCCAATCATTGGCACGAAGCCGTTGAGCTTGGCCCGTGCCTCGGCGATCGTCGCCTCGGTCATCCATTCATTCTTGTCGAGCGCTTCGTTCATTGAACGACTGAGGTTGGCGACCAGCTCATCCATCCGCGCCTTGCTTTCGGGCGGGAAGTATTTCTCGACATAAAGCGCGCCGAGTTGCTCGCCGATTGCCCCTTCGACTTCGCTGATCGCGCGCTTCCACCGCGCCTGCTGCTCTTCACGGCCGCTGATGGTCTTGCCGTAGAACTCGAAGTTTGCCTTATCCAACTCGCTCGAAATTACGGCTGCGTTGGACGAAAGCATGCTTTTCGCCATGTAGGCCTTGATTGTCGCCAGCGGTGTATCGTTCAGCAATTGCATCATCGCCGGGAGCCCGCCGCCGATCATCGCAACCTGATCAGGTGTCAAACCTGCTTCTTCGATTTCTTCTTCGGTCGGCGGAATTTGCGATGCGAGGAACCGCGTCTGGCCAGCCAATTGTGCCGATTCGAGCAATGCGTCGATGGGGAAATCGCCCGCAATCTTCGCCAGATCTTCAGGCGAAAGCTCGTTATAGGTCAGTGTCGGTTTGCGGAAGATCTGGCGCGCCCATTCAAGCTCCGCAACCTTGTGCTCAAAGGCATAGACGGCCTCGGCAGCCGCGCCTGGATCGGCATAGCCCGCCGCACTCAATACCGTGGCGAGATAGTCTTTGTACTTCGCCCGAATTTCGAGGTTGGTTTCGGAATCAACGAGATAATAATCGCGGTCGGGCAGGCCCATTCCATCAAAGCCGAGGCCGACGACATATTGGGTGGGGTTGCGCGCATCGATGGTCACCCCGGCGCTCACCAGCGAAGGAAAGCCCGGCTTGCCGAACAAGGTGGCCAATGCCGTGAGATCGGACGCGCCGTAAACCTCCTGGAGGTAAGGCTGAGCGCGGGTCAGACCATTTGCGTCGATGGCTTCAACGTCCATGAAAGCGTTGTACGCGTCGACAATCCGGCGTGCCTGCGTGCCAGGCTCTGGGTTAGAGGCCACCAGTGTTTCCACCAGCGAACGCACGTCGCGGGTAGCGCCTTCGCGCAGCATGTCGAACGCGCCAAAGCGCTGACGGTCGGCCGGGATCTCATTGCCTGCGATCCACTTGCCGTTGACGAAGGCGTTGAAATCGTCGCCGGGATCGACATTCTGATCGATCAGATCGAGGCCAACGCCCCAAGCGCCAAAGTCCATGGTCGGACTGGCTGTTTCCGCTGCATCGGCTTCGGCCTCTTCCAGCAACGTGTCGATATGCGGCGCTCGAGCATCATCGGCGAGCGCGGGTGTTTGAAGTGCGAGCGCGGCGACACCGGCGCACAGAAGGGTGGATTTGTTGATCATGGTTGCATGTCCCCGGTTGGCATTTCGGATGTGCCTGAAAGGATCTGTTTAGGCGCGGTGCTAGCGCAGTGTCGACGCTCGTCCGATGGGACGCGCGATTGATCGAAAAAAGGGCTGCCTAGGCGGCGGCGCTGGCGGCGAACTGCAGATTCGCGAGGCGGGCGTAGAGCCCTCCCTGCG
This sequence comes from uncultured Erythrobacter sp., assembly GCF_947499705.1. Taxonomy (NCBI): domain Bacteria; kingdom Pseudomonadati; phylum Pseudomonadota; class Alphaproteobacteria; order Sphingomonadales; family Erythrobacteraceae; genus Erythrobacter; species uncultured Erythrobacter sp. The sequence goes on along the minus strand of NZ_CANMPJ010000002.1, from coordinate 648,717 downwards.
CCGACAGCTGCTCGTGCGCGCCTTGTTCGACCACTTCGCCGCCATCCAGCACGATGATCCGATCCGCCTTGCGTACGGTGGCAAGGCGGTGGGCGATCACCAGTGTCGTGCGCTGCGCCATCAATTGATCGAGTGCTTGCTGCACCAGCTGTTCGCTTTCCGCATCAAGCGCGCTGGTCGCCTCATCAAGCAGCAGGATCGGTGCGTCACGCAGAAGAGCGCGCGCAATTGCAACGCGCTGCCGCTGACCGCCCGACAATTGCGTGCCGCCTTCACCCAGATACGTACCCAGGCCATCCGGCAGATCGCGCAGGAAGCTATCGGCATTGGCCGCGCGGGCCGCTTCCCAAATCTCTTCGTCGGAAGCATCCCATTGGCCGTAGCGCAGATTGTCGCGCGCATTGGCGCTGAACAGCACGCCGTCTTGCGGGACCAGCGCGAGCCGCTCGCGAATATCAGCTGGATCAGCCTTGGTCAGTGGCACCCCGTCCATCCGGATTGTGCCAGCCTGCGGATCGTAGAAGCGCTCGACCAGTTGGAAGATCGTGGACTTGCCCGCGCCGGAAGGGCCAACAATTGCTACCGTCTCGCCCGGCTCGATCTCGAGGCTGAAATCCTTGAGCGCCGGTGTCTCGGGCCGCGCAGGATAGCGGAAGGTGACATTGCGGAATGACAGGCTGCCGCGTGGCGGCACGGGAAGCGCCTCGGGCCGTGAGGGTGAGGCGATTTCAGGTTCGGCTTCGAGCAGTTCCGCAAGGCGGCTTGCAGCCCCGGCCCCGCGCAAGAGCTCGCCATAAACTTCGGTCAGCGCGCCAAAGGCACCAGCCACAATCATCGCCCCGACGATAAACGAAAGGATCGTCCCGCCGGTAATCGCGCCCGCTGCGACGCCTTCCGCACCGCGCCACAGGATCGCGACAATCGAACCGAAAATCGCAAGGATGATAATCGCCGTCATCATGGCGCGCAGGATGATCCGCCGCCGCGCGGTCTCGAACGTCCGTTCGACAGCCTCTCCAAACCGGCCGGCCTCGCGCTCCTGCTGTCCGAAGCTCTGGACGATTTTCATCGCCGACAGCACTTCGGTCACCATTGCGCCGACATCGGCTACGCGGTCCTGATTGTCGCGTGAGATTGTGCGGATGCGGCGACCGAAGAAGACGATCGGTAGGATCACGGCTGGAATGCCGACAGCGAGCCAGATCGTCAGGCCGGGCAACAGCCAGAATAGGTAGATCGTCCCGCCGATGCCGAGGAAGATGTTGCGCAGCGCCACAGATACGGTCGTCCCGACGACAGTTTCGATGATCGCGGTATCGGCCGTCATCCGGCTGGATATCTCTTTCGGGCTGTTCTCTTCGTAGAAGGACGGTGACAGTCGCATCAGATTGCGATGCACCTTGCGGCGGATGTCGGCGACCACACGCTCGCCAATCCAGCTGACGAAATAGAACCGCGCCGCTGTGCCGAGCCCGATGATGAAGACGATCACCAGAAGGTACCGGAACCAGCGCCCGATATTCCCGGCACCCTCTACACCATTGGTACCCGCATCGCCGAAACCGCGATCGACGATCAATTGCATCGCAGCCGGGATGGCCAGTGTCGCGCCCGCCGTCACGAGCAGAGCGAGCAGCGCCAGCGTCACCTGGCGCGGATATTTGGCCGCTTCGCGATAGACCATGCGCAGCGGCGCCAGCGAACGGCGCTTTTTCTCGTCCGATAGCGCCTTTTCGTCGCTTATTTCGTCGCTGACCCCATTCATCGTGTCGCTGACTTAGGGAGAGCACGCCGCATTTTCACGTGCAAAAAGCGCACAGTCCCAAGGAAAGGCACCCGCAAAGCGGTTATTGTGCATTGCACAATGGCACTGGAGGGCCCATTTGGAGTGTAACGGGGATCGCCATTCGGACGAATGCTGTGTCGCACGTCCGATCGAGATAGGGGGCAAAATGCTCTACCAAGCATACGAAATCCAGCGCAGCTGGCTCAACAGCGTCAGTTCAATGGCGTCGATCAGCTCGAATATGCTGTCCAATCCCGCCAATCCGATGAGCTACACCGGATTCGGTCCGATGGCGGCCAACGCGCTTGACGTGTTGGCCCATGCCACCGCGCAATATGGCAAGCCCGCTTTCGGGATCACCGAGATTGAGAGCGACGGCAAGGTCTATCCCGTTATCGAAGCAACCGTCGTCAACCGTCCGTTCGGAGATTTGAAGCGTTTCCGGCTCGATGGCATCGACGACAACCGCCCGAAACTACTGATCGCGGCTCCGATGAGCGGCCACTATGCCACGCTGCTGCGCGGCACGGTCGAGCGGATGCTGCAGCAATACGAAGTCTACATCACCGATTGGGCCGATGCGAAGACAGTGCCGCTGCACGAAGGCAGCTTCGACCTCGACGACTACATCGATTACCTCATGGAATTCCTGGAGTACATCGAAGGCGTCAATCCGGGTCAGCGCCCGCATATGATGGCGGTGTGCCAGCCTTCGGTCCCGGCCTATGCCGCGACCGCGCTGTTGAACCTCCACAAATCGCCCGCAACCCCGGCGACGCTAACGATGATGGGCGGCCCGATCGACACGCGTGAAAGCCCGACCACGGTCAACAATCACGCTATGGATCGCCCGATCGAATGGTTCCGCCAGAGCGTGATCGCCAGCGTGCCGATGAATTATCGCGGCGCCGGGCGTAAGGTTTACCCCGGCTTCATGCAGCTATCCGCGTTCATGAGCATGAACCTGCAAAGCCACATGATGAGCCACTATGAGATGTTCAAACACCTCACCACGGGCGACGATGCGAGCGCACAGGCGACCAAGGATTTCTACGACGAATATCGCAGCGTTTGCGACATGACGGCGGAATTTTACCTGCAAACGGTCGAGGAAGTGTTCCAGAAACACTCGATCCCCAACGGCACGTTCGAACATAAGGGCGAGGTCGTCGACCTGACCCAGATCACCGATACCGCGCTGCTGGCCATCGAAGGCGAGCGCGACGATATTTCAGGCTTGGGCCAGACCAAGGCTGCACTCAAGCTCGCAACCGGACTCTCAGAGAAGAAAAAGCGCTACTACATGGCCGAAGGTGCCGGGCACTACGGCATCTTCAACGGCAGCCGCTGGCGCGACAAGGTAGCTCCGGTGGTCGAGGAGTTTATCGCGGCGCACGGGTGAGGCAGATCAGGATGTAAGGGGCGGCTTCACGTGTTCTCGTAACAGTTTCGCGCAAAGAAACTTCGATGTGAAGACTCGCTCGAACCAAGGCGCTGGACGAATTTGCGGATAGATCATTGATCCCTCAGCGAAATACGCGGCTTCGAGCAACAAGGCCCTCGCATCGTCAAACGACAAATCGTCGAGTTCGCCGATCGCCGTTATCATTTTCCTGATCTGATCCAGTTCAGCAGGAGCTTTTGCGTAGTCGAGAAAGAATGCATCCGCCTCGGCGTACCAATTCAATCGATTGAGCTCTTCGTCATCGATTTCTCCGACGATCCATCTTTCAGCTCCCCTTAGTCCATCCCTGAGCCCTTGCTGCGGAATCAGATGGGCGTGCTTCCAGCAACAGGCGATCAGAAACCTATGCAGTTGGCTAACCTGCTGCTCGAAGAATTTCGGTTCTTCGCTGTAGAGCGCTTCGAGCATAGCTTCAGCGTCGTTGGAATTCGCCCATTCTTCTTGCGTCATAAGTCGACTACGATCTTTCGACCTTCGGCGCCCGAAAGAACAGGCGCTTGATCATTCGGCGTGCCCACATCAGCAGGGCGATCACAAGAGCAAGTAGCACCAACGCAATTCCTCCAGCGATCACCGGATATTCGTAGGCCACCCACAGCAGTCCAACAGTCGCAACATCCTCCGCGCTGGAAGCCATCACATTGCTGACCGGTTCCGGCGACGTGTTCACCACTGCCCGCGCGCTCGCCTTGCCGCCATGCGCGAGGAAACTCGCGCCGCCGCCCAGCATGAACGCGACCACCTGCATCGCGGGATCGGACGGGTCGACAATCGCCAGCGCCAGCAGCGCACCGCCCACCGGGCGGACCAGCGTATGGATCGTGTCCCACGCGCTATCGAGCCACATCACCTTGTCGGCAAAGAACTCCGCCAGCGCTCCGAACGCCGCAATGCCCATAACCCATGGGTTCTCGAGCACTGCTAGGCTGGAAAGATGCTCTGGCACCGGCAACGCATCGAGCCGCATCGCAAGGCCGGTTGCGAAGACGCACAAATAGAGCCGCCAACCCGAAAGCAGGCTAACACTCCCCGCGATCCCAATGATTTCCATGATCCCCATTAGGGGACTTTAGCCAGAAACGAAGGCAAAGAAAAAGGCGGCGCAGGATTGCTCCCGCGCCGCCCTCTTCAATTTCTTGCAATGTTTGCGCTTAGAAGACCTCGAACAGGCCCGCTGCGCCCATGCCGCCGCCGACGCACATGGTGACGACGACATACTTCGCGCCGCGGCGCTTGCCTTCGATCAGTGCGTGGCCGGTGCAGCGTGCGCCGGTCATGCCGTAGGGGTGGCCGATCGAGATTGAGCCGCCATTGACGTTGAGAATGTCGTTGTCGATGCCGAGCTTGTCGCGGCAATAAAGGACCTGCACGGCGAAAGCTTCGTTCAGTTCCCACAGGCCGATATCGTCCATCTTGAGGCCGGTCTGCTTGAGCAGCTTCGGAATAGCATAGACCGGGCCGATGCCCATTTCGTCAGGCTCTGTGCCAGCGACAGCCATGCCGACATAGCGGCCAAGCGGCTGGAGACCCTTTTGCTCGGCGATCTTGGCTTCCATCAACACGCTTGCCGAAGAACCGTCTGACAGCTGCGAGGCGTTACCGGCAGTGATCACCTTGCCCGGACCCATTACCGGCTGGAGGCCTTGCAGACCTTCAAGCGTGGTTGAAGGGCGATTGCCTTCATCCTTGGTCAGCGTGTGTTCGACCTGGCTGACTTCGCCGGTTTCCTTGTCCTTGACCATCATGGTGGTGGTCGCAGGAACGATTTCGTCGTCGAATTTGCCCGCTTCCTGACCGGCTGCGGTGCGCATCTGCGATTGCAGCGCGTATTCGTCCTGCGCTTCGCGGCTGATGCCATAGCGCTCAGCCACGGTTTCAGCGGTCTGGAGCATCGGCATATAGACGTCTTTGTGCATGGCTAGCAGTGACGGGTCCATCTGAACGCGCATTTCGGGGGTCTGGACCATCGAGATCGAGTCCTGACCGCCACCGACGACGATATCCATATTGTCGACTGTGATCTGCTTCGCCGCCGTAGCAATTGCCATCAGACCCGAAGAGCATTGGCGGTCGATCGTCTGCGCCGGAACCGAGACAGGAGCGCCGCCGCGAAGGGCGACCTGGCGACCGATATTACCCGCTTGCGTGCCCTGGGTGAGGACCGCGCCCCACACGACATCGTCGACTTCGCCGCCGTCGATGCCAGCGCGTTCGACGGCGGCCTTGTAGGAGAATGAGCCGAGCGTTGCGCCGGGGGTAGCGTTGAAGCCGCCTTTGTAGGCGCGCCCAATCGGCGTGCGAGCGGTGGAGACGATGACTGCGTCACGTGACATGGGGGAATTCCTTTTTCCTTAAATACGAGTCCCCGCGCAGGCGGGGATCTCATCGATCTTGGTGCTATGCTTCTGGAGTTCCCTGCGTAGGCCTTGAGCCAACTTCGTTTCCGCGGGAACTCGCGGGGTTTTTCAGACGAAGAACTGCGTGATCCACTCACAGATCAGGGCAGGCTTTTCCTCGCCTTCGATCTCGATCGTGATCTCGGCTGTCTGCTGCCATTGGCCGGGACGCTTTTCGATCATCTCGACGAGCTTCCAGTGACCGCGAATGCGCTTGCCCGAGCGGACCGGGTTGATGAAACGCGTTTTGTTGCCGCCATAATTCACGCCCATCTTCACATTGTCGATCTTGGGCATGTCGCTGTTGGCGGAGAGATACGGGATCATCGACAGAGTCATGAAGCCATGTGCGATGGTGCCGCCAAATGGCGTCATCTTTGCCGCTTCTTCGTTGATATGGATGAACTGGTGGTCACCGGTCGCATCCGCGAACATGTTGATCTTTTCCTGGCTCATTTCGACCCATTCGCTGGTGCCGATATTCTCGCCGACCTTTGCGGCCAATTCTTGCGGTGTCATGGGACTGCTCCTCTTCCGGTTTCGCCGTGCGGAATCCCGCCCGCGCGGCGCTATTTCGAGGAGCTACATGGCAGTCGCGAGAGAGGAGTGCAATCGCCCAGAATCGGGCAGCGCTATGCCGTTACGGCATTGGGTGCATTCGCTCGGCTGGCCCGCTTTCGCGCGCGTTCGGCAGTCGGAGAAAGCTGATCGCTCTGCTCCAATTTGGCCTGCTGCGAGTCGAGCCGTTTGCAGTAATTATTGAGGCCGATCTGCAATCCGATGATCATCAGCATGACCGGCTGATAGGCGATCCCCTGAAACAGGGCTCCGGTGATATAGACGAAGCTCGCCAGCTGAAGCGCGGTGGCGAACGGCGCGATCCATGCCTCGGCTTCGTCGCTCTTGTCCTTCCAACGCCGCCGGACGCGCTCCATCTGCCACACGCCCAGACCATGCAGCAGCAGCCAGATCGTGAGGCCCGGATAGCCTTGTTCGCCAAGCAGTTCGAAGATCGCCGAGTGGTAGGCGCGGCCTTCATCGACGACTTCGCGGAACTCGACCGAGGTCGTGTTGCCGACCTCTTCCTTGACCGGCATTTCATAGGTGAACCGGTTGCCGCGATAGGCATCGAAGCCGCCGCCCATTGGGTTTTCGGACGCGTAGTCGAGCGTCCAATTCCAAACGGCCACGCGGGTCGAAGCGCTTTCGTCGCCACCCGGCTCGGCAATCGTCGCCATACGCTCATAATAGCTTGGCGGAAGGAATGGCAGCGCAGTCATCCCAATGACGGCACCGGCTGCGAGGAACAGCACACGCCGTTTGATATAACGCAGCAGCAGCACGCCGAGCACAGCGATGCAGACGAGCCCGGTGCGCGCCTCGGTCCCCACCGGCACCAGCAGGCAGGCGAAGATCAGCAACACTGCAAACACCGTCACCGGCCATTGCGGTTTGTAGATCGTGCCGAACCGCGTGAACCACCAGACCATCGGCGTCAGCGCGATCGCTACCGTCGCCAGCGTAGAGCTTTCGTAAATGCCGCTATTGTCGTTGACGAAGAATTTGAGGTTCTCGTAGCCGCCGCCGCCCAGCACGGTTTTCATTCCCGTTCCGATCACGATGGTCGCAATCGACAGGACCAGGATCAGTGCGAGACCTTCCAACCGCGCACGCGTGGTCAGTGTGAAAGGCAGGAACAGTGCGAACAGCAGCGCCTTCCAGACCCACTCCCACTTATCCAGGGCAGGGATCGGGAAGTCGGCATTCTGCGTGGTCCACCAGCAATAGACCAGCAGCGCCAGAATCAATCCCTGCCGCAGCGTGAAGCGAACGCCTTCCTTGCGATCGAGCAGCAGCCAGCCGCCAAACGCCGCGCCGAAGGCGATGAACGAAACCGGGATAGTCTGGATAATCGCATAGCCGATCCGCTGCGGCGCGATGATGTCGATATAGACATACAGCAGCACCCACAGAAACGGGCGGCGCAATCCGAGCACCAGGACAAAGCCGATAAAGGCGAGGAAAGCGAGATCGAGCATCAGGCCTTCTTTTCTGCGCTACCGCTTACGCTGCTTGAGCGCACAGGCTCATCGCCTTGCGCAGCCTCACGGCGGCGCGCGTTGCGTCCTGCAACGCTCGCGTCCTTACGCCTTTGCGCAATCGCGTCCCTTATGTCGCCAATAAGCGGATCATTATCGAGGCCATCACGCCACACCAGGCGCAACAGCGCGATGGCCATAAGGCCATGTCCTAGGGCGAGGGCGAAATAGTCGATCATAGCTCTGTCTATCCGGCAGACGCTGTCGCCCGCTCTATCAGGGGCATTAGACAAAGGCAGTTGACGGGCCGTTAAGCACATTCGTGGCAAAGGCCGAGGCATGACACGGGTTCTGCACGTCCTCGACCATTCGCTGCCGCTGCATAGCGGCTACACCTTTCGCACGCGCGCGATCCTGAAGGCGCAGCAGGCTCTTGGGCTGGAAGTGCGCGGGATCACGGGGCTGCGGCATAGCGGCGAGGGAACATCCAGCGTCGAAACCGTTGACGGTCTCACATTCCACCGCACGCCGGGTGAAGCCTCGGGCCCGCCGGGAGTAAGCGAAGCGCGCGAAATGGCCGCGCTGTCTGCATCGATCCAGGCGCTCGCCAAGGACTGGCGGCCTGACATTATCCACGCGCATTCCCCGGCTCTTTGTGGAGGAGGCGCATGGCGTGCCGCGAGCGCTCTCGGCGTGCCGCTCGTCTATGAAATTCGTGCCTTCTGGGAAGATGCTGCCGTCGGCAACCGCACCGGAACCGAAGGCTCGGTCAAATACCATCTGACGCGCGCGCTGGAGACTCAAATCGTGAAACGCGCCGATGCGGTGTTCACAATCTGCCAGGGCCTTCGCGACGACTTGATCGAACGCGGTATCAATCCCGGCAAAATCGGTATCATGCCCAACGGTGTCGATCTGTCGCTGTTCGGCGATCCACCGCCACGCGACGAGGCGCTGGCTGGAGGGTTGGCCATCGGGCCCGACACGCCGCTGATTGGCTATATCGGCAGCTTCTACGCCTATGAAGGCGTGGACGACCTGATCGCCGCAATGCCGCACCTCCGCCGCGAGCAACCCGATGCGAGGCTGTTGTTGGTCGGGGCTGGCGAGATGGACGCCGAATGGCGCGCAGCTGCTGCAAAGCTGCCTGAACCCGAAGCGGTGATCTTCACCGGCAGGGTCCCCCATTCCGAAGTCGAACGCTATTATTCACTGATCGACGTGCTCGCCTATCCGCGCAAGCACTCGCGCCTGACAGATCTCGTCACACCTCTCAAACCGCTCGAGGCGATGGCGCAGCGCCGAATCGTCGCCGCTTCGAATGTCGGCGGGCACCGCGAGCTGATGAAACACGGCGAAACCGGTTTTCTGTTCGCGCCCGACGACCCCGCCGCCTGCGCTGCTGCTCTGCATGAAGTGTTCGAAGCGCGCGGCGAGTGGGATGCAATTCGCGAACGCGGCGTCGCTCATGTGCGCGCCAGGCATGACTGGGCAGCCAATGCCCGGCGTTATCAAGACGTTTACCATCTCTTGCTAGCCAATGTTAATCGCGGGGATGGGCGTGCCGCCCTCACCGCACCAGCCTAGGTTTAGTAGCGCTGGTTCAACAGGGTAGGAACGAGGGGCAGCATGCTTTTCAGCAGGTCCGCAAATACCGAGTTTAAGATGCGCCGCCGCAACCGGTTGCCGATTGCCGCGCATCCGTTTTTCGTGCCCGCGCTTACGGTCTGGGGGGCTTCCCTTTCCGGGCTTATCGTCATGGTTCTACCCGCATCGATCATCAATCAGATAACCACGGCCTCCGCTCTCGGGGTGCTTGACGGTTTCGCCCGCTATTTCTTCGCCGGGCTCGCCGCCGCTCTTGGCGGCGCATTCGGATTTTTTGCCGCGACCAAATGGCGCGACCGTCTACCGGGTCGCTCGGAAGCGCTGATCGACCGCGCCGCCGATCATGTGCGTCCGATTGACCCGGCGTCCGAACTGGGCAGCGAAAGTCTCGACGCGCCGATTGACGAGGAGCCTGTCGAAACTGAGCAAGTTGAACAGGAGCCGGTAGCCGAAGACGAGCCGGTGATCGACGAGCCGGAAAACACTGAAATTGAAGAAACACTCGAGCTGGGTGCCGATCTGGAAGCTACTCCAGAGCCTGCCCCTGAGCCCGTCGAAGGGCCGGCGGAGGAACCTGCTCAGGTTGATCCACTGGCGAACGAGCATCTCGAGCCAGCCAGAGAGGCGGCTGAAACTGAGACGCCTGAACCCGCCAGCCGCCTTCCGCTCCGTCGCCGCCGCAATCGCGGTAAGCAACTTGAGCTGGTGCAGGCGCTCAGCGATCACCGCGCTCGCCAGACTGCGCTGAACAAGGACCACCTCGACCTCAGCGAGTTTACGCAGCTTGCAGAGAAGAGCCGCGCTGCAAGCCCGCCCAGAAAGCCAACCGCAGTCGAGACGCTTCGCGCGGTTCCGCCGCAGGATCTAAGCCTCGTGCAGATGGTCGAGCGGCTTGCTGTCGCGCTTCACGAACGTCAGGAAGTGGCGCGCAACCGTCCGCCAGCCGAACAGGCAACCGAGCGCGACGCCGCACTCGCCGAGGCTCTGAAGGCACTTTCCGTCTTCACGGAAAAAGGTCTCGCGGCCAACGACAAAGCTGCAACGCTGGCCGAATCACAAGCGGGCGAATCCGAAGATGGCACCGAACGCGAACTGCGCGAGGCTCTGGGCAAACTTCAGACAATGCGCGGAGCGGCCTGACCTCCTCCCCACACAGCAGGGCGCGAATCGTGCAACATGGCGCTTGCTTGAATGCAGTCCGCGCAATCAAGCCAAAGCCCAGCCATACTCAAGTGAAATAATACTTCACTCTTCGCGGTTGCAAAATCGCGTTCCTGTCGGCATGAGAGTTTCGAACGTGCGCGGGTGCTCCTTTGGGGCATGCTCCCCGCTCGACACTCTGCCGCTGAGTGCTCCCTCGTCATAGCGCGAGCCGGGCCGCACCCTCCGGCATCTGACAGGATGGAACTTTGCCATGGTGGGTCATCCCGCTCCCCAGGGTCTCTACGACCCGCGAAATGAACATGACGCCTGCGGTGTTGGCATGGTCGCTCATATCAAGGGCGAGAAGAGTCATGCCATTATCGAGCAATCGCTTGAGATTCTTGACAAACTCGATCATCGCGGCGCGGTGGGTGCCGATCCGTTGCTGGGCGACGGCGCGGGACTTCTGATCCAGATTCCCGACCCACTGATTCGCCGCTGGGCCGATGACAATGGGCACGATCTGCCCGCGCCGGGCGACTACGCGGTGGCCATGTGCTTCATGCCGCAAGACGAAGCGGCGCGCACATTCGTGGCGGAGCGATTCGAGAAATTTGCTGCGAAGGAAGGCCAGCGCTTCATCGGCTGGCGCGATGTTCCGGTGACCCTCGACGGACTTGGCGATGCCGTGATCGATTCGATGCCGGTCATCCAGATGGCAATGATCGCCCGCGGCGAAGGCTGCGCCGATCAGGACGCGTTCGAGCGGAAACTGCTCGTGATCCGCAAGCAGGTTCAAAACCCGCTCGAGCAGCTTGCCGAAAAGCATAATCTGCCGGGTCTGACGGACACGTACCTGCCCAGCTTTTCGACCCGCACCATCGTTTACAAGGGGCTGCTGCTCGCAGGGCAGGTCGGCAGTTTCTACGATGATTTGCGCGATCCCGATTGCGTATCGGCGCTCGGCCTCGTGCACCAGCGCTTCTCGACCAACACTTTCCCGAGCTGGCGCCTCGCGCACCCATTCCGCCTGATTGCGCATAATGGTGAGATCAACACCAATCGCGGCAATGTGAACTGGATGAATGCGCGCCGCCGCACGATGGAAAGCGATCTGCTCGGCGTTGATCTGGACAAGATGTGGCCGATCATTCCGCACGGGCAATCGGACACCGCTTGCCTCGACAACGCGCTCGAGCTGCTGCTCGCGGGGGGATACAGCCTTGCCCATGCGATGATGATGCTGATCCCCGAAGCGTGGAACGGCAACGCGCTGATGGATCCGGAACGCCGCGCGTTTTACGAGTATCATGCCGCTTTGATGGAGCCGTGGGACGGCCCTGCCGCCGTGTGCTTCACCGATGGCCGCCAGATCGGTGCAACTTTGGACCGCAACGGCTTGCGCCCCGCGCGATTCTGCGTGACCAAAGACGATATCGTCTGCCTGGCTTCGGAAAGCGGCGTGTTGCCCTTTGCCGAGGAAGACATCACCCGCAAATGGCGTCTGCAACCGGGCAAGATGCTGCTGATCGACCTTGAACAAGGCCGCATCATCGAAGACGAAGAGTTGAAGGCCGATCTCGCGGGTGCGGAACCCTATGCAGACTGGCTCGAAAGGGCCCAGTTCAAGCTCGAAGATATTCGCGAAATCGAACCGGAGCTTTCGGAAATTCCCGAAAGCGAAACCACCCTGCTCCAGCGCCAGCAGGCGTTCGGCTACACGCAGGAAGACATCTCGCGCTTCCTCGAACCGATGGCGGTCAAAGGCGACGATCCGATTGGGTCGATGGGCACCGACACGCCGATTGCCGTCCTGTCGGACAAGGCGCGGCTGCTCTACGACTATTTCAAACAGAACTTCGCGCAGGTCACCAACCCGCCGATCGATCCGATCCGCGAAGAGCTGGTGATGAGCCTGATCTCCATGATCGGCCCGCGTCCCAACCTGCTTGGCCGCGATGCCGGTACGCATAAGCGGCTAGAAGTCGAACAACCGATCCTCACCAATGAGGACCTCGCCAAGATCCGCTCGGTTGAAGCAGCACTAGACGGTGCATTCCGCTGCGAAACGATCGATATCACGTTCGACGCTGAGCAAGGCGTTGAGGGGATCGAGCTCGCGATCAAGGAAATGTGCTGGGCCGCGACCGAAGCGGTGCTGCAGGACCAGAACATCCTCGTCCTGTCGGATCGCGGGCAGAATGAAGGCCGCGTGCCGATGCCTGCATTGCTGGCCACGGCTGCTGTGCACCATCACCTCGTGCGTCAGGGTCTGCGGATGCAAACCGGCCTGGTGATCGAAACCGGTGAAGCGCGCGAAGTGCACCATTTCTGCGTCCTCGCAGGCTACGGCGCGGAAGCGATCAACCCCTATGTCGCGTTCGAAACGCTCGAAGACATCCGCCGCAAGAAGCACCTCGAACTCGACCCGCGCGAGGTGCAGCAGAACTATATCAAGAGCATCGGCAAAGGCATTCGCAAGGTCATGTCCAAGATGGGCATTTCGACCTACCAATCCTATTGCGGCGCGCAAATCTTCGATGCGGTTGGCCTGTCGTCGGACTTTGTCGAGAAGTACTTCACCGGCACAGCCACCACCATTGACGGGATCGGGCTGGAGCAAGTCGCCGAGGAAAGCGTGCGACGCCACGCGCAGGCCTATGGCGACAACCCGCTCTACGCAAACATGCTCGATGTTGGCGGCATCTATCAATACCGCCTGCGCGGCGAGGAGCATGCATGGACGCCGGAAAACGTCGCGCAATTGCAGCACGCGGTGCGCGGCAACGATCACACAAATTACGAGGAATTCGCCAAGTCGGTGAACGAGCAGTCCGAGCGGCTGCTTACCATTCGCGGGCTGATGGAATTCAAGAACGCTGAAGAGGCCATCCCGCTCGACGAAGTCGAACCGGCGAGCGAAATCGTCAAACGGTTCAGCACCGGGGCGATGAGCTTTGGCTCGATCAGCCATGAGGCGCACTCGACGCTTGCCGTCGCGATGAACCGCATCGGCGGGCGTTCGAACACCGGTGAAGGCGGCGAAGAACCGTTCCGTTTCCAGCAAATGGAAAACGGCGATTCGATGCGCAGCCGGATCAAGCAGGTGGCCTCAGGCCGCTTCGGCGTGACCACCGAATACCTTGTCAATTCCGACGATATCCAGATCAAGATGGCGCAGGGCGCAAAGCCCGGTGAAGGTGGCCAGCTGCCTGGTCACAAGGTCGACAAGCGGATCGGCGCGGTGCGGCACTCGACGCCGGGCGTGGGCTTGATCTCACCGCCGCCGCACCATGACATCTACTCGATTGAAGATCTCGCGCAGCTGATTCACGATCTCAAGAACGTGAACACCGGTGCGCGTATCTCGGTGAAACTCGTCTCCGAGGTCGGAGTCGGCACGGTCGCAGCGGGCGTTTCAAAAGCACGCGCCGACCATGTGACGATTTCCGGCTATGACGGCGGAACTGGCGCTTCGCCGCTGACCAGCCTGACCCACGCCGGTTCTCCATGGGAGATCGGCCTCGCCGAGACTCAACAGACGCTGTTGCTCAACGATCTGCGCAGCCGGATCGCGGTGCAGGTCGATGGCGGGCTTCGCACAGGACGTGACGTCGCAATCGGCGCGCTGCTTGGCGCAGATGAGTTCGGCTTCGCGACCGCTCCGCTGATCGCGGCGGGCTGCATCATGATGCGCAAGTGTCACCTCAACACGTGTCCGGTCGGCGTCGCGACGCAGGACCCCGAGCTGCGCAAGCGCT